>DASRTD010000173.1:0-36596 GCA_035656115.1 Mucilaginibacter sp.
TGGCGTTATGGCCGGTCTGGTCACGGTCGAAATATATAGCTACATAGCTATAGGGCTGTGCTTTTTTGCCAGCGGTGGTTAAGAGTGCAATGGAATTGAGCACCAATACGCTGTCGTCTGCTCCGGGATTGTCGGTGAGCCAGCTGAGGTAATTGATATAGCCTTCAAATACGGCGAGGCGGTTTTCGTCGCCCACTATAAAGCTGATGGCTTTATGGCCGAGGCAGCCTTTGAAATATTTATTGCGCACTTCCCAGCTGCCGAGCTCGTTCTTCCAGCCTGCCGCGAAGAAATATTTGCGTTGTTTTTTTTGGTCCTCGACGTAATAGTAAACTTCCCTAAGACTGCCCTGCGCGGCCTGCCAGATGCCGCGATAGTTGAGGTAATCGGTGATCTGCGGGTTATTGCCTAATGGTTTGATGTCCTCGATCTCGTAGTGCGGGATTTTGACGGCGCTGCGTTTGCGGGTGCTTTCCTGCCGGTCGTAGTTCACCAGCGGCAAGTTAGTGCCGCAAACCTGCATGATTTTTTCGAGTGTTTCCTGGAAAGGCAAATTCCAGTAGGCGAGCCCGAAGTCGATGATGGTACCGCCTTTGCCTAAGCCCTGATCATACCAGACGCCTAATTGGTCTTTGACATAAAAGGACGGTATGGTTTCCGTGTGCAGCATGCTGAAGTATTTGCTTTCCTGGCCATGGATCTTTACCGGCTCATAGCCGAGGCGGGAAAGCAGGTCGACGATGGAGACCGTGTCCTTGATCTCCCTTGCCTGGATAGAAGTTTTTGTTGTCATAGTTCTAAGTGTTGAAGTAAAAAGCGCGCTTTGACGATCAGTTCGGCTTCAAGACGGTCGATGCGCCAGCCTGCGGAATGGTTGCCGTCTTTACGGGGCGTAAGTAAGCCGTCATCCAGCCAGCGTTCGATGTTTTTGCGGCCGTACAATCGGTACGCTTCGGCCTTCGTGATATAGGGTTTGAGTTTGCCGGTCTTTATCAAGGCGACCATTGCACCCAGTTCGGCCCCTGTCCGAAGCAAAAGTTGACGTTCCATATAAAATAAAAAAGCCCCCCGATACAGCAAAATGATTGCGTATCGGGGGGCGAATTCCGGGACTAATGCGTAGGTAACTACCTGGCCAAAACTGGCTGCCTGTGGATCATTACACTAAGCCCTTGCTGTACACGTACAGGTGGGTTCATGCAACTGCTCATCAATTCCCGGCATTCTGTGCCGGGTAATGCTTCGTCCCTAAATGTCAAATAACGTTCGTTACCGCTCCGCCACTGGCAGATAGGTTACCCGGTTGCTGGCCGCAGCAATCTGCGCCAGCTTTTTCCGGTCAAAATGTTTGTTCGTGAATGCGATGAGATTTTCCTTAAGCCAGCGGTCGATGTTGGTCCGGCCATATTGCCGGTATGCAGCTGCTTTGGTGATGCCAGCCGGTAGAAGCTCGCAGACAGCAAGCGCTATTTCAGCGCCTGCATTTGTAGTAGTTTTAAGGGTAGCTATCAGTTCGGTGATTCTCATTTTGTTCCGGGCATTTGCTATTGCTTAGCCCGGAACAAAGGTTGAGTTTGGAGGAGAGGAGATTAGGTTGGTAACGTCCTTACCAACCTACGATTTGATGGAGCGGCGTTTCTGTCGGTTCAAACTTCGCTCATTATCAATGCGTTTTGCTATTTCGCTAATCGTCAGATCAAGGTATTTGGTGGGGCTGATACTTTTGCGGCGGGCGATGTCCTGCCACCTGCGGTTGGGGTCGCCTATATGCACTTCAAAGATTTCTTCCAGCCAGCGGGTGATCTCAGCCATCGATGCCCGGCCGTCATTGATTTGATTGGTGAGCCAAATGCCGTAAGCGATTTCCACCAGGTTGATGGTATCGCCAGTCCATTTTAGTTTAGGCACAGATTTGGCGCTTTTGCCCGGCCCGTGACCATATAAAACCGTCAGTTTATCGATCAGTACATGTTGCAGGCGCTCGGCGGCGATGAATTTGGCAAACAAATAATCCAGCGGGGTGGAGAAACCCGGAAAGGGATCGGCCAGTTCCAGAACGGGAATGTCGCCCGGGCGGCCTTCCCTCGTAAAATATTGTGCGTCCAGTTCCCTCGCGCCGCTCCGGAAGTACTGGTAATGAAAAGCATTGGTCCGGAAAAGACGGAACAGATACAAGAGTTCCTGCTCATAAAAGGCCTTCTGCATTTCACTGGTGCCCGGCGGTACATTCGTGGTAAGGTTATAAATATCCACCTCGTAAATTTGCAGGGCGTAAAATGCGGGTTTGACGAATTTGAAAAAATGGATTTCCTCATCTGTCGAGCTAAAACCGTTTTGGACTACCTCCTTTTTAATCTCGTTGATTTTTTCGCTGGTCAGCAACAAGGTTTGTTTGAGGCGTTCCAATGGTGTTATATGCTCCCCGTCAAGAAGCGCGATGCTTGAACGCAGCGCTGCCAGTATCATTTCATATTGATGTTTTTTCATGATCGTGTTTTTTAGCTCCACAGGAGCGTTTGTTCTTCTTCGCTGAGTTCAAAGGGTAGAACTTTAGCTATCCAGAAGCTGATTATCTTCCCATAGGGACCCCTCGCCAGTTCGGGAAACCGCCCGGATGAAATAAACCATAGCGTGATAAAGTCCTCTTTGACGTGCCAGGCTTTCTGCCGCCTCACGGCATTTACGCTTAGCTCTCGCAACAGCTTCAGGAACAGCGCCTTTTCAACGGGCGGCAGACTGATCTCACGGCAGGCCTGCCGGTAGACCTGGCTCAGGCAATTCATAGGTGAAACTCCTTCCTGATATCCTCCCAGACATTCAGCACTTCATCGAGGTGCGCCCGCTCATGCAGTGCCGTTACGCCCATCCGGATGCGGGCATCTTTAAGCGACACGGCGGGGTAATTAATTTGATTGGCATAGACACCTTTTTGCTGCAAGGCGTGGCAAATCTTCGCATTCTTAATCTTGTCGCCGATGCGAACCGGAAATATAGCGGAACGTGTGTCGCCGATATCCAGTCCCAAACTGAGCAGGCCATAGCGGAAGTACTCCATATTGGTATGCAGGATCCCCATCCAAAGCGGTTCTTCATCGATCAGTTCGATGGCTTTTATGATGGACATTGCCGCCGGTGTCGAACTGGCTGAAAATAAATGCTGTTTGCTCTGGTACTTCAAATAATTGACCATTTCTTCATTGGCTACTACATAGCCGCCGACATGCGCGAATGTCTTGCTGAAAGTGCCAGTGATTAAATCCACATCTTCCCAGGCGTCACAAGCTTCAATTAAACCTCTGCCTGTTCTTCCGACTACGCCCGTGCCATGCGCATCATCGACCATGAGCCTCGCCCCGTACTTTTTGCAGAGGGCTATAATCTCCCGCAATGGAGCCAGGTCACCGTCCTGCGAATACACGCCGTCGATGATGACCAGTACCAGCTGGTGTTTACCCTTTGACAATTTTAAGGCATGCTCATAGGCTTCCAAATCATTGTGTTTTACCGTCTTTCGGTTAAAAGGCTGGCAACCCTGCATGACACTGGTATGCACACCCGCATCCAAAATCACATGATCGTCTTTGGTCAGGATCGCCCCAAGCGAATCGCTGTTCGAAGTATAACCCGTGGTGTAAATGATCGCGTGCTCTTTCCTGAAAAAACCAGCGATCTTTTTTTCCAGCAAAGCGTGATAATCGTAGTGCCCGCCGATAGCAGGCGAAGCGCCTGCGCCCGATCCATACTTTTGAATGCCTTCAATGGCGGCCCGCTTTACTCCAGGGTGCTGCGTAAAACCGAGATAGTCATTGGAAACCAAACTGATCAGCAGTTTGCCATTCATTTCAACGACCGGCCCGCAGCCCGTCGTTGTCACTAGCCGGTAGTTCAATTGTCCTTTAGCGGTTTGATCATTGAGGTAAGCCTGAAACATACGCGCACGCGCCCAGGCATCCATTCCGGGGATATACTCAAAATCCCTGAAACTGTGGTGGTCAAAGTCATTTTTCATTTTATATAAATTTTGATTTGACCCCAAAAGAATAAGGCTTTTTCCAGAAAATTTGGTGTTAACAACGCGATAACACCACCGGGAAGGATATGCGCTTAGGTTAAACTGCAAATAACACCAACCCCTATCAACGCAAAAAGCCCGCGACAAGTCACGGGCTTTTATAAGCAGGTAGAAGTTTATTTCCGCCGGATAAAACTGCGAACATACTCCAGCAGGCTCACCAGAAGGGCTTCAATTTCTTCGAGTATTTGCTGCTTCTTCGGATAGGCTTTGGAAATGATGGTAGTCGCCTGTATTTCCTCGCCGTTTTGCGAAAGGCAGGTACTGGCAATTTGCTGCGCCAGGTCATGGAAGGTCGTATCGCCAAATACTTTCTTTTCCGAAAGCAGTTTAAAAAGAAAAGCTATTTTACTGACGGTGAAAGCAAAACGAAGTTTGGCAAATGGCTGTTCTGGTTCATGAACATTGACATATTCCTCTTCGGCGGTGATCCAAACCAATAACTGCGTAACCAGCAGCTCTATTCGATACTTGTAAGGGACGGATTTGGCACGGGCGTCCTGCAGGATCAATTTGCGACAGTTCGCCAGTTCCCTTAGCTTTTCTTTTCTGCCCGTCTTTGCGGCGGTACGCCCCACAATGATATTCTTACAGTAAATAAAGAAGCGGTCGTCGTTCAAACCGCTGGCAATCAGTAATGAAACCAGCGCTTCCGTCTTGCTGTTACAATCCGCATGTACCCAGTCCATGACCTCCAGCTTATGCTCATAGGCTTTGAGCCAGGTATAATTGCCCCAATACAATTTGTGTTTGGGTTCAATAAAGTCTTTGAAAGGTATGGCGGCAATGCCGATTAGTTCGGGGTCAATGTCCTGCGCTTGTAATAAGGCCAGGTTCGTTGCCCAGCAATCGGTAGCAGGCTGCCTTTGAAGCAATACAAATGCTTTCGGCAGCCGCAAGCTTGGCCTGATCTCGGCGGGAATGATCTGTCTAATCGCGGTTAATAATTTTAACAGGACGCTGACGTTTGGGTTAACTGTCCCATCAATATCAAACAGGGTATCGCAAATATCCACCAGTTTGACAAGCGCGTCAAAATGAAAAGTGTCCCGCTGCGTAAAATTGTCTATCGCCAGAAGGCTATTGCGAATATCTTTTTCGAGGCGTTTGGCTTCGGTTTCTAAATGATGGTCAGGTTCGGTAATATATTTAGTTTGGTCTTCATTCGCAGCAATTTCATCTGCAATACGTTTCAGGTACTCGGTTTCTGGGTTCATATGGTCGTTATTTAGGTTTAAAAAAACGGACGGACATACAGCACAACCCAGACAGTGGCAAGTTAAGTAGAATCGGAAGGGTGTTGGGAGTATTGGATGCCGGAGACTTTATAGAATTTACACAGTTTGTGTAAAAGCAACGGGGTCACATGAAATGCAGGGGAACCGCTGGTAACGGGCGAACTACAAGACATGCGAACACCCGCGCTTTAGCACAGGCGTTGCACATGATCTCGATGTTCTAAAAATTACCAGTTTTCCCCACGAGAGCGTTGTGAAACGCTATAATAATATGTATATATAAATAATGTCTGTCTGTGTCGTATTACATTTTGGATACGCAAATATAAGTTAATAAATCTTGTTGAAAAACTCTCTTTTAATTGTTGTCTAACGACTTTCACTCTACTGTTTCATATAGCTTCACTTTAAGGTTTGTTTATTTATAGGTAATTATTAATCAATGGTTAATATAAATTTTGAAGCCAAAAAAAGTGCAGCCGACTTTCCGGTGCACCGTTTCCAATTCATCAACTACAAAAAATAATTACTTGCCATATCCCTTGTCTCTGCCCAACAGGGCAAAGGCCAGGAGTACCAAAAAAGCGGCAAATAATTCTGACATGCTTCGGTAAAAAAAGACGCTGCCGGCTTTCCCGCCGGACAGCGCCCCATAATCAACTAAACTAAACACTCAAAAGCGTACCCTTCCTCAAGGGGTAATGCTTTTTATTATTAACTATTAACTGTTCTTTTATTAACTACTTAAAAAAACAGCATAAAGAACGGAGGGTAATGCGGTATCTTTAATGCGACTTCCAAAATGCTTTGTTAGTCTGCATTCGAGTACCCATCAATTCTTGTCATAATAAGCCTTCAAGGCATAGCCGTTGGCCTGAGCCGGAATGCGGTCTATTACCAGCGTTTTACCATCATTTTCCAGTGACCAGGTTTCCGTAAAATCGGTTCCGCTCGGCCCGTCGCTTGGTGCAAGCCGTACCGATAGCATAAAGCCTTTATTATCGAAATTCCATTTCATCGAAACCATTCGTTTATTGTCACCATAGGTGATCGTTTCCGTTGTTGTTCCATCGAACGGCAGGGTTTCGGTATAGTAATGCTGGTCCATCTGATCATCATACATTTTTGCCTCAATAGTAATGACATCATTCTTCTGCTTAATTTCAAATGACCTCGTCGGTAACCAATTCGGAATCCGTGATAAATCTGTCTTTTTCAAATTAAGGTTCCATTTTCCCGAAAAATCCGTCTTCTGCGCCGTACCAATGAGGGGCAACAGCAACAAGACTATTATGAATGCTTTTCTCATGCTTTTATTTTTTTAGGTTATTCTCCATAAACCAGTCTCTTAGTAAAATATTTAGGGTATTCGGTGTAGCCATGCCGCCGGTAAAACTCATGTGCAGGTGTTCGCCAGTCTAAGCAGTGAACCTGTATCCGCTCACATTTTTTCAGCCTGGCCTGCTTGGTAATATATTGTTCAAGCTCTCCGCCGATAGCGGTGTCTTTAATTGCATCGTCCACCGAAAAGTAGGAGATGATCATGACCCCGCCGTCGAAGGCCAGTTGCGGCAGGTAGTGTACTGATGCAAAACCTACCACTTCTTTTCTCAACTCATAAACGAATACCTGGTGGTCTTCTTTATTAAACATTCTTTCTATTTGATCGACTATCATACTTATCCGCGATGTATATCCCAATTGCTCCAAAAGCCCTTTTAAGGCCGGGGCATCGTGATAGGTGGCATTTCTTATATTCATATATAATCGTCAATTGCTTGCGGTTCCGGTTTCCGGCAGCAATACGAGCCGTATATAATTATCACCGCTTAAATATTTATTTGCAGCGTTTTTTTCGTCCGCAACGCTAAGATCATCCAGCAGCTGGTTATAAAAGTTAACCTGGCCTAAATCTTCATCGTTCTGCAATTGGCCGTTTAGGTAGTTCAGCCAAAATCCATTGGTCTTCAATTGCGGCTCCCGGCTGGATTTGGTTTCGGCGCGCCACTTATCAAGGTTTTGCTGTAATGGCCCGTTTACTTTAAGCTTGCTGATTTCATCCATGGTTGAAGCAATAAGTTTGTCCACGTTTTGCGGGGCACAGCCAAATTGAATAATAAAGCTGTATCTTGCTTGTGGATACTTGCCAGTATTGACAAAAACGCCAGGGCTGTACACACCGCTTTCATCTTCCCGCAGACGCTGTAATAATCTAATCTCCAAAGTTTCCTTAAGCGCATCTAACCGGATCTTATTTTCCGGCGAGTAATCAAATCTGCCGGAGTAAACTAACAGCACGGTGGATTGTGGTTCGCTGCCTTTATAGACATTCTTTTCTATTTTACCGTCAGGAATGTGGACGCCTAAGTCCCTTGCTTGTTCATGTTGGTGGTTCGTAGGTAACGAACCCACGTATTTTTCCAGCAATGGCTTAATTGTATTGGTGTCAATATTGCCGACAAAGGTAAAGGTGAACCCCGATGCATCTGCAAAGCGCTGCTTGTAGAAATGATAAGCGACATCAGCATTGATCTGTTCTAACTTCGCTACAGAAGGCCCGGTTTTGCGCAAATTGTAATTGCCTAACACGGCGCTTACGGTATCGTTGAAAACGTTGGTTGGGTTAGCCGAACGGTTGGCCAGGCTGGCTATCGAGCGTTGCATCAGCCCGCGGAATACGGCTGTGTCAATTCTTGGCTCAGCAAAATAACCGTACACCAGCTGCAATGCGGTTTCCAGGTCTTTCGGCGTTGCTGCGCCGTTGATCCCTTCAAAACGCTCAGAGATAAAAGGGCTTACGCTAACTTCTTTGCCTTCCAAGTATTTGTCCAGTTGCGTAGGATTGTAATTACCCAAACCTGAAGACGAAATAATGCTGGCTGCGTGTGCAGCGCTTTGGTAATCGGCATCGCTGCTTAAAGTGGTGCCGCCCGGCGCAAAAGCGCTGAATTGTATTTCGTCATTTTTGAAATCGGTTGGTTTAAGTATAACCTTTACCCCGTTACTTAAAGTCAATGTGATGGTGTGGATATCCCTATCAAAATTTTCTCCAATGATCTTGCCGCTGACCGGCTGCACCGCCAATAAAAGTTTGGTGCTAACCTCATCCCGATAGGGCGACAGCTTTTCTGCCGCTACGGATTTTAGCCAGTTGTTGACCGTTGCCTCATTCGGCAAAATACCTTTGTCTTTTCCAGGCCCTAAGATCAATATATCGCGGTTGCTATTGGTAATATAGACGGATGCCAGGCGGTTAACGTCATTGAGAGTAATTGTCGGCAAATCACTTTTCACCAATTGATATTCTTTCTCAATGCCCGGCGCCGCCATCCCTTTTAGGAAATAGTTTTGGTATTCTTGCACGTAATTTTCTGAATTGGTTTTATTCTTTTCCTTCAATTCGTTTTCGGCATTGTTCAGGTAGGCTGTTTTTGCTCTTTCCAGTTCGGTGGCCGTAAAGCCAAAACGCTTTACCCTTTCGGTTTCCCGCCATACAGCCTTAAAACCGCTTTCTAGTTCGCCCGGCTTTGAAACAACACTTGCATCATACATATCCAAACCGCCCCTGAAACCGGAAATTCCCGCATTACCCTCTACAAACGGTGGATAAGCCTGCCGTGATAGTTCGGCGTAGCGCTCAGCCAGCATCTGGTTAAATAAATCGCGAATGATACTGGCGCGATAATCTGCTGCTGTTTTTAGCGGCGGTTGTTTATGTTTAATAATAATTTCTGCCTCGGTAGAAGGCATTTCTTTGTCAGTCACCGCTACAAATTGGTTTTTACCGGTCAACGGGACGGTATAATTTGGCCGCAACCGCTCATGGGCAGGATTTTTCAAATCACTGAATGTTCGCCTCACCACTTTTTCGACGCTGTCGGCATTAATGTCACCGACAATGATCAGCGCTTGTAAATCGGGCCTGTACCAGTCGTGATAAAAGCGCGCGATTGTTGAACGATTGAAATTGTCAAGCACCGTATCTATTCCGATAGGTATGCGAACTGCATAGCGGGAGTTATTCAGAATCAATGGCCAATATATCCGTTGCATCCTTTCACCCGCGCCTTTTCCCAGGCGTTTTTCTTCCAGCACCACGCCACGCTCCTTATCAATTTCTTCCGGGTCAAGTAAGGCTTCGTTTGCCCAATCCCGCATGATCTCCATGCCGCCTTTTAAGATTTCCGGTTTATCCGATGATATCGGAAGTTGATAAACGGTTTCATCGAAGCTGGTATAGGCATTAATATCTGCGCCAAAACGCACACCCGCCTTTTGTAAATAATCTACCAATTGATTATGTGGGAAATGCTTCGTACCGTTAAAATTCATGTGTTCCATAAAATGGGCAAGTCCACGTTGATCTTCATCTTCCAGCACTGAGCCGACCTTGTTGACCAGGTACATCAATACCCTGTTTTTGGGTTCTTCATTATGGCGAACGTAATAAGTAAAACCGTTGGCCAGTTTGCCCGTCAGTACGGCAGGGTCAAGCGGTAGTATTGCAGGCTTGTGTTTATGTTGAGCGAACAGCCCGAAGGGTGTTGTAAGAATAAATATGGCGGTTGTTATAATTTTTATTTTCATAGTGGTTTAAATAACAGGGCCGATCAGGCGGCCCCGTTTCCCTAATTATTAATTGATCTTTGCTTACTCGCTAAGCGTCTTACGAGGCTGTAAGGCCTATTTTATTCCTTTAATACTCCGAGTGGCAATTTTCCATCAGGCGTGTTAAATTGGATACCTAAAAGTTTTGCAATCAAGGGCGCTATGTCAGTCACCCTTAGCTCATGAATGTGACCGCCCTTTACAATTCCAGCACCTTCGGCAATAAAGCCAGTATACATATCGGGTATATTTGGATCATATCCATGATGACCGCCGTGTGTCGGGACAAACACACCGGCTAAACTGTTCTGCTGTATGGATGTGCCAGGGCCATTATTAACTGCTGAGCCAGCTTTCACCGCTCCGCTGAATACTAAACCGGGTTGTGCGGCTAAAGCCAATATCGCGTTACTGTCCGCACCCATATCATCCAGTTCCTTGCGATCAACAATTCGAAACAATTTTCGCTTGTCAGCAGGAAGTTTATCTAAGCTGTCTATGACCGCTTTGACAAGAGCTGGTACTTCTTCCCTCATTGTACTCGCAGTCCGGTACAAAAAAGCGGAACCACCCGCCGCAATAAACCTGGCTTGAACATTCTTAATGAGCATATTGGGCCTGAAAATTTGGTTGATGTTACTAAAGCCGTGATCCCCAACGATGATCACAGTCGTACTATCTTTTAAGCCGCTTTGCTCCACGGCCTGCAATACGTCACCAATTACCGTGTCGTCGGTCTCAACGGCCAATCTAACACTATCCGCATCCCTGCCATATTCATGTTCAAAACCATCAACTGTCGCAAAATGCAGTGCTAATAAATTCGGTTTGTATTTTTTGAAAATGTACGCGGCCATTCGACCTGCATTCTCATCCAGGCTGAAATAGTTATCGTTCATGTTATTGCTATCAAGTCGGCCGGTAGCGTTTTGCTCGATTTCTTCATATAGCCCTGCGGGAGTCGTGTGCTTTCTTACTTCGGTCGCGCGGTCATCCGGATGGTCATTATCCCATATTTCCGACAGGTTATAATCAATATCCGCACCCACTGTACCTGGCCACATTACCGCAGCAGTTTTCATTCGTGCTTTATGCAAGGCCTGCCAGATGGTGGGCACTTTGATGTATTTAGCATACCAGTTCCAATTACCGCTTTTATCACCAATCGGCTGGTTAAAAACTATCTTTGATCTTGCAGGTAGCGCGCCGGTAAGCATCGCCGTATGAGATGGATAAGTATATGCCGGAAACACACTAACCATATGATCGGCAAAAGTTCCATTCCTCGTTAATTGCTGTAAATTTGATGCCGGCCAGCTCTTATCGAGGTACATATCAGGGTGCATGCCGTCGATACTGATCAATATTAAATACTTAACAATTTGCGCGTTGGCCACTAAATGAGAAAGCAAAAAAACAGTAATGGCAAAAATTCTCTTCATATCAATTTCCGTTTGGTAAAACAGTAGTATATTTTATTTCCTTGCCTATATCATAAAACCCACTATTGTAAAGCGGAAATGCTTAGAAAAGGCGTTACTTTAAATCCGCCAAATGGCGTTCCGTTTTAAGCTAAATCAAACGACCATGCCATAAATGATCGATGCTTTATAAATCCGGAAATACCCATCCAATGATTCTTTGTCCTCATTGGATGGATATATAATTATTAGGCTGGTGTTAATAATTATTAACTTGGAAAGCGCCTTGTGATCCGGGTAAACCATCTAAAACTATGGTGATGTTTTTCCATCGATAATTGTTAGTGTTTGTATCGCCGTCATCGCCATAGTTGATACCTGAAATAGTAAAGCTCGATAATAAATTTCCGGAGCCAGCATCCCGAAATTCGAAAATGTACTGGCTTACGTTGTAGGTGGCCGGGTAATTTTTGAAGGAGGTTATACTCTTGTAAGCCAAAGTTTGCACCTCAGATCCATTTGCCTTCCCCTGAATATTCACGCTTACCGGGCTGCTGCCGGGTGACAGATTGATGAAACGAACCCCGACTGTGCTGTCCGCAGCAGGATGGTATGGTGGATGATCAGTTGTAATAATAGACTCAGGTGTTGTAGTAGATCCGGATAAAAACAAACTATAAATTCCCTGGCCTGCCAAGGTTATACTGTTTCTGTAAACGGCATTAGTGGTATCGGATTGTTGGTAAATGACAAAGGGAACCGAACCGCTTGTTATCCCATATTCATTGGACGATCCAAAAGGAATTGATGGAGCTGTTGAATAATAAGTACTAACATTCTTATCCCCATAGTAATCAGCTATTAAAGGTGATGAACCTACGATTGCGTTTACAATTGTGAGTGACGAAGTTGGCGATCCGTTATTGCTGTAGGCCTCTTTTTTACATGAAAAAAGCGAACTGAAAAAATATGCTGCAAGGATTAATTTTAAATATTTCATTTTGTTTTCTAATTAATAGCCGGGATTTTGCGTTAAATGAGGATTAACTTGAATTTCTGAAGTAGGTATGGGATATAATTTTTGATAGCTTTTCCATCCACTCGTCGCACCTAATTTGTGTGGGGTGACCAAACTCATCACTGAGTCAATCTGCCCGGTACGCTTTAGGTCTAACCATCGGTGGCCCCATTCACAGAATAATTCAATTCTTCGTTCCTGAGCAACCGCAGCCAACACTTGAGCTTGCGTAAGGGTGCTACTGAGCTGTGCTAATCCAGCCCTATTTCTTAATTGATTCAAGTCATTGATTGCCTGTGGGAGTTTTCCCAGGTGGGCATTCGCTTCCGCGCGGATCAGATACTGCTCCGCCAATCGCAGAATCATATAATACTGGGTTGCGTTGCCATTTACTGTATAGTTATTTGAGCCTATGGTGTACTTGAAGGGATAATAATAAAGGACGCCAGAATAGGAAATGGTATCCAGCCAAACTGTCTTTCGCATGTCACCGGGCTCAAAGGCGGCAAGGAGTTGAGGCGAAATTATACTGCCATTGTATTGCGGTACATATCCAGGTGGTGGAATTGAACCATATCCTTCAGCCGTGGCGTTATATGGTTGAATTGAAGTGTTTAAATTCCATTGTAATATCGCCTCGGAACCATTTGCGTTAAAAACGCTGCTTAAGTCACTGACCAGACTGAATAGACTAGTATTCGCAATAATCGAATTTGCCTGTAAAGAAGCGTTGGCATAGTCCGGAGATGGTTCGAATAGGTAAACCCTGGCGAGTAAAGCGGTTGCAGCCCATTTATTTACTCGAATTCTTTGCCCAGATGAAATTTGATAATTATCCGGCAATTTACTTTGAGCGTCCTTTAAGTCCGCAATAATAGATTGATATATTGCAGAGGCAGAAGCGCGAGGCAAAGACGCGTTAACTGTATAATTTGTGGATGTAACTAACGGAACGTCGCCGTAGATATTAACAAGATAAAAATTCATGAATGCGCGAACAAATTCAGCTTCTCCAATAAACTCATTCTTTGTCGCTGTATTTATGCCTTTTGACGCCGTCACGCCTTCTATGCACCCATTAGCTAGGTAAATCGCTTGGTAGGCTGGTGCCCAAAGGATGCTGCTAACACCGTTATTTGCCATAAGTGTATTCGTATAAAGCTGCTGGCCGGCAGGATTATTAGTAACATTTCCCTGTGCAGACAGTTCATCCGCAGATACACCCGACAAGAACGTTATTTGGCCATTGCCAACCGAGGGGTAAGATCCAGATTGTGCAAGAAAAGTATACATACCCATTATTGCAGCACTTGCATTGGTGCTATCAGCGAAAACTTGATTTGTAGTAATTGAGGTTGGCGGTGGAGGTATTACTAAAAGTTTTTTGCACCCTGTGATAAATCCAATCGATAGAGTGAAAATTATGCAAAGCGAGATGAATATTAATTTTTTCATTTTTTTTACAGTTAAAGTGTGAAATGTATTCCGGCAACGAAGGTTTTTGCTGCCGCCAGACCACCAAAGCCTGGAGTATCAGGGTCGGCACCAGGGTATTTGGTTATCAAGAACAAGTTTTCACCCTGAAAAAAAATCTTGCACGCTCTCACGCCAACTTTCTTTAAAAGTCCGTCAGGAATGTCATAATAGATTGCAAGGTTTTGGAAGCGAACATACGATCCGTTGATATAAGTTGCATCGGACATGCTTTGATAATAGGATTCGGAAAGTGTTTGTGATGTAGTAAATGGTGCAAATTCACTGTTATCACCAGGCTTTTGCCACCTATTAAGTACAATTGTTGGTTCGTTGCCAATACTTCCTGGACTTGGCACACCTTTTATAATTGAAGGTAATGTCTGAACTCTAAATCGAAAAAATGCGTTCAGTGTAAAATTTTTGATTTTAACATCGGTCCCAAATCCACCGTCACACTTTACTTCTAAATCGACGGGAGAAGAATCATCAAAATTATTATATGTTGGATCGACCACGCCATTGTGGTTTTTGTCTTGAAAAACATACTGTCCCGTTAGCGGATCAATCCCAGTGTAATGTAATAATCGTGTGATGTCAAGCGGCTGGCCCACTATGTAAAGGTTTGCATATGGTGATTCTGACAGACCTGGAAAAGAAAGCAACTTATTCCTGTTTGACCCTATATCGAAATTTACATCCCATGAAAAATCCTTTTGATTGATGATTTTGGCATGAATGGTAGCTTCGACTCCTCGATTTTCAATCAATGCATTCAAATTTGTTGTGACCTGAGTAAAGCCCGTTTGACTGGGCAAGGGTTCCTGTACCAATTGGTTTCCTACCCGATCGCGATAAACCGAAAAATCCAAGGTTAACCGATCTTTGAAAAATCCCAAATCGATCGCTGCTTCCAGTTTCTTATTGACTTGCCATTGCAATGTAGGGTTACTTAAACCGAGCGGTGAATAAGCTGAAAGCCCGCTGATATATGTAGAATTTGTGTTATCCGCCCAGCGGCTTAGATAACCGTAATCGCCTATTGCATCGCTACCTGTAGTCCCATAGCTTCCGCGCAATTTTCCAAAACTCAAAAAAGGAATAAGTTTTTTAACAGTTTCTTCTTGTGTGAATATCCAGGCACCACCGGCGGCCCAAAAGTTTCCAAATTGGCGGCCCGGGCCAAATCGTGTTGATCCATCCCTTCGCGCTGATAAGTTTATAATAAACTCATCAACCCAATTGTAATTAATCCTCCCATAACCGGCCGTATATTTATATAAATCGAAGTCATCAGTCCCTGTAGTTATAGGCGCATTGCTCAGCGAGTTGATCAAAAAATCGTTCGTGTATCCAATACCGGTGAAAGCATCTCCAGTTTCCTTAATAGACTGATAAGACCCGCCTATTAGCGCATCTAACGTTCCTTTGGCAATTGTCCTTTTATATTCTAATTGGGGTTCAATAATAGCATTATAATTATCATTTATACCAAATTCCGCACTACCAACCGGATTGAAGATAGGATCCTGACTCGCTATTGGATTTACAGAGGTTTGAGATTGATGGCTCGTTGAATAACCAAGGCTTGTATTAAAAGTCAACCCTTTGATAATTTGATAATTTACTGCCAAATGACTATTCAAAAACCCTGTACTTGCCGTGTAGGGCTGCAATAGTTGGCCAAATGGATTGTAGATTGGCGCCCAACCAGACCAGTTTAGGCTACCATCAGCCTTATATGCGGCCGGGATGTCCGGCGGAAGAGTTGTTTGACCCGGCAATGATATTATATTTATATTAGTAAATGAATAGGTGGAGGTAAAGATGAGGCTTAAACGTTGGTCTAAGCTTTTGTGGGTATAATTCGTTTGAACAGTAGCCCTTTCATTTGCACCGCTGAAAGTCGTTATGTCCGTTTCATGGTGAAATGAGCCTGCGATTCTGAATGTATTTTGCTTATCTCCTCCCGATAGTGCTAATTGTGCATCGGTCGTTTTCCCGGTATGTCCGAAAAGGAAGTTTTGCAAATTTGTGTATCGATTGATGTCATATTGCAACAAATCGTAGGATGCATTGGGATTTGACAATGTTGGGGTTATTCCGCTATTTTTAAACGCTTCTTCACGCATTGCTATATATTGTTGCGTGTTCAACATATCATATCTCCTGGTTTCAACACTTAGCCCTTCATTGAATACTCCATCTACAGTTGTTTTACCCGCTTTACCTGATTTTGTCGTTATAATTATGACCCCGTTAGCGCCCCGTGACCCATAAATGGCAGTGGCGTCAGCGTCTTTCAACACTGAAATACTTTCAATGTCGTTCGGATTTATCCCGAATAACGGGCTTTGGCCTCCGGCAGGTCCATTTATTCCATTTTGCGTGATACCAGCAGATCCAGATGCGTAATTTCCCGATTTACCGGTCTCCAAAATTGTCAATGGCACGCCGTCAATAATGTATAATGGATCAGAAGGTATATCAGGATTCAACTCTGAACGCCCTCTGATTTCGATTTTAAAAGGAGCGCTAGCATATCCATTATCTTGCTGAACAACTAAGCCTGGGACTTTGCCTTCCAATGCTGTTAAAGGATTCATTATCGGCTGGTCGGCTATTTCCTTTGCGGAAACGGTCGCGATATCGCCCGTGTTTAGTCTTTGGGAAGTCTGGCCATAAGCTTGTACTACTACCTGATCCAACGAGTTTTTCGTTTCTTCCATTACCAGGTTAAAAACCGTTTTGTCGCCTATCTGTATTTCCAGTGGTTTATAGCCTATATATGTCACGGTTATCACGTCTGTCGATGAAACATTGTGCAAAGTAAAGTTGCCTTTTACGTCGGTTAGTGTTCCGGTTTTGGTGCGTTTGATCAGAACTGTTGCACTGACAAGAGGAATGCCCTTACTGTCTAACACTTGACCGGTTACATCCTTTGGTGGTTTGGGTGCCTGAGACTCGGCGGGTTGTATTTCTTTTTTTTTAACGCCAATGTTGTTTCCGGCAATGGTGTAAACCAACGGTTGATTGGCTAAACATAGATTCAGTACGTCCGGCAAATTTGCGTCTTTAACGTTGATGGTCACTTTGGATGTGCCATTTAGGATATTATGTTCGTAAAGGAAATTACAGCCGGTTTGTTCCTTGATGTCATTGAATACTTTTTCTAAAGGCGCGTCCTTTTCATTCAATGTGACTTTTTTTTGAGCCAGTGCGCTGGCTGATACTTGAAGACATGCTACCGTAATAAGAATAATAACAAGTTTCATAACGAGAAGGGTTTTGAATAATCTTCCCCGTTTTTTACGCACAGGGTTAAAGAGCGTATAAAAATTCATACTTTTGATTGTTTGGGTTAAGCGTTAATGATCTGTCTAAAGATTTATCCCTCCCGCTTTGCGGGACGGAAAGGTTAGCCCGGACATAAGCCGGCGGTGTTAGAGCACTTCCGGCTTTCTTATGAGCCTACCTATACTGTTTAACTCTTTATTTCACCATAAGCATTTCTTTTTCAGGTTAATCATATAGCTTAAAACTCTGTTATGGCTTTACAGTGATCGTTTTACCGCTAATTGTAAAGTGTATATTGTTAAATTCTAAAACTTTCAGCAAGTCGGATAAATTAGCATCCCTGGAAATACTGCCGTCAAATTGCCGGGTTGGGATTTGTCCTTCATATCGTACATCCACATCATACCAGCGGGACACCTTCCGCATAATTTCCTGTATATTTTCGTCTTGAAAAGATGTTTGGCCCTTTGTCCATGCTAACACATCATCTACGTTTACAGGCTCAACTTTAATCAAATCGTTGGTAGTTTTAGTAATAGCTTGTTGTCCGGGTATTAGTACCGCCGATTGCCGCCCTTTAGATACATTTATACTTCCTTCTTCTAATGTTACCCTAATTACCGGCTCATCATCGTAAGCATTGATATTGAAGGCTGTACCCAAATCTTTCATAACCTGGCCTTTGACATTTACATAAAATGGCCGAATTGCATTATAAATCACATTAAAATGAACCTGCCCGGTAATCCAAACCAACCTGTCTTTTCCCGTAATATTGACCTGGTATTTTATAGAAGAAGCAGCATCCAAAATAACATGCGTTCCATCCGGCAGGATGCCTTCAAAACGACCACCGCGAGGCGTAGTTAAAGTATTATATAAAGGCACAGCGGCTTTTTCCGCATCTGTACTTTTTGATGATGCGTATGCTATTACCCCTGCCGCTGTTTTGTTAACTATATTATTCCCCTGCGCAGCAACTTTACCGTTTTTCGCATCGGTTAAGCTGATGGCATGACCATTTGAAAGCGTTAAAATTGCTTTGTTGCCGCCGGGTTTGATGTCAATGGGTTGGTTACTTGCTAATTGCTTAACAGACTTCTGCCTGTTCAAAAAGAGATACCCGCCAACTGAAAGAAATAGCAAAAATGAGGCAGCGATAGCAATTCGAGGCCATATTCGGCGGTGGACGCCGATAGGAATAATTTTTACCTCATTATCCTGATTGGTTCTGCTAATTTCTGAAAATAACGCTGTGGCCCAGGCATCCTGTTCTTCAGCGTTCATTTGTTCAATGCTGGTTTGCTCACTGCCATGCGAGGCAAACCATTCATCCACAAGTGCTTTTTCTTCCGGTGTGCATTGACCACTTTGGTAACGTGCCAGTAAATCTGCGATCTTATTTTTGCTCATTTGCTACGGTAGTAGTTTGAGCAATAAGAAAGTACCGAAAAAAATTAAAAAAAAGTGAATAAGAAGCTGGAAAGGGATTGTCTTAAATGTTTTAAAGCGATGCTGACCTGGTTTTTTACCGTTTGATTGGACAAATTGAGATCGTCGGCAATTTCCTGTATGGTTTTTTCTTCCTCCCGGCTTTGCTGATAAATGTATTGGGTTTTATCAGGGAGCTCAGCCAATTTAGTGCGGATATTGGCATCTAATTCACGGGCATCTAATTCTTCATCCAAAGAATGAAAGGCCGGTGATAAATTGCGGAGTTTTGCAGCGTATTCTTCGCGAACTACGTTCTTCCTGATTTTGTTAATGATTTGAAAACGGGTTACCGCAAATAAATAAGATTTTAAGTTATCCTTTATGATAAGGGAATCTTTATCACTCCATAATGTGACAAACAAATCATGGATAAGGTCACGCGCTTCTTCCATATTGTATAATTTGGATTCAGCAAAACGTGTTAAGGATATAACGTACCTTTTGTAAATTTCCGCATAGGCAGCATGGTCACCTTCTTTTAATAAGGTAATCAACTTATCATCCGAAAGGGCTTTAAGCGATGCCAATATAAAAACTTTAGTACGAATTTAAGTAAAAGTTCTCTACAAAGAAAATAACGCATTATAAACAAGCTGTTAAGTATTATTTTTTTATAAAACATTTTCGCGTAATTTTTTAAGCGCATCGTTCCTGATTTGCCGTACACGTTCCGCGCTCATGCCGATTTGTTTGGAAATATCAATAGGTGACATTTCCAGTCCACCTGTCAATCCGTAAGTCAGCTCGATAATTTTTCTTTCCCTTTCGGATAAACGGGAAAGCATTGTATTCATTTCCGATTGGGTTGACTCTGCTATTAGGTTGTGATCTGCCGCTTCTACATCGACGGGAACCCGGTCCAGTAGCGAAAAGTCATCCTCGTCGCCGTATGGCGCATCATAAGAGGTTGTCCAAGGCGCATAATGAAGCGCGTCTTTGACTTTATATTCCTGCATATCCAAGTGTGCGGCGACTTGTTCGCTGGTCGGCTCCCGGAGCGTTTCCTGCTCGATTACGGCAAGCGCCTTATTGATCTTCGTGATCTCGCCGACCTTATTCATGGGCAGGCGGATCAGCCGCGCATTCTCCGTAATCGCAGACATGATGCTTTGCCTTATCCACCATACCGCAAAGGAAATAAACTTAAAGCCCCTGGTTTCATCAAACAGTTGGGCAGCTTTTATCAGTCCGAGGTTCCCTTCATTGATCAGGTCGCTCAATGGCAAACCCTGGTACTGGTATTTTTTGGCGACCGATACCACGAAACGCAGGTTAGCTTTGGTCAGTTTATCCAAAGCTGCCCGGTCGCCCTGCCTGATCTTTTGCGCTAAAACAACTTCTTCCTGGGCGCTGATCATCGGCTCTTTGCCGATCTCGCTGAAATACAGCTCGACCGAAGTATTTTCCCGGTTCGTGATAGTCTGTGTGATCTGTAAATTCCTCATGCTTCCACCGCTATATTGGCCAGCATGTCGGCTGTCATTTTTTGCAAATCAAATTCCGGCTGCCATCCCCAATCCTTCCGGGCTTCGGTATCTTTGATACTGGCCGGCCAGCTATTGGCTATGGCATTGCGGTAATCCGGTTCATAGGTGATTTTGAATTCCGGCAGGTGTGTCCTGATCGCTGCTGCCAGGTCGCAGGGCGCGAAACTCATCCCGGCGATGTTGTAAGATGTCCTGATCGTTAGCTGCTCCTTTGGCGCGTTCATCAATTCCAATGTTGCTCTTATGGCATCGGGCATGTACATCATGGGCAGGCAATTGTCTTCCGCAAGGAAACATGTATAGTTTTGCTGGGTTAAAGCCCGGTGAAAAATATCAATGGCATAATCCGTGGTGCCTCCGCCCGGCAGGGTACGATAAGAGATCAGGCCCGGATAACGCAAACTGCGGACATCCACGCCAAATTTTTCAAAATAATACTGGCACCAGTATTCACCCGCCCTTTTGCTGATGCCATAGACGGTATTGGGTTCAATGCGGGTATACTGCGGGCAGTTGTACTTGGGAGAACCCGGCCCGAAGACCGCAATACTGCTTGGCCAGAACACTTTATCCAACCTGAACTCTTTGGCGATCTCCAGTACGGAAAGCAGGCTCTGGACATTCAGCATCCAGGCCGCGCCGGGATGCTGTTCACCAGTGGCGGATAACATCGCCGCCAGTAAATATACCTGCGTTACTTCGAGGTCATAGATGACCTGTTTTAGTTTAGCGGCATCCAGGACGTCCAGTTCAATACCGTTAAAGCCAGGTTTGACATTTTTATCGGCTCCGATGACATTTTCACGCCCGTATTCTTGCCGCAGGGCAATAGTTAGTTCGGTGCCTATCTGTCCTGCGGCACCAATGACCAAAATTATTTGTTTCTTCATGATGTTTATTCGTGTTTATAGAGCAATAAGCCATAAGGTATTTTGGGATCGATCCAGGTGGATTTTGGCGGAAGATTGATATTGTTGTCGGCAGCGTTACAAAGCTGCTCAACGGTCATCGGGCAAAGCGTAAACCCGATAGCGTTCGGGTTATCCCTGAACAAGTCTTCCATCTCGGACATCGCCTTTTCACCACCGGCGTGTTTTAAGCGCTTGTCCGTGCCGGGATCAGTAATATGAAATAGGGGCGATAGGATATAGTCCTGCAAAATAGATACATCAAGTATGTTTGGGTTTGCGCAATAGCTATAGGTGTTTGGCTTGGCTTTTAAATGATACCAGTTGCCCTGGAAGTACATGCCTATCCTCCGTTCCTCAAAAGGCTGTACAGGCTTGTTGTTAAACGATTCCTGCATATAGAAATGCGGCAATAGCTGGTTAAACAACCATGTTGCATTAACGGGATGCTCAGGAATGACTACCCGGTTGTACCGCCTGATCTTCAGTTCAGCAGTAGACATGTATAAAGCGGAAATGGAATTAAAAAGCGGCAACAGCATTTCGCCTGAACGTTTGCGATGATGGCCGTCCGCGAGGTACACGTCTTCAATCTTCGCAAAAGCGGTAACCAGCCGGGCCAGGATATTGGGGTTTTCGATTTTCCAGAGCTTGTGCAGCCCGGCGGGGCTTTCATAGCGCACGTCTGGGAAATTTTGCTGCCCTTCCCTGATAATGTCGTCAATGACGGGTTCGGGTGCGTAGGTCAGCAGGATCGGGCTGCCCTCCAGGCCAGTATGTTCCCGGTAATTTTTGATACGGCGTACACTGTCATCAAATGTCAGTTCATGTGTCTTAATAGGTTCATTCAATTCCGTCAGCGCCCAAATCCCTGATTGCTGATAACCGGGGTGCGTCACTTCATAAACATAAATAGCCGGTGTTTTGTCAAGCCATAAACGTTCGCTTTCCAACAAATGGTTTAACGTTTCATTGATGTCCCTATACGCCAATGCCTGTCCCTCCGGTGTTTCCGGCCTTTGGCGGGCACCTGTTTCCAGCAGGGTTTTAAGCGGTGGCAATCCTTCGGGCTGCGCCGTGTTGCCTGCCACGGATTCCGCCTGCGGCTTGGTAAAGACTAATTGATCTGCATAAAAAGGGTTCGGGTGGATAGCCCGAAAGGGTTTAATCGTCGCCATCTTTAATAAGTCGGAAGAAATGAACCGTGCGGGATGATGCTTTCGGTATAAGCCTGCATACATTCCACTAAAGCCTGTACACTTTCAATAGGCAGCGCGTTGTAAAGAGATGCCCGGAAGCCGCCGACCGTCCGGTAACCTTTGATGCCGACCATACCTGATTTTCCCGCATAGTTTAGGAAATCAGCCTCGTCGGCCGGGTTTTCCATCTGGAAAGTAACATTCATCAGTGAACGATGCTCCCTTATAGCCCTGCCTTTAAACAGTGGATTGCGGTCGATTTCATCATACAGCAATTGCGCTTTGGCCAGGTTTTCTTTCGCGATAACTTTCACACCGCCTTTGGCCTTCAGCCATTGCAGGTTAAGCATTGCGGTGTAAATGGCAAAAACCGGCGGCGTATTATACATCGAGCCATTATCCCGGTAAATGCGGTAATCCAGCATCGAAGGAACCGGATGTTTGACGCTATCGATAAAACTATTTTTTGCGATCACGATGGTCAGCCCGGCGGGGCCGGTATTCTTCTGCGCCCCCGCGTAAATGAGGTCAAATTTGCTGACATCGATCTCACGACTGAAAATGTCCGAGGACATATCGCAAACCACTGGTACCGGCGAGTGGAGGTCGCTCCACATTTGCGTACCTTCAATCGTATTGTTACTGGTATAGTGGAAATATGCAGCGTCTCTGGGTATGGTGTAACCATCCGGAAGACGGGTATAGCTGGATTCCTTAGTTGAGCCGATGACGTTTACCGTGCCAAAAAGCTTTGCTTCTTTGATCGCCTTTGCACCGAAGTAACCCGCGTCAAGGTATGCGGCAGTCTTGTTGCTGCCCTGCAAAAAATTCATAGGCACCATACAAAACTGCATACTGGCACCACCCTGGAGGAACAGCACGCTATAATCGTCCGGAACCTTCAACAGTTCGCGTACCAGATTTTCTGTTTCTTTAACGACGCTTTCAAATTCGGGTGAGCGGTGCGAAATCTCCAGGATGGATAAACCTGCCGAATCCCAGCTTTTGACGGCTTCGGCAGCACGGTTCAATACCTGTTCGGGCAGGATGCAAGGCCCAGCTCCAAAATTATGTTTTTTATTCAGCATGGTAATTGGGGTTAACGATGTAAAGCTGGATAGATTTGGTTTTTGAAACTATACTCAGGTTCATATTTGGGAAAGAAAACCTATATTCTAACATTTACTGGTGCCAAACACCTGTTTGTAAGGTTTTTAATTTCAAAAGTGCGCTTATGCACCTTTTAAATACACTTAGCTTACGCACGAACACATTGAAATCACTCGCTAAAAATCCTTTTGATTTGCTATTCAGCTTGTTTTAATGCTAATTTGCCGCCATCAATTATATTAAATCAGATGTACTTTTTACACTAAGCCTATGAATAATGCCAAGACTTTAGGCCAATTTATTATTGAAAAACAAGCTGATTTTCCCTACGCCAAAGGCGAATTGTCCAGGTTGTTACGGGATATTGGTATTGCGGCAAAGATCGTTAACCGCGAAGTGAACAAGGCCGGCCTGATGGATATTCTCGGGCAGGCCGGTAGTATCAACATCCAGGGGGAAAGCCAGCAAAAACTGGATGTTTACGCCGACCAGCAATTCATCGCGGCCCTAAAATGCGGGGGTGAATGTTGCATCGTAGCGTCGGAAGAACATGAGGATATCATCCGGCTGGACACTGACATATCTACAAACGCCAAATACATTGTTGCTATTGACCCATTGGACGGATCATCGAATATTGATGTGAATGTGCCGGTCGGAACTATATTTTCGATTTATCGCAGGAGTGCAATTCAAGGCCCGGCATCGCTTTCAGATGTACTGCAAAAAGGTACTGAACAAGTGGCTGCCGGTTATATTGTTTACGGATCATCAACCATGCTGGTGTATACCACGGGAAAAGGCGTTAACGGGTTCACGCTTGATCCATCTATAGGTGAATTTTGCCTGTCGCATCCCAATATGCGGATACCAGCAAGCGGTTTGATCTATTCCATCAATGAAGGAAATTACGTGCATTTCCCGCAAGGTGTAAAAGATTACATCAAATATTGCCAGGTGGAAGACGATACTACCCAAAGGCCATATTCCTCGCGTTATATCGGTTCTATGGTGGCAGACATTCATCGTAACCTGATCAAAGGAGGTATCTTTATTTATCCCATCACCTCATCAGCGCCAAACGGCAAATTGCGCCTCGTCTATGAATGCAATCCCATGGCCTTTATCATAGAGCAGGCAGGCGGAAGCGCGACCAATGGTTCAGAAAGGATATTGACCCTTGATGTGAACACGTTACACCAGCGATCACCTATATTTATCGGCTCAACGGACATGGTGGAAACTGCCGAGCTTTTTATGCAAAAACAATACGAATATGAAAGAGTTGGACAAAACTGATAAAGGCATTTTAAAGCTGCTGGAACAAGACGGCACTTTAACCCATAAAGAGATTGCTTACCGGCTGCATAAGACCGTCAATCCGATCCACGCCCGTATCAGGAACCTGGAAAACGGCGGCTACATCAAAAAATATCGCGCAGATGTTGACCATAAAAAAGTAGGGAAAGGGCTGATCTGTTACACCCAGGTGCATCTAAAACAACATTCCAAAGAAAGTCTGAACGCTTATAAAGCTGAGGTAGTAAAAGTTCCTGAAGTGATGGAATGTTACCACCTCACCGGCCCGTTCGACTTTCTGTTGCGCATTGCCTGCAAAGATATTGATGAATATAATCTTATACTTAATGAAAAGCTTTCCATCTTGCCTGACGTGGGAAACATGCAGAGCTTGTTTGTAATGTCCGAAGTGAAGCATGAGACTGGGTATATGTTTGATGAGCTTTAAATGAGTAAATCTCGCTACAAATAAACATAGAGAAATATTTTAAACGCCTGCTTTAGGGAATGCCAAGTTAAATAACATTGAATTTGGAAGTTCAGAATTATTTTGCTATCTTTAAGTAATAAAAGTTATTAAGAAATAATTAAGAATGCTCAATGACTTTTATGTAAATCATTCTTTTACAATCACTTACAGAGATAGAAAATAGGACTGAAAATCCTTGTGTCGCTGGTTCGATTCCAGCTGATACCACAGAAATAAAAAAAGGCCTTTTTCGAGCGAAAAAGGCCTTTTTTTATTTAAATCCGGACACTTTTAGACTTGCAGTAAGGAATAAGTGTTTTCACGATATGTCTTCTATTTTCGGTGGAATAAGTTTGTACATTACCGGAGTGACTATCCTTGAAAGGATAGTTGAGCTAACGAGGCCGCCGATCAGTACCAGCGCCAGCGGCGATATTTGCGGATTCGGGTTCATCGCCAGCGGAATAAGGCCACCTATGGCAGTAAGTGAGGTTAGGATCACCGGCAGGAAACGTATCTCGCCTGCTTTTTCGATAGCTTCGTCAAGGGGAGTTCCCTCCATGCGCAGTTGGTTCGTAAAATCTACTAACAGGATGGAATTTTTAACTTCAATGCCGGCGAGCCCGATAAATCCTATGATGGCGACGAAAGACATCGGGTTGCCGGATAGCCATAACATCGAAACTCCGCCGACCACCCCAAGGGGTATAACTGATAAAACAATCAGCATTCCTTTAAACGTCTTGAATTGCAGGATCAACGCCGCCGTAAAAAGGAATATGGTTAGCAGAATCACCGTCATGAAACCACCGCCGAATGCATCTCCTTCGCTTTCAGCCTCCCCCGAAAGTTTATAATAATAGCCTTCGGGCATCCTGATCGCGTTCAATTTGGGCACGATCCTTTTCAACACATTATTGGCGAGGACATTTTTTTGCGTATACGCCGTGATCTCGACAAACCTGTTTTTATTGAAATGTCCGAACGCGGCGGGTGAGGTTTCAAAATTAATGGTCGCCAATTGCGTCAGCGGTATAGGCGTACCCAGCGCGTTGTTAACGAAAAGGTTTTTAAACACGTCAAGCATAGCGAATTTATCGTGCTTGGCGCTGACAATCACATCGTAGTCGTCACCGTTACCTGTCTCGTTGGTGAAGGTGCCTATTTTGAGGCCTGCTATCGCAAGCCTCAGGGTGCGGTCGATATCGGCGGTAAACACACCAAGTGTTCTCGCCTTTTCGCGGTTAATGTTGACCTTAATATCGGTCTTAAGTGTATTCAGGTCGTTGTCGACATAAACGGACCCCTTATCAGCCTCAATGATACTGCCGACCTGGAAAGATAGCTTGCGGAGCGTATCAAGGTCATCCCCAAATATCCTTATCGCTATCGGCGCATCAATCGGCGGGCCCTGCTCAAAGTCTTTAACTTCGACCCGGGCATAAGCAAATGAGGCAAAACGTGCCCTCAAGGTATCAATCAGGCGCTTTTTGGCCAGCGGCCGGGTATCTTCGTCTAATTGGACAAATATTTGAGCAAAGTCGGATTTTTCCGGCTGCTGGGGCACGTTATAATAGATCTGCGGATTTCCCTTGCCGATGTTTGCCGTGTAATATTTCACCAGTGGACTTTTACTCAGACTATCCTCGACCATCCTGCAGATCCGGTCCCCGTCTGACAGGCTCGTCTGCTGAGGCATCCGGACATTGACCAGGAAAATCGGCTTTTCAGATGTCGGGAACAGTTTAAAGCCAATAACCGGGAAAAGCACCATTGAAGCACCGAATAAGCCGAAAGCGATCAGCAGGGTAAGAATTGGTCTGCGCAATGCACGATGCATAAGCTTTGAATAGGTGCTGCTGATGGCTTTCTTGAGGACACGCAGGAAAAAGTTACCTTCAGGAGCAACGTGATCTTTCAAGACCTGGCTGGCCAGGAAAGGTACCACCGTGAGCGAAACGATCAATGACGCTAGTACACTGCATATCACAGCCATTGGAAGCCCCCGAATGAACTCGCCGGGTCCGGCCGGCAGGAACAGCATCGGCAAAAAGGATATGGCTAACATAGCGGTACACCCGATCACCGCAAGTGTAATTTGCTGTGTGGCTTTTATCGCTGCCTCTTTTTTGGAATAACCGTCACGCAGCCATCTTTCTATGTTCTCCACCACCACAATGCTGTCGTCGACAAGCAATCCCAGCGCGACCACCAGCCCGACAATGGTCAATTGATTAAGCGAAAATCCGAAAATATTTAAACCAACAATACCCAATGCCAGCGACAGCGGAATGGCCACCATTACAATGAGCGATGCGCGGCTACCAAGGGGCAGCAAAGTAAAAAGCACCAGCCCAATGGCAATGAGAAAATCGACGCCGAGATGCGAGAGACGGCTGCCTACATTATCAGCCTGGTCAAATGCCTTCACCAGCTTGATGTTAGCGGGAAGGGTCTTTTCAAACGCTTTCACGACTGGGAGGTATTTCTGCTGTGTCTGGCTGATATTGGCCCCGTTTTTCTGCGCGGCATCTACCAAAATGCAGCGGTGACCGTTCAGGCGGGTTATGTGTTTTTCTTCATCGTTTTCAAAACTCACTGAAGCAATATCCCGAAGGTGTATGATCGTTCCGTTCGCGTTGTAAACAACGGTGCCGGATACTTCATCCAGGTTTTTATACTGGCCGCCAGTCTTAACGTTGAACGACAGGTTTCCCGCATTAATATTACCGCCCGGTATGTTCAGGGCCTCGCTTTGCAGGCTGGCTATCACCACATTTAAGGGTATTTTCAGGGCAGCGATCTTGTCCAGCTGCAGTTCAATCCTTACGATCTGGTCCGGTGTGCCCGAAACTTTGACCTTCTTCAGGTCGGTTACTTTCTCGAGTTGCTCTTTCAGGTCGTCGCCAAACTTTTTGAGTGTTTTGAATGAAGCATTTTCGCTGACGAGGCCTATCTGCAGGACATTTACGTCAGAAGGGTCAACTTTGCCTATATCTATCTTGTAGATATCCTGCGGAAGATCGGTTTTAAGCGCATTTACTTCCCTTACTACCTCCTGGTATTTATTGTCGACGTTTTCGCCGTACTTAAAATCGACTTCTATCACGGCCAGTCCATCGCCGATAGTGGTCAGGATCTTATCGACATTACTAAGTTCGTACAGTTTGTTTTCAATTGGCTTCACCACCAGCTGCTCCATATCTTTGGGGCTCGTGCCGGGATAAATGATGGTTATGGGGAACGCTGGCGGATTGATCTGCGGGTCCTCTGCCCTGGGCATAGTGCGCAGCGTAACAAAACCTACAACAGCGATCATTATAAAGATCACCAGGGTGAACCGGTAATTCTTAACTGAAAAATTTGTCAAATTCATCGCGTTTTAATTTTGAATAGTTATGCTTGATTGCTCGTTCAAAAAGGCCGTATTCGACACGACGATCTCGGACACGTTTTCCAGGCCCGACGCCACTTTTACTTTTTGGTTATCAAAGCTTTCGATTGTTATGGGTACTTTTTTTACTGCGGTTTGATGATATGGCACAAACACAAAAGCCTTATTGCCATCTGCCTCGATCATGGCGCTATAAGGGATCCATTTTTGACTGATCACTTTATTGGTGGTAATGGCGGCCCTGGCATACATTCCGGCCGCCGGCAGATTTTTCTCAAGAGAAAGTGTTAATTCCACTTCAAATGAGCCGGACACCGGATCAGCGGCGAGCGCCTTTTTCGTTACCCTGGCCTTGAATTTCTGCGAAGGATATGCGTCTATGTGAACCTCGGCGCCGTCCCCCACGTCCACAGCGGCCCATTCCTTGTCCGAAAGGCCTGCTTTTAATACCCATCCATTGGAGCCGTCATTAACATTGATCGCCAGGACCGGGCTGCCCCCGGTAATCACTTCGCCTTCGTTGGCGACTTTTTGCGCCACAAAACCGTCGTGCTCAGCGTAGATAAAGGCATATTGCTTGTTGAATGCAACAGCATCCAATTGCTTTTGGGCCACATCAAGTGCTGTTTTGCTGTTTTGCAATTGCTCCAAAGTTGCTACACTGTCTTTATAAAGGTTCCCTGCACGCTGGTAATCACGACGCGCCTTATCAACGTTGAGCTGGGCTTGCAACACGCCTGATTCGATTTCGGTTAGCTTCAGGCTTGCGAGCAACTGCCCACGGTGGAACCGCTGGCCTTCCTTTACATAAATGTGATCGATCACCCCGCCGATCTTAAAGGCACATTTGGCCTCGTCTTCAGTTGTAATAAGGCCTGTGGCATTGATAAGCGCGACACTGTCTGCCGAAGAAAGCTTAATTGTCCTAACCGGGAGCGTTTTAAGCGATAACATGCCCGTGTCGTCCTTTTTCTCCTGCTTGCAGGCAGCCATTACCGCCATAGTGAGCACGAATACTGTTCTGATAATAAATCTATTTTTCATGACCGTTCTTTATTTTAAACCAAACCCTGCATTAGCGCGCTCAATATCAGCCGCTTTTACCCAGGTATCGTATAGTGAAACATTACGTTGTAATTGTGCGCCAATCAGTTGATTCTGCCCGTCAAGCAATTCGATGAAAAGGGCCTGGCCTTGTTTGTATAGCTTAAGCTCGTCCTCGTAATATTTCTCGGACGCGGCGAGCTGTTTTAGTGCCGAAGTATATTGCGCCAGCGACGAGTTGTAAGCGTTGCGCGCCAAAACCAGCTGGAGTTTAAGCTGATCGTCGGTATAGTTGATTTGTGATTTAATAATTTCCTTGTCGGTCTCGGACTGCGCTACCCGGTAACGGTTTTTGCCCGATGCAAAAAGGTTCCACTGAAGCGAGACGCCAAAAAAATAATACCGGGAGCGGTCACCGTATTTCCAATCATACGCCTGCGAACCAAGGTCAAGGAAGGTGCTTAGTTTTGGAACGATGTATGATTTGTTTAGCCCTATTACCTGGTTATTGATCGACAGCGAAGTATTTAATTCCTGAAGTTCTTCCCTCTTATCGACAGACGAGTCGGCGAGTGCGGGGTCTGTGGCCGGTTCATTATAGTTGTCCACAACGATCTCCGTTCCCGGCGCGCGGTTAAGCAGGAAATTAAAATAAGCTTGTGCTGACTTTTGGTTTTGCCTGGCTGTTTCGAGCAGCGATTGATATTTACTAAGTTCGCTCTCACTTCTCAGCACCGCCGATCTTGAAACTTTGTCATTCTTGAAGAGGGCGTCATTGATCCGCAGGTTTTCCTCTGCCACTTTTAAGGCCGACTCATAGATAAGGGTAGCCTGCACGGACTGTGCATAACCGAAATAGGCTTCTTTGATCTCCTTTACAAGTTCCCGTTTATAAATATCAACTTCAATTTGCTGCAGGGTCACTTCCTGCCCTTTAATTTTGCGGTTATAATTTAATTCGAGGTCAAGCAGGGGCATCGTTGTTTCGAATTTGGCATCGTAAAAGTTATCCGGGTTTAGCAATACGCTTTGGTTTTTTAGCATCGGGAAGCGATTACTTTGCGTCAGTTGATTTAATGTTGCATATATCGGGTTTACCAAATCGCCCACCGGTATCTCAATGGTTCTGCCGCCGCCGGCTTTAGTATAATTTGTGATAAAGCTTTCGGCGGGGAGAAAAAGGCTTTTGGCTTCTTGCAGTGCGTAAACGCTTTTTTTTAGCGTAAACTGCTGCGTCCTGATGCTCTCGTTGTTGCTGAGCCCATAGCTGATATATTTTTCCAGGTTCTGCTGCCCATATGCTACATTGCCTCCGAAAAAGCATAAAAGGGCGTAAAATATTTTTTTCATTGAATTGTGTTTTTAAATTGAACTTTGTTCATATTATAAGCAAAAAAATTTATTTCTTGTTCAGGAGTTTTACGAATTCTTCGTGAGCGGCAAAAAGCATAAGTTCAGGGTCTCCCAGGTTAACAGCCTTTATCCGGTCACGAATATATAGTGAGCACATTCCGTGTACAGTACTCCAGATTGTAAACGATAAGGGTTCAAGCTGATGGCCCGCGAAATAACCTTGCGCCATGCACTGTTCCACGGTGGTTTTCAAAACGTTAAATGTAGCTTTACCTTCGTTCCACTCCTCTTCTTCCACCTTCTTCAAAAACTCCATCGGCGCTTTCATATTGAACATCAGGTCATACATATCCGGATTATCCACTGCAAACCGAACATATACACGCCCTATAGCGGCAAGACGCTCCATAGGTTCAGCAACGCTCATCAGCACACGCATTTCGCCCCCCAATTGTTTAAAGCCAAGCGTATGCAATTCGTGCAGAATTGAATCCTTGTCCTTAAAATATACATATACCGTACCCACGCTATAGCTTATTTCATCCGCGATGTTCCGGATGGTAGTTTGCTCTATACCATTTTCAACGAACAGTTTTTTCGCACCTTGCAAAATAAGGGCCCTCAGTTCTTCTTTCTCTTTAGCTTTCCGCTCAGTTATACTCATATTACAATACGATGATGTAAATTAAATGAACATTGTTCAAATTTTAAAATATATTTTTTAATTTTACCCTTGAAATACAAAAAAAGCAATTTCAAGGCTAAGAAAGGGTTAAAAAATGAACAAGCAAATACTGACTGAGTTTATAAAAGCCAACACACCAAACATCATGGTGAGCCGGCAGGCATTGGAAAAGATTGCTGAGCATTTCGAAGAGCGAACATTTGCAAAAAGTGATTACCTGCTTAAGGGTGGCAGAAACAGCAGCTATTTCTATTTGGCCGAAGGATTAATGAGGGCGTTTACCTATGACACTCAGGGTAACGAGGTAACCACTTATTTCTACCCGAAGGATCATGTTGTATTCGAGGTCGCCTCACTCATTTTACATATCCCTTCAACAGAGTATATCGAGGCTATTACCGAATGTAAAGGTTACCTGGCGTCCTGTGAATCGATCAACATGCTTTTTCACACGGTTCCTGAGTTCAGGGAATTTGCCCGGATGATGATGGTAAGGGAATTCATAGACTACAAGGAGCGCACACTTGCCATGATCAATAAAAGTGCTGAAGAGCGTTACAGCGAACTGCTGAGCAATAACCGGGAGCTTTTTCAGCATGCACCACTGAAACAAATCGCCTCCTATCTTGGGATCACCGATACCTCACTTAGCCGGATAAGGAGGGACTTTTTGAAAAAGGCCAGTTAATTTCGAATTATTTCTTGCCATTCAGCAATGAGGGGCCCTAAAAGATATAGCTCGACAAAAGTGTTTTTAGAATAATAAACTTTAGTCAAAAAGCTCGTTTGTATAAATTCGATAGATTGAAAACCCGATGAAGAATAAAGAATACAAGCCCTGCGACTATCTAAAAAAATATATTGATGCCTATTGGGCTTTGGAGACGGACGCTGTATACCGGCCGGTTGCCAGGAGATTTTTCGTGGATTGTACCACAGAGATCATTATAAACATGGGGACATCAACGCCACATGTTAACGCGGTTAGCCCCTTACAATTACCCGGCCAAACGAAGTTTTAAGCGTTCCGAACAGTTGTTTCGTTGGTATCCGCTTTAAACCCGGGGGAATTTCTGTTTTTTATGATCTTCCTTATAACGAGTTAGCGGACCGGGTCGTCGAATTTCACGCTCCGGAATTACACGCGATAGTTGACTTGGACGATCAACTACCTGAGTGATTGGACAAGTTCTTCTGTTCAAAAATAAAGAACAACCGTTTCACGGGCGGCCAAATAGCCGAAATAATAGCGCATTATAAAGGGATAATCTCGATTAACCGGATTACGAAAAATTATAATGTGAGGACGCGGACCCTTGAAATGATATTTAACAGGAGCATAGGAATTCCGCCGAAGGAACTGATTAATATCGTGCGGTTCGTCCACGTTCGCAAACGGATACGACAGGTCAATACGAAGGATAGTTTGTTACAAATTGCTTACGACGGCGGTTGATATGACCATGCACACCTAACCCGCTAATTTAAAAAATACTCCGGTCTGAATCCCCTGAAATGAAAAGCTGGACGGTGCAAACGAATCACATAAGCTTAAACTTGTGATTAAAACATTGGCGATATAGCTTTTTGCTCCCTCTGCCGCTTATAGCGGTCGTCGTTTCTTTGCTACCTTGTTTGCCGGATCAAAAAAGTTTTACGTTCTTCAAAATTGTTTTGTGCAACTGGCAAAACAACTTCTTTAAATAGAATGCTCAAGGGTTCCGGATGGAGTGCGGGCCGCTGTGTCTTTATGTTAAAGTAGACAAATTTCGTCCAAAGCATTGCTTTCAGTTCAGTCATCGCCTCATCCCACATGCGCATCTCTACAACAAGGCTCCTGGATGTTTCTTCGATAAGTTGAGAATCAATTACAATTGATTCTCCCATATTGGCCGGTTTCAAATAGCAGATTTGATTGCTCGACACCAGCCACACAAAGCCGCCGTCGTTCATGTTACTGAAAACGTCCAAATTGTAAGCATCTAATAGCTGATCCTCCCTTGCATTTAAAAAATAATCCAAATAGCGGGTATTATATAAATGATTAAATGGGTCGCAATCCTGAAAGCGCACCTTAGCTGTTGATTGAAGTATGTTTTTCACCTAATATCAATATTAAATTGTTGTTCAGTTTTAATCTTTCAGCGGATTTCCCGGCCAATCCTTGTTCATTCGATTACCTCGCAAAACTAATACTGCGGGGAAGATACATCTTGTATAAACCCGACAATTTACTACCCGCGGACATGTACCGTACCTTATAGCTGGCTTACCAATTCCGCTATCCTGTTTGAAATTCCTACTTCGTTATCATACCAGGCTACAACCTTCACCAGTTTGCTTATCGTCTTGGTAAGACTGCCATCAACAATTGATGAGTGTGTGTTGCCGAGGATATCTGAGGACACATAAGGTTCTTCTGTGTATTCCAGGATGCCTTTCAGCGCGTTTCCTGCATAATATTTAAACAAGTTGTTCAGGTCGGCAGTAGTTACATCTCTCTTTAGGTTAATTGACAAATCCACTACCGATGCGTCAATTACAGGGACACGATAGGAGTAACCATCTAATTTTCCTTTCAAGTTTGGCAATACATCGCCTATTGCTTTGGCTGCACCGGTGGTTGTAGGAATGATGGAGTAAGATGCTGCACGTGCCCGCCGTAAATCTTTATGAGGCGCATCCTGTAAGTTTTGATCAGCTGTAAATGCGTGAACGGTGACCATATAGCCGGATTCGATCCCAAATTCCTTATCCAGTATATATAAAACCGGGGCAATGGCGCCCGTAGTGCATGATGCGGTTGAATAAATCTGATCATCCGCTATAAGTTCGTTATTGACACCGTGGACAATTGTTTTTATGCCACCGGAAGCCGGCGCCGTGATCAACACCCTTTTTGCACCGGCGTTGATATGTGATTGTGCCGAAGTCTTATCTGTAAACCGCCCGGTCGATTCTATTACTGCATCGATAGCTAAATCTTTCCAGGGGAGGTTTTCGGGATCTCTTTCACTTAACATCAGCATTCGTTTCCCATTTACTGTCATAGCATCACCGTCAGCAAGCACTTCTCCCGGAAATCGCCCATGGGCGGTATCATATTTAAGCAGATGACTTAATGTTTTGATATCCGTTAGGTCATTTATCGCTACAACTTCTATTTCTGGCTTGTTTTGTAATGCCCGAAGGGTCATTCTTCCTATTCGGCCGAAACCGTTAATTGCAATTTTCATTTTGTTTATATTAATTCGTGTTACCCAAGTTTGTTTAATAAACGTCGCCGCCAACTACCTTGAGCGATGTTCTGAAAGCCCGGCGATAATCGGAGGGGGTAGTCATTAAATGCCTCAAAAATGTTCGCCTCATTGAAACCAGGCCGCCAAGGCCGCATTTTTCGGCGATGCTTTCCAATGGCATGTCTGTATCTTCCAGGTATTTGCGCGCGGTTTCAACTCTAAGTTTTTCTATGAATTTGGCTGGAGGTACGCCAGTTTGTTTATGAAAGACACGTGTAAAATTCCTTGCACTCATATTTAAATGATCAGCTACCCGGGCTACATCCAAAGGCTCATGGAGGTTTTCACGAAACCAATTATGCAGTTTTCCGGCTATATTGGAACTTTCGTAAACTGGCAGCAAGTTGCCAAATTGAACCTGGAAACCGGGCCTGCTTAAATAAAAAACCAATTTCCTGGCTACCTGGATAGCGATATCTTTTCCGTGGTCTTCTTCTACCAAAGCAAGCGCAAGATCAATCCCGGACGATACCCCGCCTGAAGTGTATATACGTCCATCATTTGTATAAAACGCAGTGTTGTTCACGTCTACCAGGGGGTAGTCCTTCTTTAATTTTTCGCTCAATTGCCAATGAGTGGTTGCTTTTTTCCCGTTTAATAATCCAGCCTCGGCTAACGCAAATGCCCCTCCACAAACCGACCCGATCCGCCGTGTGTTATTTTTATTTATTAATGATAACCAATTAAAAAAATCGTCGTATTCCGATTTTTTTAACGCGTTAAAGTCATTGCCGGCTACTATTAGCGTATCAATGGGCGCTGTAATTTCCATTGCGCAGTATTGACAAACTATCTCCATGCCCGTTGAGCTGCTAACCTTCTTGTCCATCGTCGGAGATACGATCAAAACGTCATACCCCTCTTTGGAACCTGATAAGCTCAAACATTTATCAGCATTGGTGAAAACATCGGCAGGACCTGCAAAATTGAGCAGCATGTTACCAGACATAGCTACAATTACAACTTGTTTTCTTTGCTGATCATTAACGGTCATACATTCATCATAGCTCACATAACAAATTTATAGCTTAAATTAATTGTCTCAAAGGACATAAATTATACATTTTAGGCCAATTAAAAACTTCACCGTGTAACGGTTCTGGTCAGCTTTTGTGTGAACTGGTTGTGCAAAATAGGCTAACCCTCGTACCGGTTTTTTTTGACCGTTTGCGAAAAGGCGCTTGTTAAGCCAGATATTTCGGGTCGGTCACCGTTAAAAAAGACAATAAAATGATTTTTTTAAAGTGATTTTTCATGGTAATGAGTATCTCAAAAACGACCTTTGTTTATTTGAGCTAACCCGCCGCGACTTATGGAATGGCTTTTTAAAACACGAATAACTAAAAGTGTTTTTTTGCGATAATAAACTTCAATCAAAAAGCTCATTTTGTGTAAAAACGACGAATTGAAAACGCGATGAAATACAAAGAATACCAGCCCGCCGACCACTTAAAAAAATATATTGATGCCTATTGGATATTGGAGACAGACTCCATATACCGCCCGGTTTCGAGGAGATTTTTCGTGGATTGTACTACTGAGATTCTCATAAACATGGGGACTTCAACACCATATGTTAATGCGGTTACGCCGCTTTCTCCGGGGAATATTTACATGGGCGGCACAATTACCCGGCCGAATGAAGTTTTCAGCGTTCCGAATACCTGTTTCGCGGGTATCCGCTTTAAACCTGGTGGTATTTCTGTTTTTTACGATCTTCCGTATAAC
>DASRTD010000174.1:0-42725 GCA_035656115.1 Mucilaginibacter sp.
TTCTTGCTGGCTTCAGGCGCCGACCTGAATACAATTGGCGCTTTGAATGTTCAAAAGATAGAAAGACAGTCTTGCCCTCTTTCCCGCTTGCGAAAGAGAGGGCCGACCAGCGTAGCGTAGTCGGGGTAAGTAAACTCGCCGACATGCACTGGCGCCAATGTCCGCCGGATCGACTCACCCGGTCATCGCTTCGCTCGACCACCCTCTCTTCGCCTGCGGTGGAAAGAGGGTAGCTGCAAATATTTCTATATTTTAAACATTCAAAGAGCTTAACACGGGCATCGCAATGCTACTCACCACTCAATTCTCACCGTTCACTATTTTCAGCTATATTTACTGTTTCGAAAGCAAAGATATGAATAAACGCTGGGCCTTAAAGGATACACCTGATCATGAGGAAGTAAACTCTTTGGCAGCCGCTTTAAGTATTGACCCGATTTTGAGCGCCATGCTCATTCAGCGTGGGATCAGGAGCTTTGACGATGCCCGCCTTTTCTTTCGCCCTGACGAACGCCACCTGCACGACCCGTTTTTAATGGCCGGCATGGAAAAGGCAGTTTTACGGATAGAAGATGCTATGGCAGCGGGTGAAAAGATTTTGATCTATGGTGATTATGATGTGGACGGAACAACAGCCGTATCTGTTGTTTATAGCTTTTTTAAGAAACTTTACCCTAATATTGAATATTATATACCCGACCGGTATACTGAAGGTTATGGCGTCTCGATAAAAGGAATTGACTTTGCAGCCGATAATGATTTTACGCTGATCATTGCATTGGATTGCGGAATAAAAGCGGTGGAAAAGGTTGCGTATGCCAATTCAAAGAGTGTGGATTTTATCATTTGCGACCACCACCTTCCGGGCGCCGAATTACCCGCCGCGGTGGCAGTGCTTGACCCCAAACGCGCGGATTGCGACTATCCTTATAAAGAATTATCGGGCTGCGGCATTGGGTTTAAGCTGGTACAGGCTTATTGTGAAAAGAACAATATCGGTTTTGCGGAAATCGCATGCTATCTCGACCTTGTTTGCATCAGCATAGCCTGCGATATTGTGCACATTACCGGCGAGAACCGGGTTCTGGCTTACCTGGGCCTGCAAAAAATAAACAACAACCCATGTATGGGTGTTAAAACGCTGATGGAAGTGGCCGGCAGAACCGGTAACTATACTATTGCGGATGTGGTGTTCCAGATAGGCCCGCGCATTAATGCGGCGGGCAGGATTGACGACGCCAAACATGCGGTTGAGCTGCTCACGGCTACCGATGAGGAAACCGCCAAAGAGAAAAGCCTTGAAATTAATTTTAAAAACCAGGAACGAAAGGGGCATGACCTTTCGATAACCGACGAAGCTTTGGGTATTATCGACAGCGATGAGGTTTTGATCAACCGCAAATCAACCGTGGTATTTAGCGAGCATTGGCACAAAGGCGTTATTGGCATTGTTGCGTCCCGGCTGACTGAAAAATATTACCGGCCCACCATTGTGCTCACCCGCTCGAACGGGCATGTGGCTGGCTCGGCCCGGTCGGTGTTTGGGTACGATCTGTACGAAGCCTTATGCGGCTGCAGCGATCTGTTGATTCAATTTGGCGGGCACAAATATGCTGCGGGCCTGACACTGAAGGCTGAAAATATAGAAGCGTTTACGGAGCGCTTTGAGGAAGTGGTGAGCGCCACTATTAAACCCGAACAATTAATACAGCAAATAAATATCGACGCTGAATTGCCCCTGAGCCATATCGGGCCAAAATTTTTCAGGATATTAAATAGCTTTGCACCGTTCGGTCCGGAAAATATGGCGCCGGTTTTCCTGAGCAGAAATGTGTATGTTAGCGGTGCAGCCAGCCTGGTTGGTGGCAGCCATCTAAAAATGACGGTAATACAGCAGGGCTCGGCAGGTTATGATAGTATAGCCTTCGGCCAGGGCGAATTTTTGTCGAAAATAAAAAAAGACGTGCCTTTTGACATTTGTTATTCAATTGAAGAAAATATCTGGCGGGAAAAACGTTCTATACAATTAAATATAAAGGGAATTCGATTTACGAATTGAGATTTACGATTTACGATGTGGTCGTCGCGTGCAAGTAAATCCAAAAATCAGTTCATAAATCGTAATTCGTAAATCGTAATTCGTAAATAAAAAATGATTCTTCGCGCAGAGCATCTTCTAAAAAAATATAAACAACGTACCGTAGTTAACGATGTATCCTTTAACGTTTCGCAGGGCGAGATCGTAGGTTTGCTGGGGCCGAATGGGGCGGGCAAAACCACCTCGTTTTACATGATCGTGGGGCTTATTAAGCCCAATGAAGGCGAAATATTCCTGGATGATGAAAACATCACCACCGCCGCGATGTACCGCCGGGCCCAGAAAGGTATCGGCTACCTGGCGCAGGAGGCTTCAGTGTTCAGGAAGCTGTCGGTTGAGGATAATATCAAAGCCGTACTTGAGATGGGCACTATGCCCAAAGAAAGGCAAAAAGAAAAGCTGGAGGAGTTGATAGATGAGTTCAGCCTGCACAAAGTGCGGCGCAACCGCGGCGATCTGCTTTCAGGCGGCGAACGCCGGCGTACGGAGATTGCGCGGGCGCTGGCGGCGGAACCTAATTTTATTTTGCTTGATGAGCCTTTCGCGGGCGTTGACCCCATTGCGGTTGAGGAAATTCAATCCATGGTGGCTAAATTGCGTACCCGCAACATCGGGATATTGATAACGGACCATAATGTACAGGAAACCCTGTCGATAACCGACCGGGCTTACCTGCTGTTTGAGGGAAAAATATTGGAATCGGGCGTACCGGAGGTATTGGCGGCGAATGAAATGGTGCGGAAGGTTTACCTGGGCGCCAACTTTGTTTTGAAACGAAAGACGTTTGCACATAGTAAATAATGTTGGAGTTTACCCTGGCATTACGCTCGCCTCACCTAAATCCTCTCCAAAGGAGAGGACTTTAAGAGCACACCTACTTTTAAGCCCCTCTCTTTTGGAGAGGGGTTTGGGGTGAGGTGTTATTGTCGAAACCATACCAAATAGCAAGCCTATGGCCCTTTTTAACACTGTTTTTACCTGGTTCATGAAAAAGCGTATCCACCAGATAGAGCTTTTTATGAAATATCCCAACGAAGTACAGGAGGAGTGGTTTGAACAGCTCATCGCCGGGGCCGAACAAACCGAATGGGGCAGAAAATACGGTTATAAGAGCATCGAAAGCCTGAATGATTTCAGGGAACGTGTCCCCATTCAAACCTATGATACCCTTAAGCCTTATATCGAGCGGATGCTGCATGGCGAACGCAACGTACTTTGGCCATCGGAAATCAGGTGGTTTGCCAAATCATCCGGCACCACAAGCGAAAGGAGCAAGTTTATCCCGGTGAGCGAAGAGGCGCTGGAAGAATGCCACTTTAAAGGCGGCAAGGACCTGCTGACCATCTATTTTAACAATCAGCCCAACTCGAGGATGTTCACTGGGAAGATATTGACGCTGGGTGGCAGCTACCAGGTAAGCCAGTTGAATGCCGATGCGTCTTTTGGCGACCTGTCGGCAGTGCTGATGAAAAATTTACCGCTATGGGCCGAGTTTCACCGCACCCCGGATATGGACATTGCCCTGCTGGAAAATTTTGAAGAGAAGATAGAAAAAATGGCCCATGCCACCCGCGATGTTAACGTAACCAGCCTGAGCGGCGTGCCCACATGGAATATTTTACTGTTTAAGCGAATATTGGAGATCACCGGAAAAAACAACCTGCTGGAAATATGGCCCAACCTCGAAATGTATTTTCACGGTGCGGTAAATTTTACACCGTACCGCGAACAGTTCAGGACGCTGATCCCGAAGGATGATATGTATTACCTGGAGAATTACAACGCCTCTGAAGGTTTTTTTGGCATACAGGACACCCGCGAGCGCGACGAAATGCTGCTGATGCTTGACTATGGTATTTTTTATGAGTTTTTGAGGCTGGAAGATATTCATAAAGAAAACCCGGAAACCCTTACGCTTGATGAGGTGGAACTGGATAAGAACTATGCACTTATCATCAGCACCAATGCGGGCCTTTGGCGATATATGATAGGAGATACCGTGAAGTTTACATCGCTTAGCCCATTCCGCATACAGGTTACGGGGAGGACCAAACATTTTATCAATGCCTTTGGCGAAGAGTTGATCATTGATAACGCTGAAAAGGCGCTGGATGAAGCCTGCAAACAAACCGGGGCTATCATACGTGAATACACCGCTGCGCCCATTTATTTTAATGGCGATGAGAACGGCGCGCATGAATGGATCGTTGAATTTGAAAAAAAACCTGCGGAGTTTGATCGTTTTGTCGACATCCTTGACGAAACGCTGCGCCGCGTCAATTCCGACTATGACGCAAAGCGCTTTAGAGACATGGCCCTGCGCCGGCCCATTGTGCGCAAGGCGCCAGACGGTACGTTCTTTAATTGGCTGAAAGAAAAAGGAAAGCTTGGCGGGCAGCATAAAGTGCCGCGCCTGGCTAATAACAGGGAATATGTGGATGAGATTTTAAGAGTGATGGAGTTGGTTGCTGATTAATCATATCATAATGTTAGTATTAATTTTCAGTTAACTGTATCGCTGCGATAACCCATTTCGTATAGTCATCAGATACCAAAAAATGGAAGACGATGAAACGATCAGTGCTACTGTTAAGTGTAATTGCGTGTTTAGCCTCGTGTAATAAAGGCAACCCGCTAACCCCGGCCCTTTTTGGGAAATGGGAAGTAACAAGAGTTTATGGAGGAAATATCTATCCGCCCGATTCGGTTTATAAACCGGGCAACGGCAATATTTTACAGTTAAATTCCGACAGCACGTTTGCGCGTTACGTTAAAAATGTGCTCACGGCGCAGGGGATTTTCCACACCCGGAAAAACGGCTTCAGCACCGGCCAAACCAGTTATGATGAGATTTGGTTTAGCCCGGATACCTCGTTCAAATCTGTAATAACCCTGAATGGCCGTACATTGACCTTAAAACCCCTGATCCCGGATATCAGTACTACAGATTATCAGAAAATGGGGGATCAGTAGGCCTGCTGACACGCTTCGAAGATTTTGATGGCTTCTACGGCTTCTTTCACGTCGTGCACCCGTAATATGTTTGCGCCCTTAGTCAGCGCAATGGTGTTTAATGCCGTGGTTCCGTTCAATGCTTCTTCTGCAGTTATGCCCAACAATCCGTAAATCATGGTCTTTCGCGACACCCCGGCAAGTATGGGTAATTGCAGCTGGTTGAAGTCCTGTAGCCGGCTCATTAATGCATAGCTATGTTCACGCTTTTTGGCAAACCCGAAGCCGGGGTCAATGATCACGTCGTGTACGCCGAGCATCTTTAGCCGGCAGTATTTTTCAGCAAAGTAGTCGTACACTTCGTCATAGACATCGTCATATTCGGCAATTTTGTTCATCGTCCGCGGATTGCCTTTCATGTGCATCAAAATATAGGGTACTTGTAGCCGGGCAACCGTTGCAAACATTCCCTCATCGAGCTGCCCGCCGGAAATATCATTGATCATATGCGCACCGGCGCCAATAGCCGCTTCCGCAACTTTTGCGCGGAAAGTATCAATGGATAAGATCGCCTCCGGATATTCGGAAACAATCGACGCGACAACCGGCACCAGCCGGTCCAATTCTTCCTCCACTGAAACATCATTAGCACCCGGCCTTGAGGAATAAGCGCCAAGATCGAGAAAAGTTGCCCCCTCGCCCAGCATTTTCCCGGCTTGCTTTACGGCGGCATCAACACTCTGCTTTCTGCTGCCGGCAAAAAAGGAATCGGGCGTAAGGTTGATAATGCCCATTACCCTGGGGCTGCTCAGATCAATAAGCCTGCCGCCCGCATTTATGGTCGCCTTTTTCCGAAAAAATGTATCTTTAGCCACTGGTTGTTGTAATGTTGAAAGGGTATAACGCAAGACTTACGAAGTTTTTAAAACTTCGTAAGTCTGTCTGTCTGACATTACAACGTTACAACCTTTAAGTAAGAATGAAAAAAAAATCTGGTACTAAATCCGCCCCCTGGTGGCTGTGGGCTTGCAGAATATTTGTTGGGGTTCTTTTTATTTTCTCAGGGCTCATCAAAATAAATGACCCGCTGGGCTTTTCGTATAAATTGCAGGAGTATTTTGCAGTTTTTCATATCACATTTTTTAATAAATGGGCGCTTACCATCGCTATTATTTTGTGCTCGCTGGAGATTACGCTGGGCTTTGCGTTGCTGATTGGCGTGCGGTCGGTAAAAGTTGCCTGGGGCTTGTTGCTGCTCATTATCTTTTTTGCTTTTTTAACGTTTTACTCGGCGTTCTTCCACGTGGTGGAAACCTGCGGCTGTTTTGGTGATGCCATCGTGTTAACGCCGTGGCAGTCATTTAGCAAAGATTTGTTTTTGCTGGTGCTGATTATTGTACTGTTCGCCAACCGCACGAAAATAACACCGGTTTTTGCGTCAAAGATCGGCGACCGCTTTTTGCCTGCGGCAGGCATTGTTTCGGTGTGTATGGGCCTTTACACCTATAATTTTTTGCCGGTGATGGATTTTCTGCCCTATAAAGTTGGAGCAAATATCCCTGATGAAATGAAAACGCCCGTCGGCGCCCAGCCCGACCAATACGAAATAACCTATCAGCTTAAAAACAAAAAAACGGGCGCTCATAAAGAGATGACCAATACGGAATACCTAAAAAGCAACATTTGGAAGGACAATGACTGGCAAGTTGTTGGCGAACCGGTAAGTCGTCTTGTCAAAAAAGGTTTTACACCAAAAATACAGGACCTGAGTATCAGCGATGCCCAGGGGAATAGTTATACCAATGAGTTGTTGGTTAACCCTTATTATAATCTAATCATCGTTGCCGTTAATTTAAATGAAGCAGACGACGATGCTGTTAATAGCTTAAACGCAATTGCAATAAATCTAAAACAAAACTTTAACACACGTACCATCCTGTTAACATCCAGTTCGGCAAAGTCGGCCGAAGCCTATAGCAAAGCGCACAAATTAGTGTTCGAAATATTTTATGCTGACGAAGTGCCGCTAAAAGAAATGGTGCGCGCCAACCCGGGTGTTTTGTTGTTAAAAAACGGCACGATCATCAACAAATGGCATTACCAGACCATGCCAGGCATCGACGAGCTAACCAAAGAATATTTTCAGCATTAAAAAATGATCCGCTACCTCATCCGCAAAATATTTTACGGCATGGCAGTAATGCTGGGCATTGTGGTGGTGGTATTTTTCCTGTTCAATATTTTGCCGGTGGACCCGGCGCGGATGACGCAGGGGCAACGCGCGGATGTGCAATCCCTGCAGGCCGTGCGTAAGGAATTTGGCCTGGATAAGCCGGTTCCTGTACAGTTTCTGTACTATATTAATGACCTTTCGCCGCTTGGCTTCCATTTAGATAATGGCGAAGAGCGGCAAAAATACCATTATGTAAAATTGTTCCCGGTTTCAAACGATCGGGTTGCAGCGCTCAAGTGGCCATACCTGCGGCGCTCGTATCAGACCCACCGCGAGGTTGCCGCGCTTTTATTGGATGTGATACCCAATACGCTGGTGCTGGCAACAACCGCGATGTTGTTCGCCATTATCATCGGCGTATTTTTTGGCGTGACGAGCGCTGTACACCAAAATACCTGGGCCGACAAACTGGCCATCGGCTTGTCGACGCTTGGGGTATCTGCGCCTTCTTTTTTTGCCGGGATCATTATCGCGTGGATATTCGGCTTTGTGCTGGCCAAATATACCGGGCTCAACATGACGGGCAGCCTGTACACTTATGATCCCTTTAAAGGCGAGGTGGTTACGTGGCGCAACCTGGTTTTGCCCATGGTTACGCTCGGACTGCGGCCGCTGGCTATTATTGTGCAGCTAACGCGCAATGCCATGCTGGATGAGTTGGGAAAAGACTATATCCGTACGGCAAGGGCCAAAGGGCTAAGCAAACGCACTATTGTTTACCGGCACGCGCTTAAAAATGCGCTGAACCCGGTTATTACCGCAATCGCCAATTGGTTTGCATCGCTGCTGGCTGGTTCGTTTTTTGTGGAATATGTGTTTGGCTATAATGGCTTGGGTAAAACAACCGTGGATGCGCTCGAAATGTCGGATTTTCCGGTTGTCATGGGTTCTATCTTATTTATTGCGTTTATTTTTGTGGTGATCAATATTTTGGTGGATATGATCTATGTTTGGATAGACCCGAGGGTGAAACTAACTTGAGACCATAGTCAATGGGCAAAGAGCATAGCCATTAGTTTAAAATGAAAAAAGAAACGGAATCAAGCGGACACGAAAGCGATACGAAAAATGGCAGGTTGGGCCTGATCTTCCTCATCGGTTTTATGGGCTGCGGTAAAACGACGCTGGGCCGCAAGCTTGCATCGCGACTGGGGTGTATGTTTATGGACCTTGATCATATATTTGAAGCGCAGGAGGGCATGACTATCGCTGAATATTTTTCGAAATACGGTGAGGCTGCCTTTCGCAAGCGGGAATCCGAAGTTTTAAAAACCCACAAATACCCCGAACGTGCGATAATAGCTACAGGTGGTGGCCTGCCATGTTTTTTTGACAATATGGACTGGATGAAAGCCCGCGGAAAAACTGTCTATGTCAAACTACCGCCCAAAACTTTGGCCGACAGACTACAAAACGAAAAAGACGAGCGCCCGTTGCTCCGGGAGCGGCATGGAGAAGAATTGGTTCAGTTTATTGCAGAAAAATTAGCGGAGCGCGAGCCATTTTACAGCAAAGCAAATATTATTGCAAATGGCTTGAGTTTGACTGCGGAAAACGTGGAGGGATTGCTAAGTTTTAAGGCCACCTCTTAGGATTCATCCTATTGTCCAACACTGCTGCTACGAATATTCTTTTCTTGCTCACTTTGTAAAATACAGAAAGTTGTTTGCTTAGAACAGCACGGGGTACATTTTTATTCAACGAACTTTTGACAAAAAGTTCGGGATGATCAATAACTACCGCCTCGAAATTTTTTATTAATTCGAAAAAATTATCGACCTCTCGTTGAGTAAATTTATTTAACAGGTATCTTCTGATTACGGCTATATCATTTCGTGCCCGAACAGAATAAATTATTGGTAGTACAAAATTATGGTTGGTTTAAACTGTCCCACATTTCTTTTGAAATCATAACGCGTCCGGCTTTTATGTCCTCAAGCCCTTCATTTATATGTTCCTTTTGTGCGTCTGATAATTCATTCCACCAATCACTGACTGATTTGTTTCGCAAAGTTTCAAGCACAAAAAGTGTGTCGGAGTTGGTTAGCTGGTTGATCCATTCAATCAGATTTGCCTTTGTTTTTTTTATTTCTGCAGTCGACATAAACTCTTAAATCAAATTTAAACAATTACCTCAAATAAACCGCATCCTCTTCGCCTTCCCTATTTAAGACTACTTCCACATGCTCTTTTAATACCGTTGAAAGCGCCATCCCGGCAAAATCTGTCGTCATCGGGAAGCGTTTATGGTTGCGGTCTATCAGCACGGCGGTGCGCAATTTTTTAAGCGGCACATCACGGAAGACGCCAAAACCATAGGCAATTGTTTTGCCACTGTTTAATACGTCGTCCACTAAAATAACTACCTTATTGCTGCATACCATCTCCAGGTCAAAATCAAAATTGGCGTGCAGTTTCGAGCTGTCCTTGTCCAGCTCGATACCGATAAGCGTACTTGTAAACGGAGCAATTTCATCGAGTATTGCTTTCAGGCGTTCGGCCACTTTCCCGCCGCTGGGTAAAATACCGGCAATTACAATTTCGGTTTCGTCAAAATTGTCTTCCAGTATCTGGTAAGCCATCCGCGTTAGTTTTTGGTCAATTTGCTGGCTGTTGAGGATGAGCAGGTGCTTTTCGGTCATTTGCTGGCTGTTGAAAAGTTGTAATGTTGGAAGGTTGAAATGTTAAACGGTTATTTCACCAATCCTGCTGTAAAGATAGGAACTTTGCGACATATCAACTTTGCAACGTTGCGGCAAAACAAGGATTATTATTGCTTTGGATATGGATAATAAACAAAATTTGCGCCTTCGGGCACTACTACAAACAGGCACATATACTCGGAAGGATCTTTATACGATTTGATAAACCTATCTTTCAATATTGGTTTGATCACTCCTTTGTCCACAAACTCTTCCAGTGTGGAGGCATGGATGCTCCACTCGGTATTTAGATCGTTCCGGTCCAGGATCAGCTCGCCCAGGCTAAGTTCGTGCTGGTGAGCGATAAAAATAGGGTAGTGCGATAAGCCCTCCACCATAATTTCTATCGCAACTTCGCGTATCGACTCGTAAAAGAACTTCAGGTCGCGTTCCAGGCTGATCAGCGGGCTTTCCTTTTTGGACTTGGCAGCGTTGCCGTCTTCGTTAAATAATTCTTCGGGATCCATTGTCTGAACACGATTTTTAAGATTAAATTGATTTGAAAGATTTTACAGTCCATTGGTTTTCTTCTGCTATGAACCATCAACCATGAACTATGAACTCTTCAAAACCAGTAAAATAACATTCTCCACATGCTGCGTGTGAGGGAACATATCCACCGGTTGTATTTTCACTATATTATATTTTTCTTTCAATACCAGCAAATCACGGGCTTGGGTTGCGGCGTTGCAGCTTACGTAAACTATTTTTGGCGCTTCAATTTCCATAAGCCGATTCACTACGTCGGGATGCATACCGGCGCGTGGAGGATCGGTGATGATTACATCCGGTTTGCCATGTTTGGCGATAAATTCCGGAGAAAGCTCATCCTTCATATCGCCCGCGTAAAATTTGGTATTGGTGATGTTATTGATGGCGGAGTTGATTTTCGCATCTTCAATCGCCGAAGGTACATATTCGATACCGATCACTTCCCGCACGCAGCCCGCAATAAAATTGGCAATGGTGCCGGCGCCGGTGTACAGGTCGTAAACCAGCTCATCGCCATTAAAACCGGCAAAATCTCTGGCTACCTCGTAAAGCCGTTTTGCCTGGATTGAATTGGTTTGATAAAACGACTTCGGCCCGATGCGGAATCTGATGCCGTCCCCGCCTGTCCGACCGGCAGGCATCTCTTCGTAAATAAACTCTGGGCCTTTCCAGGCAATTACTTCCTGGTCGAAAATGGTATCGTTCTTTTTTTGGTTGATGATGTAAAGCAGCGAGGTTATTTCGGGGAAGTTTTCTTCCACGAAAGTCATCAGCTTGTTGATCTCATCCTGATCAGCAAAGGCGAATACAACGATCACCATAACCTCGCCGGTAGACGAAGTCCTAACGATCAGGTTACGTAACGTGCCGCCGTGGGCCTTCAGATCATAAAAGCTATAGCCATGTTTTATTGCAAAATCCCTGATGCTGTTTCGCAGGCGGTTGGATGGCTCGGCCTGCAGCCAGCAATGATGAACATCCAGTATCTTATCAAACCTGCCGGGGATATGAAAGCCCAGCGCATCCATATTCATCGGCTCATCGGTGCGGTTTTCGCCATCCGTCAGCCAGCGTTTGTTGCTAAAGGTGTATTCCAGCTTGTTGCGGTAGTATTTATCCTCAGGTGAAGGGATAATAGGCGTCATGCCTTCCAAGTCGACTTTTGCGATCCGCGTCAGCGCATCAGCCACCGATTTTTGCTTGAACTGTAATTGTGCCGCATAGGTCATGTGCTGCCACTTGCAGCCGCCACAAGTACCGAAGTGTTCGCAAAAAGGTTCGGTGCGATAAGGAGAAGCTTGTTTAAGCGTCGTGATCCTTCCTTCCCCGAAGTTTTTTTTGCTGCGGTAAACGTCGATGTCGGCCACATCGCCGGGCACGGCCTTTTCCACAAAAAGCACAAAATCATCGGCTTTCCCTACGCCTTTCCCTTCTTCGGCAATATCAATTATGGTTACGTCTTCAAAAAACTTGTTTCTCGTGCCTTTATTCATCAGGCGGCAAAGTTAGTGTTTTGTTGTAAAGGTTGTAATGAGTTGCAGAGGTTGTAATGAGTTGTAAAGGTTGTAACAAGTTGAAAAGGTTTTAGAAGTTAATCCACGCTTCCTAAGTCTGTGTCCTCACAGACGCTCCCGGGAAATGGTTTGTGGGGACACAAACCATGGGTGGCGGGTATCGCTTAGATAAACATATTGATGATCATCTGCCAGAAATCTTCCGGCTCGGGGTCGGTCATAGCAAAGTGTTCATCTATTAGGTCCGAAAATTCAAGTAGTTCGCGGTTCATCGGTAAAAGCTTTAAATTAATACAAATAAAATGATTATATACCAAAAACCAAAATGGTATTGCGTTTTAAATTTAAATTTTATTAGTCAGAATATTCTGTCAGCAATTTCTTTCTAAAAAAGAGCATTGACCATGAAACGGTAAGGCAATAGGGGATGAGTGTCGTGATTATATCGCCTATTTTGTAATAATTATTTAATCCACAAACTATAATTAATGTTGTTCCAATAGTCAATAACAAGCCGAATATAAAAACGGCTGCAAGCCTTGCCTTTGAATTTGATATATAATAGGCACAAGACGAGGCGAAAATCCAAAAGATTAATGCGACGAGTAAGGAACAAAAGACAGTGAAAAAACACACCGTTAGATACCAGATCATTAGGCCGCCGGGGTCAGTCAGAATTTTCTCGCCGTTAATTATGCATTCTGTCAATATGAATATGACGGGCGAAATGAAGATGGTTGTCAGCCAAACTTTGAGTGCATAAATAAAACAATAAACTGTCATTGCATCTTTTAAAGGTAATTATATTAGATCCCCGGAGGGTCTCTTGCGGAGGACCCTGCGCGCCGTGTCCGATCGAACCATAACCCTCGTACACCGCAGGGTCGCTCGCAGAGGACCCTGCGGAGACCGGAGAGTTGGAGATTTTGTTTAAGGCCTTTATAGCTCAACCGCGGGCGTGTAACCGCCATATTGCTTATCCCAATTGATCTTCCTCGAAAAATACATCAGCACCGCAATGATGATGAACAAGGCCACGCTGCCAAACAGCAGCGATAATTCTTCCAGCTGGATGATGATGAAAATAAACCCATAAAAAATGGACAGTATCAGCGCGAACAGGAACGCCATCCCGCGGTTTTTCAGCAATGAGGCCACAAAAACCGCGATGAGCGTGATGGTTGATACCGACGACACGAGGTAGGCATAGTTATAACCTATCTGCTCGGAAAAAGAAAGCAACAGCGTATAATATACCACCATTGCCGCCCCGATGAGGCTATAGTTAAATACATGGATGCGCTGCTTTTTGATCATTTCGGTAAGGAAAAGCGAAACGAATGTGAGCAGGATGATAAGGATTGCGTATTTGGCAGTCCGTGTGATCTTGCGGTACTGATCGATAGCCGGCTCTGTCCTCACACCGAATGAGGACGCGCTGATGGCCTTTTTGTTGGTCAGCACCGAATCGCCATCGGTCCATTGCCGGGGGAAAGGGCTATCATAGTTCATGATCTGCCATTTGGCTGTGAACCCTTTATCTTTTAAGCGGCGTGTATCAGGCAGGTAGTGGCCATTAAATTCCGGATGGTTCCAGTCGCTGTTAATTTCAACGGAAGTGGTTTTGCCCAGGTCCATAAAGTTTAGTTCGTCGCTGCCCTTGAGCGATATTTTGCAGCTAAACGACAGGCCTTGTTCTTTAACCAGCGGGAAATTAACCTGGAAGCCATTGTCCAGCGGCCCATTTGCGTTTTCTGCCGGTTGAACCGGGAAGGCCTGCCCGTTGATCGTCACTACCGGGTTGTCCTTTAGCCCTTTCAGGTCGGATATGCTGAATATCAGCCGGGCTTTATCATACAAAACTGCAGCGGGGTCGATCTGTTGAGTTGCCAGGTCGGGCTTATCAAAGCTCCCCTGCGCGCTAACGTTTGAGTTATACACCACTGCGTCGTAAACGCTTTTGCTGAAGTTCTGCGTTTCAATGCCCGCTTTAATCTGCAGGGTTTGCGGCAGCACATACAAGGTTTTGATGGTTGTGTGCGTAACCGGTTTGCCGGCGCTGTTATTTTCGGTCGTTATATCGCGATAAGGCAACGCCAGTACCGGCCCCTGCACCAACTGGTTGCCGGCCCATTGATCGGCCACCTGGCTGATGTTTTGCTGCTGGTAGCTTTCGCGATCACTGATCAGGCTTTGAATCCATGCGGAAGGGATGAGCAATAAGAGGACAAGCGCAATAATAAAGCCCAGCTTTATTAAGATGGAATCCTGGTTCCACCTGGATGGGTTTTGAGGTTGTTCGGTCATGTTTATTTTAGTTAAAAGTACTTTGTGATTCAGAGTGAAAGGATAAAAAAAATCAGGCTTCAGCTCTTTCAGCCTTAAAAGAGCGGATGAGGAGTAGGCTATTGGTGATGAGCAGCGCAACGAGCGTTATATAAGATATTTTTTCGGGAACTGTGCCGGAAAACTGTTCATCGATTGCGTTATAGGTCATCCATAGGATAAAAAGTGCATTGCCAGCAATGGCGCCTGATTTTAAAAGAAGGATAAACTGATTTTTCATGATTTTTGACTTTAAATGAAACCCTAATTGTTTATTTTTTGCTGTTTGATCAATTTTTCCAGTGCATCCAGGTGCTGGCGAAATGCTTCTTTACCTTTTTCAGTGGCCTCGTAAGTCGTATTCGGCTTCCGACCCAGGAAGGCCTTGTGCACCACGATATATTCTTCTTTCTCCAGCCCTTTAAGGTGCGAAGCCAGGTTGCCGTCGGTGGTCTCCAGCAGCTCTTTAAGCGAGTTGAAGTCATACCGGTCGTTCACCATCAGTACGCTCATGATCTGCAAGCGCAGGCGGTTCTCAAACGCTTTATCTAATTTCTCAAATGGAACTTTCACCTATCGTATCTTAAGTACATCATGCTGCCGTAAATAATGTGCAGCACGCCAAAACCAATCGCCCAAAATAACAATCCGTAGCCGGGTAAACAAGCGGCTATTAAACCGAGTATAATTTCGCACAGGCCCAGGTATTTTACCAGCGTAAAAGTAAAATTGCTGGCGCTGACCAGCGAGAGGCCGTAAAATATGAGCGAGGCCGGGGCTACAATACCGTAGTGGCCCCGCAAAAGCAAAATAAAAATGAATATCCCACCGCTAACCAGAGGAACAGCCATATAAAACAGGAGGGACCGGCTGATGCGGCCCCAAACGACCTGGTTTTTTCGTTTGGCTTTTCGCTTTGTTAAAATATACCCAGTAAGCAATGAGGCTACCAGTACTGCAAGAGCAGTTATAATTAAATTGAAAAATGTAAACAACCCGGAGTAATCTCCCCCGACAGCCTCAACAATATCTGTTTGTGTATGTTCCACAGGTTGCCCATTCAATAGCACAAAAGCTATGCCCGACCCTATCAGCGCATAAATCCCTGCCAGTATGCCCGATAAGCCGCTAAGCGAAATAAACTTTTGCGACCGTTCCATCACGCTACGGATGGCGGCTAGGTCGTCATGGATATTTTTTTCTTCCATATTAAAGTACTTTGTTTTGCAAAGTAAATTAATTTATCTTTGATTTCAAAATATTTAGTGAAGAATAAAATTTTTTTTGAAATCAGATATGGAAACTACAATAAAAAAATTACTTATTGGCTTATTAGGGGTGCTGATTGGCGGCATTACTTATTATTTTATGTACGGTTGGTACGATGTATTTCCCTGGGCAATTGCCGCATTAATAATAGGCTATACCAGCAAAAACCGTCGTGGTAGTATGATTAACGGGGGCATATTCGGTTACTTTTTATTCCTGGTTTATATTTATTTAGGTTATAAAGGGAAAACGGATGTAACCAGCATATTTCATTTTGTTCTTTTTGATTTGCTGTTTAGTTTGGTGGGAGGGGTGGCCGGGGTTGTGGGGGCAGTTGTCGGGAATTGGATAAAAGGTAAAATCGGAAAATAAAACGCTTGTCATTTCGACCAACGGGAGAAATCTTAACCAGTTGACATTACCGTCTGCATAGTTCGCATGCCTGGCGTCGAAGATTTCTCCCGTTGGTCGAAATGACAGGAGGGCAAAAATCCGAAATCAAATCGTTATCGCTGCCTTCACCAGATAAGGCAATATCTCTTTCTGAAAAGAAACAAAATTCTTACGCACGTCCGAATCGCTTACGGAAGTGAAAGCAAAGCTGAACACGATGCTTTTGCTGCACTTTATGAGGAAGCGCAGGCGCTGCTGGTAGTTTTCCTGTTTGCGGATGCCGCTCAGTTGGGAAAATGAACTCATCAGTAGTTCTTCCAGCTCATTGGACAGGTTTTTTAAGAATTCCTGCGAGTTGGCGGATTCCCTGATAAAGTCCCAGCCGATAAACTCGTTGCAAACGGTATAGCTGAGGCGGCAGGTTTTCATGATGAGGCTGTTCAGGTGCGCCTCCTCGTCGTCGGCAGAGCTGCTGTGCACCAGGTCGTCTACGCTGGTCTTAATGTAATCCATCAGGAGCACATGCAGCACGGCTTCTTTACTGTCGAAATATTTGTAGATGGTAGCCTTGGCGATCCTGGCTTTTTTGGCGATCTCGTTTACGCTGGTTTTGTGGTAGCCGAATTTGCGGAACAAGTCCTGCGCGGCGCGCTTAATGCTTTCTTTAATTTTTTCAGCTTCCATGTATCAGTTCGATACGTAAATTTCGAAATTGCTTACCGTAATATTATACTGTTTCAGCGAAACAGTTGCGGGCGCCTTTACAGGGCTGCCATCAATTAGGGTCCATTCGCCGCCGCTGCAGGGGTCGGTAACAGTAAAATTACCTGCGTTAAGCGTTACGGCACACAGTTTTTGCGGGTTAACGGTGCTGCATCGGTCGTAACAGGCGTAGGTGCCATCCGCTTCGCGGTATAAGATCAGGCCGGCAACGCCATAACCATTGATCAACACCGCTCCGCCGGGCACGTTCAACGCGCTAAGGCGGGGATCGGTGGTAGCATCGGCAAAATTTACGGCAACGTTGGGGATATCGGCCCCGGTTTTAACACAGGAACTGAATAAAAGCGCAATAAGCGCCAGGGGTATTAATTTTTTCATATGATCTCAGTTTTAAACTGTTTCAAAAAGCGCACATCATTCTCTGAGAATAAACGCAAATCGCGTATTACATATTTTAAATTGGCTATTCTTTCAATACCCATACCAAAGGCAAAGCCGGTATATTTTTTACTGTCGATCCCGCAGTTTTCCAGTACGTTAGGGTCGACCATGCCGCAGCCCAATATCTCCACCCACCCGGTGTATTTGCACATGTTGCAGCCTGCACCTTTACAAATGGTGCAGGATATATCCATTTCGGCAGATGGTTCGGTAAAAGGGAAGTAGGAGGGGCGGAACCGCACCTTGAAATCGGCCCCGTAAAGCTCCTGCACAAAGTGGTAAAGCGTTTGTTTCAGGTCGGCGAAGGACACATTTTCGTCGATATACAAACCTTCCACCTGGTGAAAAAAGCAATGCGCGCGGGCTGAGATGGCCTCGTTACGGTAAACCCTGCCCGGCATAATGGCCCGGAACGGCGGTTTGCCGTTCTCCATCATCCGCACCTGTACCGACGAGGTATGGGTACGCAGGGCAATATCATCTTTTCCGCTATTCTTTTTGATAAAGAAAGTGTCCTGCATATCCCTTGCCGGGTGCTCTTCGGGGAAGTTAAGCGCCGAGAAGTTATGCCAGTCGTCCTCGATTTCAGGGCCTTCTGCCACCACGAAACCCAGACGCTTGAAAATATCGATGATCTCCAACCGGACCAGCGACAAAGGATGACGCGAGCCGATTTCGAAACCATCGCCGGGTAAAGTGAGATCGATTTCGGATTTCGTCCCGCCCGTGCGGGATTCGATTTCGGAATTAAGAAGCTCTTTTAGCTCGTTGTATTTTTCCTCGGCCAGTTGTTTAAACTGGTTCAACACCTTACCCAAGTTGCGTTTTTCTTCGGCGCTTACACTTTTAAATTGTTCAAAAAGATCTTTAATGATGCCCTTTGTCCCCAAATACTTAATGCGGAAGGCTTCCAGTGCATCGGCATTGGCGGGTTTAAAGTTTTTGACCTCGGTAGTATATTGATCTATTTCGGACTGCATTATAGTTGTCTTAAAAATTGTTCGGCCGTTAAAACGGGGATGGCCGCGTGTTTGTAATCTTTAATGTTTCTTGTTATGATGAAATTTGTACCTGCGCTTACTGCGGCGTAGTGCTGAACAGCATCTTCAAAATCGCTAATATCCGATTCTAATGCTTTTTCGACGATTGACAAATTTTCCTGTACAATATTTATTTTGTTTGATAATAATTTTATTGAGGCCCTTGCAGATTTTTCGCCGACAGTTTTTTTTGCGATATAATGAACGTTTAACAGCGAATGTACAGAAGTGCAGCCTGAATATTTTTTTTCATCGATCAAAAAGAATAATCCTAAAGCCCATTCATAAAACGGGTTTCGTTTCAAAATTAAATCAAGCAGTATGTCTGAGTCAATAAATAATGATCTCATACGCCGTACTTTTCCTCAAGGTGTTTTCTGTATTCCGCTTTATGATCAAAATCCGGCGTTGGTTTGTCTACTACCACCAGTTGTTTCACCCAGTCAGGGACTTCTGTATTTCTTATTTTCTCCAATACAGGGTCGTTTTTGGTTTTTTCGGCGTCAGCTGCCCTGATCAGTTTTTTAAACAATTTGGACAAACTCATATTGCTTTCAGCTGCCACTCTTTTCGCAACTTGAATGGTGTCCTTATCAACGCTCAAAGTAAGTTTTGTAGTCGCCATGGCCTTTCAATTTATACGTACAAATATAAATAATTCATACGTATTATTTTATCACCCCTAATTCTTTCCCCACTTTTGCAAACGCAGCGATCGCCTTATCTAAATGCTCTTGCTCATGCGCCGCGGATAGCTGCACCCTGATACGTGCCTTGCCCTGCGGTACCACCGGGTAGTAAAACCCTATGACATAAATACCTTCTTCCAGCATCTTTGCAGCAAATTCCTGGGCCAGTTTGGCATCATAAAGCATCACCGGCACAATAGGATGCACGCCAGGTTTGATATCAAAGCCGGCTTCGGTCATTTTTTGGCGGAAGTATTGCGTGTTTTTCTCCAGTTTATCCCGCAGGCCGGTAGTTTCGCTCAACATCTTCAAAACCGCAATCGATGCCCCTGTAATGGATGGCGCGAGTGTGTTGGAGAACAGGTAAGGTCTTGAGCGCTGCCGTAGCATATCGATGATCTCTTTCCGGCCGGAAGTAAATCCGCCGGATGCACCGCCAAGCGCTTTGCCAAGCGTTCCGGTGATGATATCGATCTTACCCATCACGTTGTGATGCTCGTGCGTGCCACGCCCGGTTTTGCCCATAAAGCCTGAACAATGGCTTTCGTCGATCATTACCAATGCATTATATTTTTCGGCTAAGGCGCATATTTTATCGAGTTGTGCAATGGTACCGTCCATGCTGAACGCGCCGTCGGTAACAATGATGCGATGGCGGCAGCTTTCGGTGGCTTTTAGTTTTTCTTCCAGGTCGGCCATATCATCGTGCTTGTAGCGCTGGCGCTGGGCCTTGCACAGGCGCACGCCGTCGATGATGGAGGCATGGTTCAGCTCGTCCGAAATAATGGCGTCCTGCTCATTAAAAAGCGGCTCAAACACACCGCCGTTGGCATCGAAGGCAGCAGCGTAAAGGATGGTGTCTTCTGTCCCCAAAAACTCTGCGATCTTTTTTTCCAACGACTTGTGGATGTCTTGGGTGCCGCAGATAAAACGCACCGAGGATAAGCCATAGCCATGTGTGTCCAATGCCTCCTTCGCGGCAGCAATTACTTTGGCGTTGCCGGACAGCCCAAGGTAGTTATTGGCGCAGAAATTTATAACGTGTTTATCCCCCTGCACGGTAATATCAGCGCCCTGCGGCGAAGTGATAATTCTTTCTCTTTTATACAGGCCGGCTTTTTCAATTTCGGCAAGTTCCTGCTCCAAAACAGATTTCAGTGTGTTGTACATAATCCAGATTTTATCGGGCAAAATTAAAAATTAAAGCCCACATGCTGATTTAAATAAAATTTAAACTGGAGCGATATCATAGGGACCCCAAACAATTAGGCTTAATATTTACTTAACATATAATACATGCTTAAAATATTACTAACTACCTTGTTGATCACCGGGTTTTTTATCGCATCCGCACAACAAACGGCTTTATCAGGCCATATTACCGATCAAAATGGGCACCCTGTGCCATTTGCATCCGTTTACGTGCAAGGCTCGACTTACGGCACAACCGCCAATGAAAACGGCGACTATTTTTTTAAGCTAAAAAGCGGCAATTGCGATATTGTTTACCGGTTTGTGGGCTATAGGCTGGTTACTAAACATGAGCACATTAACGGAAGCGACCAGCGGCAGGATGTTCAAATGACCGAAGATCCCTATAAACTGATACCCGGAAAGGTAAACGGAAGCCAAAAGTATGATCCGGCGGCGGAGATCATGCGGAAAGTAGTAACCAACCGGAAGTATCATTTAAGGGAAATAAAAGACTATTCGTGTACTGTTTATATAAAAGGGGTAAAGACCATTACCGACACGCCTAAAACGCTGCTGGGAAAAGGGATGCAAAAATTGTTGAAACTGGATACGGGCTCGAGGGGAATATCCTACCAGTCGGAATCGATATCATCGTACAGTTTCGAGCAAAAACACAAAGTAAAAGAGGTTTTTGTTGCATCGAAAATATCGGGTACTGATCCGCCATTCGGGTATAATAAAGCATCTGACCTGCAGGTGAATTTTTACGAGGACTTGTTTATAGTGGAGGGTTTGAACAGCCACGGTTTTGTTTCGCCGCTGGCCAAATATGCCTGGGCTTATTACAAATATAAATTGTTGGGGAGCGTTGTTGAGGATGGAAAGACGATAGACAAGATACAGGTTATTCCCAGGCGCCGCAGCGTGCGATCCTTCCATGGCAGCATTTATATTATTGAAGGCGATTGGCGCATTTACAGCGTGGACCTGTTCCTAACCAAAAAAGAGAACAATCTGAATTTTATAGACACGCTGAAAGTTAGCCAGCAATATATCCCCGTAAAAAATACCTGGGCGCCGATAGCTTTTCAATACCGGTACCAGGCGGACGTGTATGGACTGAAATACAAAGGGTACTACCTGGGAATCTACAACCATTACAAAATAGATACGCCTTTTGAAAAAGATTATTTTAACGGCGAGGTATTGCATGTGGATACAGCGGCCAAAACGCGCACCGCTTCATTTTGGGCAGAAAACCGGCAGGTGCCGTTGACGCAACCAGAAATATACAACTTTCATAGGAGCGACAGCCTGTTTAAAATTGCCCAAACCCAAAAATACCGTGATTCGATCCAGCACAACAACAATACATTCAGTATCCTGCCTTTTCTGTTGGACGGCTATACGGCGAGTTACAAAGATTATAAGGATACAGTTTTTGTATATCCGCTGGCGCAGAGTGTTTATTATAACACTGTTGAAGGATGGGGTTTTTACCTAAGGGGCACTTATACTAAAACTTTTGAAGATAACCGATCCTTCAGTATCACGCCCGGTGTACGCTATGGGTTTTCGGACAAACTGTTTAATGCCAATATTCATACCTCGTATACTTACGACCAGGCAAACGCGGGAAGAATTTTCTTTGATATTGGCGATGATTTGCTTGACCTGAACAGCCTTGGTACCCGCTCGCTTTACTTTAACACATTAAGTACCCTGCTCAGCGAGCAGAACTTTGTGAAATATTACCGGTCGAAATTTGTTGACGCGGGTTACCAGCGCGAATTGACAAGAGGTATCTTGTGGACAGCAAACCTGTCATACGCCCAGCGAACGCAGTTATACAATACATCCGATCAGCATATTTTCACAGCCAAAGGCCTGGCTTACATTTCCAATAACCCATTGGCGCCGATAACCGCGCCTGTTTATGACCATTCCATTTTGTTCCCGCAAAACGATGCAATGATCCTGAACACTTCGCTGCGGTTTACTTTCGACCAGGAATACATTACGGAGCCTTCCGGCAGGGTATATCTGCCGTCGCTGTACCCGGTGATAACAATTGATTATCGAAAGGGCATAAACAATGTATTCAATTCAACCGCCAATTTTGATTTTCTTGGCGTTGATGTCAGGGACGATCGGATACCCATGGGCCTGTTTGGCCATTCAGCGTTTGTGATCAGGGCAGGCGGCTTTTTAAACAAACAAGCCCTTTATTATACCGATTACAATCACTTTTATGGTAACGAGGGTACTACCTCTGATCCAACCTATGTCGGCGTCTTTCACTTCCTGCCTTTTTATACTTTCAGCACGAGCGAGCCTTTTTTAGAAGTACATTACCAGCACAATTTTGCGGGCGCCATATTGGATAATGTACCCTTACTCAGGAATTTTAAGCTGGAAGAAGTCGTTGGCGCGAATTACCTCACTTACAGTTCGCATCCAAACTATTCTGAATTTTATTTTGGCCTTAAGCGACTTAGTTATGGTGCGGACTACGGCGTATCGTACCTTGGTAACCGCCGTTATCTTAAAGGTTTCAGGATATTTATTGGGTTGAAATAAGGAGTTGACTGAGTTGAATGGGTTGATTATGTTGATTGAGTTAAAAAGGCGTCAACAAAAGGTTTTGGACCCGGTCAACCTTTCGCCTTTTACCTTTCGCCTTTCACCTCAAAATATCTATCTTTGTAGCTCATTTAACACCGTTTGCAGCGGCATCAATGAGTTATGGCAAAGTATAATACACTACTGTACTATTGTTATTCAACAATAGCAGATGCGGAGCAATTTGCGACCGATCATTTAAAATTTTGTAAAGGCTTAGGTTTAACCGGCCGCATTATCGTAGCAGAGGAAGGTTTGAACGGAACGGTTTCGGGCACTGCTGAAGCTTGTGAGATGTATACGGATACTCTTCACGCCGATCCAAGGTTTGCGGAGATCGACTTTAAAGTTGATGTGGTGGACGAGCCATCGTTCATCAAAATGCACGTCCGTTATAAGTCCGAAATTGTGCATTCGGGTTTGCGCGATCCGCATATCATCGATCCAAAGAAACAAACCGGCAAGCATTTGGAGCCAAAAGATTTTTTGGCGATGAAGGATGATGAAGATGTGGTGATCCTGGACGTGCGCTCTAATTATGAACATAATTTGGGCAAGTTTAAAAACGCCATTACGCTGGATATTGAAAATTTTCGTGATTTCCCGGAGAAGATCAATGAACTGGCTAAATACAAGGATAAAAAGATACTTACCTATTGTACCGGCGGCATTAAATGTGAAAAAGCATCGGCACTGTTGTTACATGAAGGGTTTAAAGATGTTTACCAGCTTCACGGCGGCATCATAAAATATGGCAAAGAAGCCGGCGGAGCCGATTTTGAAGGCAAATGCTATGTATTTGATAACCGGCTTTCGATTGATGTGAACAGTGTTAACCCGGTTGTGGTTTCTACCTGCTTCAACTGTGGGAAGACCACTGCCAAAATGATCAACTGCGCCAACCCCGAATGCAACGAACATTTTACCCAGTGTGATGAATGCGGCGAAAAGATGGAAGGCTGCTGCAGTGCCGCCTGCCAGGACCATCCGCGCAAACGGGCATATGACGGTACGGGGTATTACGTGAAGGTGCCGCAGCCAGTGAATATGGCAAAGCGGGCAAAAATAGTGACTGAATAACCCTTGGTTAGAGACGCGATGCATCGCGTCTCTACGAAATCTCATTTCGATACCTTATTTTCGCGGAGATGCAATAATTTGCATCTCTTTTTGTTTTTGAGCCAATGTGTAAACTTCGCCTGTTTGTTTTTTTCGTTTTGTCGTACTGGCTGGTAGCAGCTAAAGCCGCCGACATAAAAAGCATTGGCGTGCCTTATGTGCAAAATTATACCAAGGCGCAGTACCAATCCGGCAACCAAAATTGGAGCGTTACGAGGGACGAACATGGCATCATGTATTTTGGCAATGCCGAGGGCTTGCTTGCTTTTGATGGAAAATACTGGCAATTGTACCGCATGCCTAATGGCCTGATTGTACGCACGGTGGCGGCTGACGGCAAAGGAAAGATATATGCAGGCGGTTTTGGCGAGTTTGGTTATTGGCAAAAGGATAAGCAGGGCTTTTTAAGATATAACTCCCTTATCCCGCTGGTACGAAAAACCTATTTGCCGAATGAGGAGATATGGAAAATTTATGTTGACGGCGACAGGATTATTTTTCAATCTTTCGGGGCGATATTTATTTATTCGGGTGGTAAAGTAACCGTTATCAGGGCACCGAAGCCGTATCTTTTCCTGTTCAAAGTAGGCAGCCGGTATTTTGTAGAAGAGGTGGGCGCAGGGTTGTTTGAACTTAAAGGCAATAATCTTGAATATATTAACGGCAGCCTGGAGCCTTGCAGCTCGGGAGTGCTGTCGGTACTACCTTTTCAGCGTAATAAATATCTCATTGGCACCGGTAGTAATGGTCTGTTAATTTACGACGGCAAGCAGATAACGCCGTGGAATAACCAGGCAAACGATTTCCTGAAAGCCTACCAGTTGAACAACGGCGCGGTAATACCCGGGAAATATTTTGCATTCGGTACCATCCTGAACGGTATCGTTATTGTCGATACTACCGGCAAGGTAGTTCAGCACATCAATAAATCAAGTGGGATGCAGAATAATACCGTGCTGAGCCTGTTTACCGACCCGGAGCAAAATTTATGGGCCGGGCTGGATAATGGTATCGACCGAATTGAGGTGAACTCGCCTCTTTATTTTTATTTCGACAAAACAGGCCGCTTCGGTACCGTTTACTCCAGCATTATCTTTAATAATAAAATATACCTCGGCACCAACCAGGGGCTTTTCTACAGCGACTGGCTGCCCGGTGGCAATAACCAGTTGCTGCAAAGTTTTGATTTTAAGCTCATACCCGGCTCCCAAGGGCAAGTGTGGGATCTTTCACTAATCGACGGGCGCTTGCTATGCGGGCACAACGAAGGAACTTTCCAGGTCAATGGCGCATACATCACCCGGATATCATCCGTGAACGGGGGGTGGACGATAAAAAAGTTCAGAAATAGCCTGCTCATCCAGGGAACCTACACTGGCCTGGTGATCTACCGGAAAGATGTTGCCGGTAACTGGGTGTTTGATCATAAAGTAGAGGTTTTTGGCGAGCCTTCGCGGTATGTTGAGGAAGACGGTAAAGGACAAATATGGGTGGGACACGCTTATAAGGGTATTTATAAGATCACGTTGAGTGACGACCTGAGTCATGTTGTGAGCCAAAAATATTACGACAAAAGCTCAGGTTTACCGGATAGTTATAATGTGAACGTTTTTAACCTGGATAATCGCATTGTTTTTTCGTCTGACTCCGGCTTTTGCATTTATGACGACATCAGCGACCGGTTCGAGAAGTATACACAACTCAACAAAATGCTGGGCACCTTTGCTTCGTCGAATAAAATTATAAAAGCCATTGGGAAAAAATACTGGTTCATCAACCACGGGCGGGTGGCGCTGGCCGACCTTTCGGTGCCCGGCAAGCTAAGCATCGATTCCAACCGCTTTAGCAGCCTTAATGGGCAAATGGTGCAGCATTATGAGAATATCAACCTGATCAACAATTCCATTTACCTCATCAGCATCGACGATGGTTTCGTGATACTTGACGACAACCAAACTATGCTGCCCGAGAAAATAAATCTTCCGCCGGTGCTGATCAGGAAACTGGAAGATATTACCGACAAGGTTTCGGTGATCAGTGAAAATACCGCAAACGAGAATGCCGACGAAGTAAAAATCCCCTATTCGCAAAACGACATCAGGATATCTTATTCCCTGCCCTATTACCGGCAGGCCAAGATCAAATTTCAGTATTACCTGGATGGCTACTCGAGGGGATGGAGCGATTGGACGGCCCAAACCCAGAGGGAATTTACAAATTTAACCCAGGGCGCTTACAAATTTAGTGTTCGGGCAAAGATCAACGACGAAAATGTGTCGCAGGTTACGGTTTTCAATTTTACAGTGCTGCCTCCATGGTATGCTACCACAACAGCGCGGGTTATATATTTCCTGCTGCTTATCGTTGCCGTATATGCCTTCAGGTACTATTACAGGCTGAATTTGAAAAAGCACCAGGCCGAAATACAGGAAAAATTACAGCATGAACAGCGCGAATTTCTGAAACAGGAAGCCATCGCCAATGAGCAGCAGATTGTGACGATTAAGAATGAACAACTGCAGGCCGACCTTGCCGGTAAAAGCCGTGAGCTTGCTAATTCCGCCATGAACCTGGTGTACAAAAATGAACTGCTGCAAAAAATAAGCGAAGAACTTGCTCATTTGAAGGATGGTTCGGGCAAACATTTGGCTGAGGACCAGCTGCGGCGCATTCAAAAAGTGATCAACGAAGGAATGAACGATGAGCGCGACTGGAACATATTTGAACGCAGCTTTAATGAAGCGCACGAAAATTTCTTTAAAAAGCTAAAGGCCGGCCACCCCGACCTGGTACCCAACGACCTGAAACTTTGCGCCTACCTGCGGATGAACATGAGCAGTAAGGAAATGGCTTCGTTACTGAATATCTCGCTGCGCGGCGTTGAGATACGCCGTTACCGCCTGCGTAAAAAACTCAACCTGGAGCACGATAAAAACCTGACCGAGTTTTTGATTGAGCTGTAATACTAATTTTATTTTTTAATTTTGTGTATGGAAACATTGATCGTACATCCTAAGAGCCGAAAACAATTGGCAACCGTCGAAGCAATATTGAAAGCGCTGGATGTCTCTTTTAAAAAGGAAGAAGAACCTTATAATCCTGAGTTCGTTGCCATGATACTAGAAAGTTATAAGCAGGCCCAAAAGGGGGAGGTAGTGACTATTAAGGATCCTAAAAATATATGGCCAAGTATTCTGTAGAGGTTCAAAAGACGGCTCAAAAACATTTGCAGATACACTATAAATCTGGCGATAAGGGTTCCATAAAAAGAATAAACCAGATATTTGAAGAATTATCTGAACATCCTGAAACAGGCATTGGCCAACCTGAAAAACTAAAATTTGGACTGTCCGGATTTTGGTCAAGACAAATCAATAAAAAAGATCGGTTGATTTATATTATTGAGGACAATATCGTCACCGTCACGGTAATTTCTGCGCTCGGACACTACAGCGATAAATAGATTCCTGACCTCATTTCTTTATTAAAAAATCTTCCTTTGTGATTAACCCGGAGAAATGAGAAACTTTCGCTCACTTTCTCATAGGGCAATTACACTACATCATTACCTCTCAAACCCTGTTTTGGCTGTAGTACCACATCATTGACTCGTGTAGTATGTAACGAATACACTAACTGTAATTAAGTTACTTAAAATCAAATCATTGCAAAAAAATTAAAAACAGTTTGAGAAAGTGTTTGTTACGTGATGTAATAATGTTGAGGAACATTTCTTGTTAAAATTATATTATCTCCTCAACTTCGAAGAGCAAAAAACCAATTTTACTAAACTTAATTCTTAATTTTTAATTAACCACTATGAAGAGAATTTTTACAATCTCGGGGCTGGTGCTTTTATTTTCCTTTGTCACAACAATTGCGTTTGCACAAAACATTACGGTAACAGGTAAGGTTTTGGACCAGGCCAATAGCGAGGCGCTTATAGGCGTAAGCGTTAAAATAAAGGGAACAACCGAAGGTACCCAAACCGATGTAAATGGCTCGTTTTCGATAAACGCTCCATCAAACGCAACTTTAGTATTTACTTATATCGGGTACGCGCCCCAGGAAGTTCCGCTGAATGGAAAGAACGCCGTTGATGTCCGTATGAATGCTTCAGCCAACGAACTAAGCCAGGTAGTTGTTATCGGTTACGGCACCCAGAAGAAGATCGACAATACGGGTGCGGTAGCAAATGTAAAAGGATCGGACATTGCAAAGGAAGCATCAACAAATGTGGTCAGCGCATTGCAGGGTAAAGTTGCAGGCGTTGATGTTATCAATAACGGCCAACCAGGCTCAGTGGGGCAAATTACCATCCGCGGTTTTGGTACGGTGTATGGTAATACCACGCCTTTGTACGTTGTGGACGGGGTTTGGTATGACGATATCAGTTTCCTTAACGACAATGATATTGAAAGCATAACAGTTTTAAAGGATGCCTCGAGCCTTGCTATATTTGGGGTGCGCGCAGGAGCGGGCGCTATCATGATCACTACCAAATCGGGCAGGAAAGGCAAACCGACGATAAATTATAATGCTTATGCGGGCTGGCAATCGGTTACTAACCAGGTGCAAATGGCTAATGCCACACAATATGCTACCGCAATTAATGAACTGTATGCTGATAACAACATAACGCCCGCCTTTAGCACAAACCCGAATGCCTATGGCACCGGCACTAACTGGTATGACCAGATTTTAAGGAACGCTTTTGTTACTAATCATCAAATTTCAGTGAATGGCGGCAGCGATAAATATACTTACGATTATTCATTTGGATACCTGGATCAGGATGGCATAGTAAAAACCAACAACTATCAACGTTATACGTTTCATGCCACTAATGATTTGCAGGTCGCAAAAAACGTTAAGATTGGCTTTACAGCAAACATATTATCAAGCGAGTCGGCCGACATCGACAACCAGATATTCCATCAAATGTATACCGCCGCTCCTATCGTTCCGGTTTTTTACAGCAGCGGAGCCTACGGCGACCCGGCAGACTACAACGTAGGTGGCGGTGCAAATTATAACCCTGAAGCGACAATTGACTTTTTTCACCAGAAATCAAAAAATAAAGAGCTTTCGGGTAATGTTTACGGCGAGTGGGAAATTATAAAGGGCCTTAAATTCCGTATGAGTTTTGGGGGCCAGTTAGCCCAGGCTGAGGTTAGGCATTATGAGCCCATTTATTTCGCAACGGGTGGTCAGCAAAGCACCACTTCGTCGTTAGATGTTAACCACACAGAGAACCGAAACTGGAACTGGGACAACACCTTAACTTACGATAAGGCCTTCAAAAAACACAAGTTTACCGTATTGTTGGGTTATAGCGCCCAAAAATACCGTACCAGCTTTGCAGATGCATTTGCCGATAGCGTTGCCAACGCCCAGAGCGGTAACCTGCACACTTCATTCCCGGCAGGCGCTAAAGTAACGCTTACCTATCCGCAGCCAAGCCAGTTTCTCGATACAAAAATTGGCGAGTTTGCGCGCGTTAATTACAGCTACGACGGGCGGTTCCTGATCAATGCCTCCATACGCCGCGACGGCGCATCCGAGTTTTGGCCTCACCCGTACGGATGGTTCCCGGCCATAGGCGGCGGCTGGGTTATCAGTAATGAGTCTTTTATGAAAGACCAGCATTTTTTCAGCAATTTAAAGTTTCGGGCAAGCTACGGCCAGTTGGGTAACGCTAACGTGCCGGTCAACCTCAATACTCTTGTCGTTACTAAAGACCCTGGTCAATACACAGCCATATTCGGTAATCCGCAAACGGCTTATACCGGCGCCAGCATCAATACCGTTGTGCCTCCTACGTCAACGTGGGAAAAGTCAATCGGAACGGATGCGGGTATCGAGGCTACCATACTAAATGATCATTTGCAAATTGAAGCAGGTTATTACAACCGTACCACCCAAAACGCCGTATTTACTGTACCGATTCCGGGCTCAACCGGGGAAAACGGGCCCGGTGGCGGTTTGCTTGCCAACCAGGCCGATATCAGGAACCGCGGTTTCGAATTTACCCTTACCTGGAGGCAGCAAATCAATCAAAACTGGTTTTATTCTATCAGCCCCAACCTGGCTATAAACGATAATATGGTGACCAGGGTAATAAGCGGTAATAACCCGATATACGGTGGCGGTAACGGTATTACCAACGGTGCGCTTGCTACACGCACCGTTGTAGGCCAGCCGATCGGCGAGTTTTTTGGCTATAAGGTTATAGGCGTTTTCCAAAATGCTCAACAAATAGCCGGGTCAGCTCAACCGGGCGCTCAACCAGGCGACTTTATTTACCAGGATACTAACAACGACGGTCAAATTAGCAGCACCGACCGCGTGAACCTGGGTAATCCAAATCCAAAATACCAATACGGTATTAACACCAATGTAAAATATAAAAACTTCGACCTTGAGCTCGATTTTCAGGGCAGGGCTGACGTGAGCATATACAATGCAAACATTGCAGAGCGTTTCGGGAATGAGAACTTTAGCGAGGATTTTTATGTGAACCGCTGGCACGGCGACGGCACTTCAAACACTTACCCTTCGGTAAATATCGGGTCGACCGCAAATTCAGCGCCAAACTCCTTTTTTGTTACCAGCGGCGCATATTTCAGGTTAAGGAATGCACAGCTTGGCTATACGCTGCCGGGCGATCTGCTGCGCAAATGGAAAATACAGAACATAAGGCTATTTGCCAATGCGCAAAATGCCATCAATATTTTTGGTTATAAAGGATTTAGCCCCGAAGTTGGCGGCGGTCCAACCAACCTTGGCATCGATGCCAACGTATATCCGTTATACGCTACTTATAACTTTGGTGTGAACGTTACATTTTAATTCGACATACGATGAAAAATAAAAAACTTTACTTACTGGCAGCAACCGGATTTGGAGTGATAGCTGCTATGCTCGTGGTACAGGGATGTAAAAAGAGCTTCTTAGACGTTGCGCCGGCAACTTCGGTAGCGGCAACGCAGTTTTGGAAAACGCAGGACGATGCAACCTCGGCGATCAATGCGATGTACGCCGACCTGCACAACTGGAACGACATTGCCTTTGCACCGATAGCAGTTGAAAGCATGGGCTCGGACGATGTGACCAAAGGCTCGGTGCCTACCGACGCCACCTTCATGAACGAGTATAATAGTTTTACCGTTACCGCAGGTGAAGGACAATTGGAGGGTTTTTGGACGGGCATGTACAATAATATCAACTTTGCCAACCAGATTCTTGCTAATGTTCCGGGCATTAATATGGACGCTTCATTGAAGGCGCGTTACCTGGCCGAGGCGCAGTTTATCAGGGCCTGGGACTATTTCAGGCTGGTGCGTGCCTTTGGCGATGTGCCACTGCGTTTACACCCGCCGGTAAACGCTGCCGACTATAACCTGGCACGTACCCCCAAAGCACAAGTGTGGGCACAAATTCAAGCAGACCTTGCGGCAGCTGCCTCGGTGCTGCCAACTACTTATGGCGCAGCCGACATCGGCCACGTAACCAAGGGCGCCGCTTTGGCTTTAAACGCAAAGGCAGACCTCTACTTAAAAAATTGGCAGGGCGTGGTAACGCTCACCAACGAGGTTACAGCTTTAGGCGTATATTCTTTATTCCCCGACTACGAAAAAATGTTCAGGACACAAAACAAGAACAATGTGGAGTCGATCTTCGAAATTCAGAATATGCTGATCCCGAGCAACCCGGGCGCTTCAAACTCGCAATATTCGCAGGTGCAGATGCCTCGCGTTACTGAGCCGGCCGGCGGCTGGGGCTTTAACGACCCAAGCCCAAGCCTGATAGCAGAATTTGAGACAGGCGACCCACGGCTAAAAGGTACGGTTATTTACACAGGCCAAACCACCCCCGAAGGCGATATGATCGACGCATCGGCGCCCGACCCTTATTACAACCTGAAATCGTACGTGCCGTTTAACGAGTATGTGTCGGGATATAACCAGGGCTGCCAGCAAGACAAGATATGTTTGCGTTACGCCGATGTGTTGCTGATGAACGCCGAGGCCAATAATGAACTTGGTAATTCGGCCGCGGCACTGGTATCGCTTGAAATGGTAAGGGCCAGGGCGAGGGAAGGAAACACTTCTATCCTCCCCAAAGTTACAACTACCGACCAGGGCCAGTTGCGCACCGCAATTTACCATGAGCGCCGTGTAGAATTGGGTATGGAATTTGACCGTTATTTTGATGTGATACGCCAGGGAAGGGGCCCGGCCGTATTCGGTGTGCGTGGATTTAAAACAGGTAAGAACGAAGTATGGCCAATACCGCAGAACGAGATCGATTTGAGTGCTGGCAAGTTAACACAAAACCCGGGCTATTAATTATTTAATAAAGATAAAACGATGAGATCAATAAAAAATCAGCTTATGGCAGGCCTTGCGGGCCTTACTATGGTGCTTACGATATCCGCGTGTCAGAAAGGTTTTGACCCAAAAACCTATGCGCCGATGAAGCCACTGCCGTCATTCGGCGGATACAGCAGTTCAAGTCAAATTGAAACTGCCAGTTTGGTTGCTTACTGGCCATTTAACGGCAATTTGAAAGATAGCATATCGGGTACGGCCGGAGTAGCAACCGGCACCAGTTTTACAGCAGGCATTGCGGGGCAGGCATTACAGGGCGCGCTTAACGGCTATGTAATTACAAGTGTTCCGGCAGCGGTTAAGGCTTTGCATAGCTTCACGCTAACTACCTGGTATAAAATGCCCGAAAACACCACCGGCATTGTAAACCTCGTGGATGTTGCTAACAATCAATACTTTTGGGGGAACCTTGATATGTTTATCGAAAACCCGCCAAGCGCAACATCCGGGAATTTGAAAGTGCACCTGTTTGATAATGGCGGAAGCTCTACCGGAACCGATCTGTGGGCCGGCGATTATGTAATTACCAGCGCGTTCAATCAATGGAACCAGGTTGGCGTAACTTATGACGACGCGACCTCTACAGCGGTTGTTTACTACAACGGTGCACCCGTAGGCACGGCAACCAGCACAGGTTTTGCCCCCCTAAATTGGACAGGGGTTTCACAAATGGTTTTCGGGACAGTGCAATTTCAAACAAACCCATCCCTTACTTCAGCTACCGGTTCGCAACCCTGGGCAAGTTATTTGGTCGGGGCGATGGAACATGTTAGGATATATAATACAGTTTTAACAGCTGCTGAAGCTTCAGCTTTGTATAACCTGGAAAAACTGGGAAGATAATTGATTTATTGATTTGATTTAGATTTGGTTGTGAGGTTGTCGGCCTGCCTGCGGTGAGCGGGTTGGTTCGACAGCCTCTTTTTTACCAGGACTTTTTTAGTGACTTTAAATTTGGCGGGAAAGTGAAGAGCAGATCAAACATTTATAGCGTAGCATTTATTTGTTTTATGTTGGCTGCATGCAGCAAGGCGAATCAGCAAAAACCGGCGCCACCGGCGCCATCCTCTTTTGAGTTTAGCAGCGTAAAAGTTAATGGCGTCAGCAATGGCTTTAACTATAAAGGCGTTAGTATTTCGCCTGTTATCAAAATATCCTTTTCGTCGGCGCTCAATCCGGGGGCTGTTTTGGCTGCTGTGTCCTTTACCAATAGTACCGGTACGACTGTAAATTATGCAACGGCTTATCAAAATGGCGACAGCACCCTGGTGATCACACCCGCCGGGCTGCAGGCATTAAACAAGTATACCCTGGCAGTTTCCACAGGACTGAAATCCCCGGCCGGCGGCAGCCTGGTATCGCCAATAACCATAAATCTTCAAACTGGCATCGATACGACCAACAAATTCCCGCTGGTTAGCGACACCCAGTTGCTTGATTTGGTGGAAAAACAAACGTTTAAATATTTTTATGATTTTGGCCATCCGGTAAGCGGCCTGGCGCGCGAACGCAATTCATCGGGCGATGTAGTAACCATGGGCGGCTCCGGCTTTGGTATCATGGCCCTGGTTGCCGGGGTAAGCCGCAATTATATTACCCGCGCCCAGGGATTAGCACGGATGCAAACCATAGTCGGGTTTTTAAAGAACAATGCACAAACCTTTCACGGGGCTTTTCCGCACTGGATGAATGGGTCGACCGGGGCGGTGGTGCCCTTCAGCGCCCAGGATGATGGCGCCGACCTGGTGGAAACCGGCTTTTTGATGGAAGGACTGCTTACGGCGCGACAATATTTTAATCAAACCACCGCAGCCGAGACACAATTGCGCACCGATATTAATACGCTGTGGAACAATGTGCAATGGACCTGGTTCCAAAACGGGCAGAATACGCTGTTTTGGCATTGGAGCCCCAACTTTGGCTGGGAAGGCAATATGCAGATAAATGGTTGGAACGAAGCGCTGGTAATTTATGCGCTGGCGGCATCGTCAACAACTTATCCCATAACAAAAGCGGTTTACGATAACGGCTGGGCAGGCAATGGCAGCATGAAAAACGGCAACGCCTATTTTGGCGTGACTTTGCCTCTGGGCCCGCCGGAAGGCGGCCCGCTGTTTTTTGCCCATTATTCGTTTTTGGGCATCAACCCTAATGGCTTGTCCGATGCATATGCGAGCTATGATGTACAAAATAAGGCGCATGCGATGATCAATTATAATTATTGCGTAGCTGATCCGGCGAGCTATTATGGTTACGGGCCCAATTGCTGGGGGCTTACCGCCAGTGACGTGCCCAACGGCTATAATGCCAATTCGCCCACCAGCGACCAAGGTGTAATTACGCCCACGGCAGCCATCGCCTCGTTACCATACACGCCAACGCAATCCATGGCTGCCCTTCGCTTTTTTTATTATAAGCTGGGCGATAAAATATGGGGGCCATATGGTTTTTACGATGCATTCGACCTGGATAACCCCTGGTTTGCGACATCAGACCTGGCGATAGATGAAGGGCCGATAGTGGGCATGATTGAGAACTACCGCAGCGGCTTGTTGTGGAACTTGTTTATGAGCTGCCCCGAGGTGAAAACGGGTATGAAGAATTTGGGTTTTACGGGACCGAATTTGTAGAGTGCGCTTGCAGAGACCCACAACGTTCACCCGCGCGTCATTGCGAGGAACGAAGCAACCTCTACATAGGACAGTCAGCGAAACGTTATGCACATTTGCCCCACGTGCCGCTGATAGGTAACTCAGAGACGCCGGTCCATTGATTTGCATGTGAAGAGGTTGCTTCGTTCCTCGCAATGACGGTCTAGTGGGTTTTGCAGGGCAAATAAACTTTGACGGGCTTTATTTAAAAGATTTAATAACAAATAATGAAAAAACTTATACTTCCCATACTCATCCTGTTTTCCACCTGCGCATTTGCACAAAATGCCCCAAAGCCCGAAGCTTTTACGGCCATACAGCCTGTAGGCATCATAAAAGGACTATCTGACAGCGCCTTGCTGGATGTGGTGCAACGGCAAACGTTCCGTTATTTCTGGGATTTTGGCCACCCGGTTAGCGGGCTGGCGCGTGAACGCAGCAATGTAGCATATGACTATGGCGACGAGACGGTAACGACGGGAGGGTCAGGTTTTGGTATCATGGCGCTCATCGTGGCTGATCACCGCAAATGGATCAGCCACGAACAGGCGGTAGCCAGGATGCTGAAAATGGTTGAGTTTTTGGATAGGGCCGATGAATATCACGGCGTATTTTCACACTGGATGAACGGCGCTACCGGCAAAACCATTCGTTTTGGGCGTAAAGATGACGGCGGGGACCTGGTTGAAACCTCGTACCTTTTTGAAGGACTGCTGTGCGCCAGGCAATATTTTAGCGGGAGCGATTGGCGGGAAAGGCGGATACGCGACCTTGTCAATGATATGTGGCGCGATATAGAATGGGATTGGTACACCCGCGACGGAAGGGACAATTTATATTGGCACTGGTCGCCGAACAATGGTTGGGCGGCAAATTTCCCGATACGCGGCTTTAATGAGTGCATGATCACCTATATTTTGGGCGAGAGCGCCACCCGTTATCCCATCGGCACAAATGTTTACTACGGCGGCTGGGCGCAAAGCGATTTCTTTAAAAATGGTAAAACCTTTTACGGCCACATGCTGCCATTAGGCTTTGACTATGGCGGCCCGCTTTTCTTTTCGCAATATTCCTTTATGGGCCTTGACCCGAAAGGACTGAAAGATCAATATGCCGATTATTGGGAGCAAAACCTGAATCACACCCTTATCAACCATGATTATTGCGTGGACAATCCCAAAAAATTCAAAGGCTACGGCGCCGACTGCTGGGGCCTTACCGCAAGCGATAATTTTGAAGGCTATAATGCCCATTCGCCAACCAACGATTTGGGGGTGATTACTCCTACAGCCGCTTTATCCGCATTTCCCTACACCCCCGAATATTCGATGAAAGCCCTCCGCCATTTTTATTATGACTTGGGCGACAAGATCTGGGGTGATTATGGTTTTGTGGATGCCTTCAGCGAGTCGCATAACTGGTATGCCAAATCATATCTGGCCATTGATGAAGGGCCGATAGTAGTAATGATCGAGAATTACCGCAGCGGCCTGCTTTGGAATTTATTTATGAGCTGCCCCGAAGTGCAGCACGGCTTGAAGAAGCTGGATTTTGAAAGCCCGATGCTGAAGTAGGAAGCCTCGTTTAAAAATTCCCGATCCCGTAGGGATCAAATATCGGTAGAAAAGAAAACGAACCCGATAACGGTGCCGTTAGGTACGGAATATCCGCCATGCATGAGCCGACGGCGCTATGTTAGGTTGCATACCTACGGCACGCTAATTTCTTTGGTTGTTTTTTCTATCGATATTTAGCTCCTACGGAATTGGTTCGAATATCGATCAGTTTGTTTACGACGGTCATATCTAGCTTGTCATTCGGATTGCTAACTGAAATATACATGAAATACAATGTTTTGTGCCGAACTAAAAAAAGCAAAACCGTCGGCAATGAAATTTCGGATTTGGTTGTTTTCATGAACAGATTTACCAATCCATCTTTTTTATAATTTATGGAAGACACCCTATTCCTTAAATAATACGCTTCAGCCGTATCGTTTCTTATAATTGATCTAACTGAATCGCCGTAGAGGTTTAATGAAAGATTTGTCGCAGACAATGTGTCGAGAAAATACTGAATTTCTGAATAGTTCGAGCGGGAAATGGCGCTATATGGAATATCATCGCTCGTTCCCGTTTTGTCAACGTGTAGCCTGATTAATGGAATCGAATTTAAGGTGGTTGCGGTTTTGATCTTTGTTACGTATACAACATATTTATCTTCGAAAATAAGATCCGAGACCCCGTTTAGGTTTTTATTGTCATCAAAATGCGTTTCCTGGTAAGTTTCATTTGCGTCATTTTTAAAAAGATTGCAATACTCGTCGGGGACGTTACTAGTAACAACCATTTTTGCAATTCCGCTCATCAGTCTATAGGTGGTGTCATAAAGCTTATACCCCACGTACGAAATGATTGCAATTAAGATAATGGCATCTGCAATTCTTATTCTTATGTATTTTTTTGTTGTATTGGGCATCATCTAAGGTTTGTTTTTGCCATCATGCCAATTTACAAAATAGCGAGGACTTGTGGTGATCAATTTTAATAGATATAGGAGAAACAGCTGCGACGGGTTCTGTGGAAATTGCCGCAGCAGCGGAACCCTACGTCGCGGCCCCGTAGGGGCTATCTATTTGTAGCAACAAATACCCAATGATATATTGCCCCGTTAGGGTCTACCTATAATGATTAGAAGCCATTTCTAAGATAGGTAGCCCCGACGGGGCAATGTTTGTTTTGTCTGGGTTTTCTACAAATAGGTAGCCCCTAACGGGGCAAAAAGGCTGGTTGCGACTGTTCAGGCCATGAACAAAAATGAACGCTTTTTACAAGCTACGAAAAATTTTCTATGCCGTTTCGCACCCTGTTTGATACTGTTTGGTAACTTGTTTGACAGCTTTTGAATTGCTTTTGATAGTCGTTTAAGGCACTGCTGAAACGCTATAAAATCCTGTTTTTAGTTATCGAAACTTATTATCTTTACTGCAAACAACCGGTTATGCTTTTCCTGATCATCCTTGTCCTTGTGTTTGCAGGCAGCTTTTTCCTGCCCTGGTGGGCGGCCGCCATTATCGCCGTTATCGCGGCCCTGATTTGCGGCGGGAAGGCCGGAAAGGCCTTTTGGTCGGGGTTTGGGGCCATCTTCGTCGCCTGGACGATACTGGCGCTGATGAAAAGCATCCCAAACGATAATATCCTCGCAAGTCGCGTGGTGCACCTGTTCCCATTGCCGAATAATTGGATTTGGGTATTGGTGGTTACTGCGGTTATCGGGGGGATTGTCGGCGGGATGGCGGCACTATCAGGCGCCCTGTTGAGGCGGGCCTTCAGCAAATAACCAGTCCACAGTCTCCGCTATTTTTCCAAAACTTAACTATTAGTGTGTTCATTTTGGTGTTCATTTTATGGAGAAAATGAACGCCTTTAGGGCTAAAATAGTTAAAGTGATAGATTAACTAAATTGTGCAAACTATTTACAACCAGTGTTTTAAACTAAAATCGAAAAACAACGAAAGTGTTCACGTTCAAAAATGAACGCTTTCGTTGCAGTTAAAAACTGGCTATTGCATGCCTTTTAAAGTCGATTTGAGCTCTTTCACGGCATCGGTATTGCTTTTTGCCATCCCGAAAATATCTTCCGAGCTGATATCCGAGCCATAATATTCGGCGTTGGCCTTTTTGTCGATACCGAGGTTTGAGCCATTGATGCTTATCCCGGCAAACAGGCCGCGGCTGCGGGAATAGGAGTAAACCTCAGCCTCGAGTTTATAATCCGTATTCATTGATGTGCTGCGCCCAACCGGCCCCGCTGCGGCTGAGGCATCGCCGCCGATGGTGAAATCGCCATCTTTAACCCTGGTAAGCACGCCTTTATGACGGAAAACCAATACCAGGTCGATAGATTGAACGCCGATCTGCAGGCCGAAGCTGCCGCCTGTCAGTGTAACAAACACGGGGTCGCTCCAGCTACCATCGTCTAATTTAACCAGCGCAATTCCACGCCCGCGTTTACCACCGGCCACAAAACCTGCATTGATCAGGTTGGGCACGATAACCACGCCCTGGCAATCATCGATCAGGTCGTGCGGGATGCTCTCCTTCATCTCGTTAAAATCCTTCAGCACATTGATAGAGCTATGTATCTTTTCGGTTTCCCTGCTGCCGTCGGTAGTAGCGGAAACGGTGATAAATAGCAAAGAGATTAATGCAGGAAGGATCAGAAATTTTATCGTTTTCATAGAATGTTTTATTTTAAAAATCGCGGCAAAAATAAAATTCCGCTTTAGTTTAACAACCCTTAAAACGCCAACTTGTTTAATTTATTGGGTTGAAAAAGGTCAATACCGTTTACCATCGGACAAAAATTTTCAATTTCCTATCTTTGCGGCAATGTATAAGCAGCGGATATTTTCGATCGGTACAGCGCGGGGTTTTGATAAATCGGCAATGGAAATATTTCAATACCAGGCGAAAAACTGTATTGTTTACAAAGAGTTTATTCACGGGTTGAACATTGATCCGGAGGCCGTAAGAGTTGTAGAGCAGATTCCCTTTTTGCCTATCGAATTCTTTAAATCACATGCAGTTTTAAGCTCAGCCATGCCCGCCGACGTTGTCTTTACCAGCTCAGGGACAACCGGGATGATTACCAGCAGCCATTTTGTCACCGATATTAGCTGGTATACCGAAAGTTTCAGAAAAGCATTTGCGTTGTTTTATGGCGAAATTGAAAAATATACGGTTCTGGCGCTTCTGCCTTCATACCTGGAGCGGGAAGGTTCATCGCTCATTTACATGGCCGACGACCTGATCAAACGGTCCGATAACCCTGACAGCGGGTTTTTCCTTTATGATTATGATAAGCTATACAATCAACTCAAAAAGCAGCTATCGGCGCAAAAACCAACCTTATTGCTCGGCGTAACCTTTGCGCTGCTGGACTTTATCGAAAAATACACACTTAATTTCCCCGAAATGATTGTGATGGAAACAGGCGGGATGAAGGGCAAAAGAAAGGAAATGATCCGACAGGAACTGCATGAACAATTGTGCAAAGGGTTTGGCGTTAAAACAATCCATTCGGAATATGGGATGACGGAACTGCTTTCGCAGGCCTATTCAAAGGGCAGGGGCATTTTCAATTGCCCGCCATGGATGAAGATCATCACTCGTGATACCAATGATCCGATGACATTATTAAAGGGGGATAGGGCAGGAGGGGTGAACGTGATCGACCTGGCTAACATTAACTCTTGTTCGTTTATCGCCACACAGGATTTAGGCAAGGTTTATGCGGATAATTCGTTTGAGGTATTGGGCCGGTTCGACAATTCCGACATCCGGGGATGCAATTTGCTGATCGCCTAAAAGTTAATATGCAACTAACATAATATTGCTATTTTTGCTTCCACAATCGAAATAAAGCCATGATAGAAAAATTTTTGACCGACGAACAGGACCCAAAAGCAGTCGAAAAGATTTATTTGCGTCTTGCCGACCTATTGACCAGCGGCGAGGAGATCATCTACATTGCGGTACAAAAAAAACCTCTTGTTAACTTGTTTCCGGATTGTGTTGCGCTTACCAATAAGCGGGTATTGTTTTTTACCCCGGCTAACCTGGGACTCTCCATAAAATTCCTTGATTTTGTTTGGAAAGATATAGTCGATGTGTTCACCAAGGAGGAGATCATTGGCGCAATTTTCACAATTAAAACCATTAATGGCGCCGAGACAGGTATCGACTACCTGCCAAGAGTGCAGGCGCGAAAATTATACCAATACGCCCAGGAGCGCAAAGAAGCGGAGCGGGAAGCCCGCCGGCTCCGCGACCTGGAGGAAAAACGCGCCGAATCTGGCGCTGTTCAATTTGAAAACGCGCCAAAACTAGCTGGTCAACCTTCCGTAGCGCCAGTAATTGCAACTCCCGAACCGGAGCCGGTAGCTCCGCCGGCCGCGGCTCCCGCACCGGTGCAGGAAGCACCAAAACCGGACGAGCTTACCGAAAAACTGAAAAAATTAAGGATGCTTTTTGATAACGGCCTTATCTCGCAGGAAGAATACAATATGAAAAAACTGGATCTGCTGAGTGACTTATAAGCATTGGTATTAACTGCCCCGTGCGCGTAATAGCGCTCTAAAATTTTAAAATAATGATCGATCAAAAGATACCCCTTCTTGAGAAGCCTTATTTTAATAAAATCCTGCAATCTATTGATAACGGTGAGTTTATCATCCCCAAGGAATACAATTCAGAACACTTTCCGGAGTTTATTGCCAAACAGTTAGATAAGTACGTAAAATATTACGAGGAAAACCGTTCCGTTATATTTAAATGGGTTCCATATCTTACTGAGCCCCATAACTGGGCAAACATGCTCGAAAGCATAAGAAACCTTGCACAATCGATAAAGCAATCAGTTGATTTGTATTTTAATGGTGATATTTTCAGGGCTACGCAGGTATTCAATAATTCGTTAAATTCTATACTGTTCAGGGAATTTAGCCCGATCTATGATGTGCCCAAAAACACTGTCTTTTACCGATCAAGAAGAGATGAAAAAAGATCGTTTGATAGGGGCGATATGTTCCATGTCAAATTTGAAGAACGGAACAAAATCTCAACAAATCGGTATAGTATCCCAGGTTTCCCTGCATTATATTTAGGAGAGACCACTTACGTTTGCTGGGAAGAGTCGGACCGGTACCGGCTAAGGGACCTTTGGTTTTCCCGGATTGAAAACAAGGAAGTCTTACGGGTCATCAAGATACAGCGCTTTGAAGACCTGCTGGATGAGATTGAAAAAATGGATAATGCCGATCATGATAAGCTTAGCCATTTATGCAAGTACCTGATCATTTATCCCTTAATAATCGCCTGCACCGTAAAAGTAAAAGACCAGAAAAATAATTTTACGCCCCAATATATTATTCCGCAGTTGTTGCTTCAGTATATCGCAACATTTAAAGATGCCGGAGAAAGAATTGATGGCATCATGTACCTGTCATCCCAGGTCGATTATTCCAAAATAGATGGGGTGAAATGCTATAATTACGTTTTTCCTGTTAAAACCTCGTTAAAAAAGGGCTTTTGCGATCAATTATCGAAAACCTTTCATATTTCCGAGCCTACCTCATTAGAAATCGAGGAAATAATCCACAACCCGAAATATCCCGAGGCTTTTACCCGGGAGGGTAATTCAACTGATTCCATTGAACTGTCAAACGGGATAAAGAGTATCTACGCAAACATGTCATTCGGCCGGTTGGAACAAAGCCTTGCAATGAAACCGGTTACACTGGTTGTTGAACCTGGTGAAATAGTTTAGATGAGACGTTCATCAAAGCTGAAAGGTTCCTGCCGCAGCATTTTCACCTTTTTCATGTCTTTGTGTAAAGGGTTTACCAAAAAATTAAATTCGGCTGGCACAATTGCGGAGGGAAGTTGTAGTATCAAATGTTTTTTCTCATGCAAAAAATTGTCGCCTATTTTTTTTACTTCTATCGGTGGGGAAACGTCTTTCCAATTTGATGGCAAGTTGCCGGTGTCAACTTGTTCGATGCTGTCCATAGGTACGTCAATCTCGAGCAGGCAAAAATTATCAGGAATGAATAGGGGTTGCAAATGTACCAGTACCTCGAGCACCGCCAAAGCCCTTGAAGATGCCAGGTAAACTCCTGGTTTGCCTTTGCTGCTCCACCGGCCGCCAAAAATCCGCGTGCCCGTGCCACTCAAATCATTAACATAGTTGCAATCGCCTATCCGGTAAAGTATCATCAGGCAAAAATACCGTGTTCAATACGGCCCAACTCGGTGAAAACCATATCAAAACCCGCGGAAGTATCCAGCAGCGATACCGGGGCCTCACCATTAA
>DASRTD010000175.1:0-4957 GCA_035656115.1 Mucilaginibacter sp.
AAATAATAAACATCCACAAATAAGTATAAGCTTTTTCATATAATGACTAATTAATTTTGACAATGATATGGAGTTCGGCACCAGGGTTACTGAAAGCCTCTTCAACCGTAGATGAATATTTTTGAAGTTCAGCGATTATGCCATCCTTAGTGCGCTGAATAGTAGAGTCGCTGGATAATAACAATGCTGCAATACCCGATACCAAAGCGGTGGAAATACTGCTTCCGGCATCCTGAAAATAATATTTCCTGTACACGATGCTACAACACCAGGCATTAAAATCAGGTACGATCACAATTGGCACCGGTAAAGTATCCCAATATTGATCAACTAATTCATTTGTAAGGCAACAAACAGGCACAACATTAGCACAACTAACCGGAAACATCTGCACCAGGTCTGGCGCGGCTACAACGTCGTCATATTCCTTTGTCGCAGCGAAAAAAAGCGTTTGCGTGTCCTGTGATATACTATCCATGATATTTTGAATAATTGGCGTTACCGGGACAAAAGGTGGATGTCCTATTGACATATTAACGATATCGACTTGATTATTTAAGACGTCATCCAAGCCATTTTGAACGCTTAAAAAATCATCGGGATTATTTTGATCGTACACCACTTTTGCAGAATATAGTGTTGCATCCGGCGCTACGCCCATTACGCCCATGCCATCCGTAAATGGACTGGCTGCTATAAGTGATGCCATTTCGGTACCATGGCCAACGATGTCGAGGTTAGCCCCCGGTTCATTTGTAAAATCCTTTGAGTACACTAAATTTTTCGCCAAATCGAGATGTGTTTTCTCGACGCCGGTATCTAAGACAGCTATTTTTATTCCGTTACCGAAATTATTTCTAATAGCGAGTGGTATTTTTACCAGGCGTTCATTCCAATTGACTAATTCCGGTGGAAATTGAGCTACCTGTTTGAAATTTGCTATATCGACTTCTGAAGTAGGAACAATACTCATATTTTTTAAGGTTAATTCAATCCACACTCCAATAGTAATTCCCCGCCAAATAGAAATCAGCCAGGTATAGCTGCCCTTCGACGTCAATCCGGCTTACGTGAGGAAAGGTGTTGATAGGACGCGTTAGTTTAATAAAGACGTAATCGTCAACGTTACCGGTTTTTAAAAAAATTGACAAAAAGCTAATTCTATCCCGCATTTTGTTTAATGGTTAAAGCTATAGGCGCAATGCCGGACTGTATCGATCCAGTCATTGTTCCGGTCAAAGTAACTTGCGCGGCGCCCGCAGGTGTTACCGCCAAACTGGCCGAAATTGTATAATTCCCAGCTGTCACGGAGCTTATCGTGAATGTTCCGTCAGGGTCGGTGCTGACACGACTGCCTTTGATCGCCGTAGTCGTCCCGGAAAGTGCAATTTGAACTGCAGCGGTATTTAACACGGCGCCGGTTACAGCAGCAGCGACCGCTGCGGGAACGGTTGGATCAAGCGCGAGCGCTATTTTCACTTGTTGGATCAGGCTTGGCTGGTTGTTTGAGCCTAAAGCAGCCGTGCCGCTGTTGGGCAACAGGACATCCTTAAGGCGATCCATAAGTGAAATGACGCGGCTGCTATAATAACCACCTACAAATCCGAATATCAGTAGGCCTTTGCCCACGTTAAGATCCACGATATTTTGGCCCGTTAAAAGACTGTAACCCAAAACCACAAATAGCGTACATATCGGCGCATAAATAATCTTGGCTACCTGGCCTAAGATCTCCGAACTATCAAACTGTGTGGCTGGGTTTGTCAAATCTGTTGTGGAATTACTTCCTACTGCTCCGAGCACAAAAAGTAAATTACATAGCACGCCAAATAGAGCGCAGAATATCACTTCCCAGTATACGGCCGGACCGACCAACCAAAAATACGAGTGGACTTTAAAAAGTTTCTTGCTGAGGTATTCTGTTGCGTCCTGTGGATTTGCGTAGCTGATAAAAGTTTTAACTTCCTTAAGTTGCTCCTTTTCAATTGAATCATCAAAAATATGCTGTATGTAGCTCATCACCACTTCTACCGTGCGCTCCGGAATCTTTACCTGCGTGTTGGCCCCCTGCGGCTGAGCGTTTGCTCCTTGTGGCTGACCACTGGTCCGCTGTGCTGTAGCGCCAGTAAAAATGCGGCTGATCAGTTGTATTTGGTCAGTATTGAGTTTATTATGCTCATAACTATAAGATTGCTGGTTTAAAGAAAAATGCAACGCGCAATAAATCAGCGCGAGAAAGCTAATTAACCAGACAAGGTCCCTGAACCATCTTGTTTCATCGTAGCTCCTGAAATCCCAAAAGCGGTTTGTTTGTGCAGGCATCTTTTTAAAGTTTTGTGTTTAATGAATTTGTTTATTATCATGTCAAACTTTTTCACGAAATCCCCACCCAAATCTCCCGCTGATGACTCGATGTCCGTCGAATTTAGGGTCTCAAATAAAATCGCCGTGGCGATATACAGTAGATTTTAGTATCAGTCTTTCAAATTAGATCGATCGCTTTAAAATTAAGCCATCTACTTTTTTATCTCTTCTCGTCACCCGGGTTTCTGCTAATACTTCACTACCTCAAAATTAAATAGCTTGCGCGGCCACTTAACAGGTGCTATTACGTTATTTAAAAAGGTATTTTTACGGTAATTCTCCTACACCTTCCACCGAAAACCCGCAAAAAAATCTTTAAAAATTGTCTTTTTCATTAGATCAGAAATTTAAGCCCGCCTGCTCTTTTATCCACTTTTTCGGTATCCCGGTATATTTTGAAAACGCTGTTAGCTTCTAACTTTTACTGATAGGTGATGGTCACCGTCTCGTCGTTGGCCAGCGCCTCTGCAAACAGCGCGTAGAACTGGGCGACAATATCGTCGCTGGGGCCAACATAGTCCACATCCTGGTTTACGCCAAGCAATAAGCAGGCGTCGGTGTTGTAGGGGAAGTTGCCATGATGTATTTCTACATCGGCAAAGCCGGGCACATCGTTCAAAATAGGGACATTCGGGCCAAATTTACTTTGATTGTTCGCTGTAACATTGTAAACACCGGTAGGTATACAGGTCTTATCCGGAACCTTGATGGCCGCTATGTCTGCAAGGGACATAGTTGAGGTCAGGCCCCTGTCAGTTGGTTCAAGGCAATGGGAAAAATAATTACCGTTTACAGAGAAATCCCCGATGGTGGAATTGGCGGTGCGTGTAGTACGATTGACTAAAAGGTCCATAGTATTTTTGTAAAAAGATTTTGGTTCCGCAAACCACTGTTGGCTTACGGATAGCAAATTTGCCTGGGATGAATTTATGTAAAGTAAATATTAAATACAAATTTAATTTACAGTATTTTAATGAGTTAGCTTAAAGTACAACCTTGCACTAAATACGCGTTTATTGTTTTTCCGGGATCGCAAAAAAATAAACCATAGGGCAACTTTTTTTGGCATGGGCAATAAAAGCGTTCATTCGGGTGAACAAAAATGAACGCTTTTTTTGATGTCGGAAATTTTTTTGAGACGTTTTGAGGGTGTTTCGATGGCTGTTTGGAGGTAGTTTGGAGATACAAAAAAGTCGTGGTGAACCTGTTTCAGCAACCCATTATACAGGTAGGCGCTGATAGCTAACCATCAGATAAGCCTCCAGCGTAACGGTGACCCATCGCCCGGTTACCTATCATTTCATTACTTAGCACGTGGGGTGCCGAAACAAGTTCGGCATGACTTCCTATTTTTTTTATGTAACCTGGCATGTATTATTCACCAAAAGTGTCAACCTTTTCCAGGGATAAACAGTTCATTTCAGCGTTCACGGGTGTTCATTGATGAACGCTTTTGGGGCGTTTTTGATTAAAGCAATACTTTACACATTTCAAATAACTGATTTATTATCTGTTTGTTAAGCCTATTTACTTAAAGTGCTACAAGTGTTCATGTGTTCACGGATGAACACTTGCTTGTAAGTTTACAAATAACCCATTTTGCGCAGGTAATCAACCCAGATAACATAGGCCTCGGGCTTCAGGTGCAACCCTTCATACGTATATTGGGCCTGCAGGCGGCCATCAGCGTCTGTAAACAGGTGAAAAATGTCGACAAAGGTATAGTTGCCGGCCATGGCATTGGCCTGCAGCAGTTTATTGAGGGCCAAAACGTGCTCTTCCTTATCATAATGCTGCGGAAAGTTGTTGACGGTTGAGTTGAGCGGCAGCACGCTTTCTACATAAATTTTTGTTTGGGGGCATTTGTCGTGTATTTCCTTTACGATTTTGAGCTCGTTATCGGCAATAACAGCGTCGGGAATATCCTTTCCAATATCGTTAATGCCGATCAGCAGGAAAACTTTAGCGGGCTGGCGGTCAGTAACATCCTTCAGCCGCTTTAAAACACCGAAAGTTATATCCCCGCCTATGCCGCGGTTAACCACGGTGGTATCGCCGGTCACCTTTTTCCAGTTACCCATTTCGGTGATGCTGTTGCCGAGGAAGATCACCCTGCCGGTCACGATTGGCTCTTTTGCAAACTGAGCCAGCCGCTGGGGCGTGTGTTCGGGGATGAAGGGTATGGTATCATAAAGGCGCTGGTTGGTTACCCGTTGTGCCTGCAGGCCAAAAGGCAGCAAAAGGAGCAGAAAAAGGTATCTCATAAAAGTTTTTTTACTAAGTTATTACACCCTGCCGAAAAAAGCCGCGCCCGATTGTAAAATAAAAGCTACGGACTAACAAATTTAACGTTACGATGCATTTAAATGGAATGTGCCACAAGTAAAAATCAATTGCCATAAATATTATATTTGCCTGCATGACCAACCCAGCAAGCCAGGTAAGAGCCGCCCTTGCCATCTCCAGGTACAGTTTGCTGGCTACGTTCAGGAGCCCAACCTCGATCGTTTTTTCGCTGTTGTTCCCCATTATTTTTATCGTGGTATTCGGGTCGATCAACGTCAGCAAGGCGCCCGACCTCAAATTGGCAATT
>DASRTD010000176.1:0-34543 GCA_035656115.1 Mucilaginibacter sp.
ATCCGGTATGTTGAGCGAAACGCTGGCAATGGAAACACCTGAAATTGAATATGCGGCTGCAGTTGCCCCGTCCTCCTGGTTTCAAAAATTTACACTTTCGGTCGGAAACAAAAACCTTAAGGCTGTCGGTCAGTATGCAGGTAAGGATTATTTTAATATTTTTTCGTTTAGGCTGTTATCCGGCGACAGAAATACACTCCTCGGCCTTAAAAGCTCGATCGTAATTAGCGCCGACCTTGCAAGGCGGCTGTTTGGCACAACCGAAAATGTAATCGGCAAGGGGATCAAGATACAGCAGGATAAGATTTCCTTTGTTTCGGGTGTGTTTGAAGTGCCGGCAAATTCTTCCCAGCAGTTTGATTACGTACAGTCGTTCGACCACCTGGCCGAAGACGTTCCGGGTCAAAGCTGGGTTAAAACCTGGGGCAATGGCGGCCCGCATAACTTTGTTATGTTAAAGCCGGGGGTTGATGTAAACGCCTTTAACAAAAGCATCGCCAATTTAATTACCAAAAACACCACCGATACCAACCGCACGGCATTTGCGATGCTTTTTTCCGACAATTACCTGCAAAACACGTTCAACCACGGCTCAAGGGTGGGCGGCAGGGCCGAATATGTGCGGCTGTTTTCGCTGGTAGCTGTATTTATACTGATCATTGCCTGTATCAATTTCATGAACCTGTCCACAGCAAAGGCCTCAGGGCGCATGAAGGAAGTAGGGGTTAAAAAAGTACTGGGGGCCGAGCGGCGGCAACTGATTACGCAGTTTCTTTCCGAGTCTACATTAATGGCCATCCTTACCACCCTTATTGCTGTGGGCGTTGCATGGCTGTTGCTGCCACGGTTTAACCAGTTGACCGGCAAGAATATCCAGCTGCATTTTGATGCGCCATTGCTGTCAACTTTAACCGGCATAGCCCTTTTTACAGGGTTGGCATCGGGAAGTTACCCCGCATTATATCTTTCAAAATTCAAACCTTTAGCCATACTTAAGGGTAAATTCATCGCATCTTTTTCGGATATCATCGCACGAAAGGGGTTGGTGGTGTTTCAATTCACCATTTCAGTTATGCTGATCGTTACGGTGCTGGTAGTGTACAGGCAAATACGATTTATACAGTCGACAAAACCCGGTTATAATAAAGACAATATTATAAGGTTTGGGTCGGAAGGGAACCTGGTGGGTAAGGAAGATCAGTTTGTTGCAGCGCTCAAAAATATTCCGGGCGTGGTAAATGCAAGTTATACCACCCATAACTTAGTTGGCCGCAATTTTGGCACCGCCGGCGTTAGCTGGGATGGTAATAACCAACAAAATACCTATTTCGAAGGTTTTGGCGGGGGATTCAACTTTATCGAGACGCTGGGCATGCAAATGGCCGCCGGCCGGTCTTTCACCAAAAACTTCGGCGATGAGGGAAATAAAGTTATTCTCAATGAAACGGCAATAAAAGCAATGGGTTTGAAGGATCCCATCGGAAAAAACATCAACGTTATGGGCCAGAAAGTCCAGGTTATAGGTGTTGTTAAGGATTTCCATTTCGAGTCGCTGCACGAAGCGGTTAAGCCGGCATTTATACTATTGGCTCGGGGCGCAAGTCCATGGTACAAAATAATTGTCAGGATAAAGCCCGGCGATCAAAAAGAAACCATCGCCCAGGTACAGCGATTGTACGAAACCTTTAACGCTGGTTTCCCTTTTACGTATGATTTTTTGGATGAGGCTTACCAAAAACAGTATGAAACCGAGTCAAGAATTTCTACGCTGTCCGAATATTTTTCGGTACTTGCCATTATCATTTCCTGCCTCGGCCTGTTCGGCCTGGTGGCTTTCACCGCACAAAAGCGGCAAAAAGAGATCGGCATCCGCAAGGTGATTGGCGCCTCGGTAAACAGCCTGGCACTCATGCTTACCAAAGATTTTTTAAAGCTGGTGGCCATTGCCATATTTTTAGCCTTTCCGTTATCGTGGTATATGATGAACCAATGGTTGAGCAGTTTTGCCTATCGCATCACCATTGGCCCGCTGGTGTTTGTGATCGCCTGCGCGGCGGTTATCCTGATAACCGTTTTTACCGTCGGCTTCCAGGCGCTTAAGGCCGCGTTGGCCAACCCGGTTAAGAGCCTGCGGTCAGAATAAGTGGCAGTGGCAGTAGCAGTTGACAGTAATCGGTGTAATCAAAAAATAATCGGTGAAATCCTAAAAAAATGATAAAGAACTACTTTAAAATCGCATTCCGGGGGTTTTGGAAACATAAGCTTTTTACCCTCATCAATATTATCGGGTTGTCGATAGGGATCAGCGCGTCGCTGGTGATCTATTTAATTGTGCACTACGATTTTACATTCGATAAATTTCATAAGGACAGCGACCGCATTTACCGGGTGGTAAGCAATTATTCGTTCCAGGGCAACTGGAGCCACAGCTACGGCGTTACAGCGCCGCTGGCGGGTGCAGTTAAAAGCAGTGCTACGGGGGTACAATTTGTGGCGCCGCTGTATACCTTAAACCCCGATGTACTGGTTGACCGCGGGAGCGCCGCCCCCTTAAAGCTAAAAGGACAAGACCATATTACCCTGGCCAACCAGAACTATTTTAAAATATTCAGCTACACCTGGCTGGCCGGCTCATCAACAAACGCGCTGGATGCGCCATATCATGTAGTGCTCACATCCGACAGGGCGAAGCTTTATTTCCCCAAGCTTTCGTATGAACAAATGATTGGCAAGGTAGTTACTTATGATACGCTGAAAACCACGGTAACCGGAATAGTTGCGCCTTTAACGGAGAATACCGATTTTACCTGCCACGATTTTATCTCATACAGTTCGGCAGCGCCAAAAACAAAGCTTGGTAACGATATTCAGCTCGACCAATGGGGTAGCACCAATTCGGCATCGGAGTTATTTTTAAAACTGGCGCCCGGTATCACCAGGGCCAATATGGAAAAGCAGGTTAATGCTTTATTGAAAAAGTATTCTCCGCTTTCGGCAGATGATATTAAACGCCGCAGCGACCGCTCGTTCACTGTTCAGCCACTGAGCGACATACATTTCAACCAGGACTACGGCACCTTCGATTTTAGCGGCCCGGCCAATAAAACCACGCTCTACCTGCTGCTGGTGGTGGCAGGTTTTCTTTTATTGCTGGGCTGTATCAACTTTATCAATTTAACTACCGCCCAGGCAGCACAACGCGCTAAGGAAATAGGTATACGCAAAACCATGGGCAGCGGCCGCGGGCAATTGATAGGTCAGTTTTTAAGCGAAACTTTCATCATCACATTACTGGCGGTAATTATTTCGGTATGCGTCACGCCGTTGGTTTTAAAGTTATTTGCAGATTTCGTGTCCTCTGGTGTAAAGGCCGATTTTATGGGCGGGCCGGGTATATTTCTGTTCCTGTTTGGCTTAACCATTTTGGTCAGCTTTTTGGCGGGCTTTTACCCGGCGCTGATGCTATCTGGTTATAAACCGGCGCTTGTACTCAAAAACCAGGCGCAAAGTAATAGCCATAAAACCCGCAATGCCTGGCTGCGCAAATCGCTTACCGTATCGCAGTTTGTAATAGCGCAGTTTTTTATCATGGGCACTTTACTGGTTAGCAAGCAAATTTACTACGCCCTGCACAAAGACCTCGGTTTTAAAAAGGACGCCATTGTATACATGGATACGCCTTATAAGGTGCGCAAAGCAAGCACAAACAAAGTGCTGGCAGATAAGCTGCGCGAGCTGCCCGGCGTTGCAATGGTGAGCATCGGCACCGCGGCGCCGTCGTCAGGTTCAACCAGCAGCACCATGGCGACTTATAAAGACGGCAAAAAAGACATCAATACCGAAATTGAAGAAAAATTTGTTGACGAGAATTATGTAAAGCTGTACGGAATAAAAATAATTGCCGGCCGCAACATACAGGCAGGGGATACTACTACAGGATTATTAGTTAATGAAAAATACGCCCATATCCTCGGCTTTACCGACCCAGCCAAACTGGTAGGTAAGGAACTGGAAAAATTTAATGGCACAAAAAACATGCGCATCGTGGGTATAATAGGCGATTTTTATTCGCATTCGGTACAGTCGCCCATCAACCCGTTGGCTATGTTGGCAAGAACCAGAAGAGCAACCGATAATTGGCAAAACGGTACGATACACGTTGCCTTGAAACCCGAAACAGCGGGCGGCGAAGACTGGAAGAAAACCATCGCCGCAATGGGCAAAGCCTGGAAGCAAAGCTACCCGGACGATGATTTCAACTACCAGTTTTACGATAAATCGATCGAACAATTTTACACCCAGGAAGAGCACATGTCGACATTGTTAACGTGGGCCACAGGGCTATCTATATTGATCAGCTGCCTGGGCTTGTTGGGGCTGGCCGTCTATACCACTAATCAGCGTACCAAGGAAATCGGCGTTCGCAAGGTGCTTGGCGCATCGGTGGCACAGATAGTAAAGTTGTTATCAACCGAACTGGTGCTGCTTATCTTACTGGCATTTGCGATTGTAACTCCCCTGGCCTGGCTGGCCATGAACAAATGGATGGAAACCTATGCCGACAAAACAACCATCAGCTGGTGGATATTTGCGGCAAGCGGCGCAGGTATGCTGCTTGTGGCTTTTGTTACTTCCAGCTTCCAAACCATCAAAGCTGCTATTGTTAACCCGGTGAAGAGCCTTCGGTCAGAGTAAGCAGTTTGCAGTTTGCAACGGGCAGTTAGCGATTGAAACTGCCCACTGCAAACCCGTCACTGGCAACTAACTAAGCATTCCCATATCCGCACACCCACTGTATCAAAAACGAACGCATTAGGAGCTTGGCAATCTTTCTAAATAGCTGATATTCAATGAAATAATTGTTTGGTATAGGTGTTGGGAGCTTTGGAACCATTGATAACCCGTTATAAAATATCAGCGATGTTAAGAAACTACTTCAAATCAGCGTGGCGCAGCATCATACGGGGCAGGGGCTATAGCGCCCTCAATATTTTTGGATTGGCAACGGGCATGGCGGTCGCGCTGATCATCGGGCTTTGGGTACATAACCAAAACTCCTATGATAAATTTCTGCCGGGTTACGGGCAGCTGTACCAGGTGGAACGGCATTTTTATGGCAACGGCGACACCCTGACTTTTGGCGGCACTTCATTGAAGCTGGCTGACGTAATACGCAATCAAATCCCGGAAATAGCAGCCGTTGCCGAAACGGACGGAGGTGGCCAGCATGGCTTAAAGGTCGCCGACAAGAAGCTTTATATGCAGGGCGAATCCGTAGCTCGCGATTTTTTGACCATGTTTCAATATCCGCTATTGGAAGGCAAGGCAAATAGCGTACTAAGCGACCCCAATAGTATCGTGCTTACAGAAAGTACTGCAAAGGCTTTGTTTGGCAATGAAGATGCGATCAACAAAATTGTTCGTTACGATAACAAGAACAACCTGAAGGTCACAGGCATTTTAAAAGATATTCCGGCCAATTCTACTTTGCAATTCGGTTTCCTGGTGCCATTCAGCTACCTGGAAGCGACAGACGACTTCGTAAAACGGGCGCGGTCCGCAGGATTTGGCTGGACTAATTTTGGCATATATGCGCAGACAAAACCTGGCGTTACTTATGCACAGGTAGCGGCTAAAGTAAAAGACCTGGAGAAGAGCGAGAAGGATAACAGCATGTCGATGACGACAAACGTCATTCTCGACCCGCTAACGAACTGGCATTTGTATGATAACTATGACGGGGGCAAACCTGTTGCAGGATTCATTGAATACGTCCGGATATTCAGTATTGTAGGTATCCTGGTGCTGCTGATCGCCTGTATTAATTTTATCAATCTCACAACGGCCCGGTCAGGTAAAAGGGCGAAAGAAGTTGGTGTGCGTAAAGCGATCGGCTCCGGTAAAAAAGAACTGGTAATTCAGTTTTTGATTGAATCAGTCGTATTAACATTCATAGCTTTTTTATTTTCCGTTATTCTGGTTCAATTGGCTTTGCCATCCTTCAATACCTTAACAAGGGATGCCTTAACCATTCCGTTTACAAGTGTATGGTTTTGGGTAATTACCTTATGCTGCGTGCTGGTTACAGCATTGGCTGCCGGCAGCAGGCCGGCATTTTATCTGTCTTCCTTCAACCCTGTAAAAGTGCTGAAAAGCAGCATTCATGTCGGTAAAGCGGCAACGTTGCCGCGCAAAATATTGGTGGTGGCGCAATTCACTTGTTCCATAGCGCTCATCATCAGCACTTTTATTATTTATCAGCAGGTGCAATATGCTAAGGACAGGCCCTCGGGTTACGACAAAAACAGGCTTGTGATGACCGATATGAATGAAGACCTGGCCCGAAATTATACAGCCATTAGCGATGAAATGCGGCGACAGGGCATTGCTGACAAGATAACTACGGCCTCAAACGATGTTACCACCGGCGGCAATCACAGGGATGTCGACGCCTGGCCCGGCAAAAAGCCCGGCGAGTCGGTAAATATGGGTTATGTGCATGTTACAGCTGACTATTTTAAAACCGTTGGGATGACAATGAAAGAGGGAAGAAATTTCAGCGGCAATTCGGATACCCTGAATGTAATATTTAACGAAGCCGCGGTTAAGCTGCTCCAGCTAAACAACCCAATAAACCAGGTGATAACTAATTCGGATACCCATTATAAAATAGTTGGTGTCGTAAAAGACGCGGTAATGGCATCGCCCTTTGAACCTGCCGACCCTACAATTTTTATGTATGAAGCAAAGCCGCAGAATGTAATGTTATACAAGTTGTCGGCCGGTATAAAAACACAGGGCGCCATTACAAAACTAACGGCGATCTTTAATAAATATAACGCGGCATATCCTTTCACCTGCACGTTTGCTGATGACAGCTACGCGGCCAAATTTAAACTGGAAGTACTGATAGGAAAGCTGGCTGGCTTGTTTGCGGTGTTTGCCATTTTTATTTCGTGCCTTGGCTTATTTGGCCTGGCCGCATATACGGCCGAGCAAAGAAACAAAGAGATAGGCATACGCAAAGTATTGGGTGCCTCAGTACCACAGGTATGGCTGCTGCTTTCTAAGGATTTTATCCTGCTGGTATTGATCAGTTGTTTAATTGCATCGCCCGTTGCCCTCTATTTTTTAACTGGCTGGCTGCAGAAGTATGATTACCGCATTACGATTAGCCCCTTTGTATTTGTTCTGGCAGCTATTGCTGCAATTGTGATAACTATAATTACCATCAGCTTCCAATCTATAAAAGCAGCGCTGGCAAATCCGGTGAGTAGCCTTCGGTCGGAGTAGCAGTGGCCGTAGCAGTTGGAAGCTTCAGATTGCAAAATATTGTATTAATCGGTGAAATCATCCCAAAATCGGTGAAATCCAAAAAACAATGATAAAGAGCTATTTTAAAACCGCGTGGCGGAACTTATGGAAAAACAAAGTTTTTTCATTGATCAATATACTCGGCCTTTCGTTGGGTATGGCGGCTTGCCTGCTCATTTTACAATATGTAAATTTTGAGCTTAGTTATGATCATTTTAACAAAAACGCAAAGAATATTTATCGCGTCGTCAATGACCGTTACCAAAACGGTAAACTGATACAGCATGGCACCATTACGTACTCGGCGATAGGCAAAGCCATGCAGGACGATTACCCTGAAGTGGTTAATCACAGCCGGCTTGTTCCGGGCGGACAACAGATATTTATTTACAAAGACCAGAAAATACCGAAAGTGCCGGTATTATTTGTCGACAATTCATTTCTTTCCATGTTCTCGTACCCGCTGCTTGCCGGCGATAACATCAATGCGTTAACCGAGGCGCGTACGGTGCTTTTGACGGCAAAGCTTGCCCGCAAAATATTTAAGGGTGATGATTTTAGCCAGTATGTTGGCAAGCCGGTCACCATAGGGCAGGACTCCATACCGTTTAAAGTAACTGGTATTCTGGCAGATGTCCCGGAAAACTCTTTGCTGCAATTCGACGCCCTGCAGTCATACCCCTCGCTTTACCGGAGCTTTGGTTATAAGCAATCGGACTATGACTTTACCGATTCAGACTTCTGGCACTACGTGCAGCTAAGGGACGGTACAGACGTGGCGGCGTTCGACGCTAAACTGGCTGCTTTTAGCCAAAGGCATTTCCAGGGCAACAAAATATCGGGCAGCGTGGAGAAATTTTACCTGCAACCCCTGCTGGACGCGCACCTGTATTCGGACACTGAATATGAGATCGCCACAACCGGCAGTAAAACGGTGGTTTGGGGCCTGCTCATCATCGCCTTATTTATCATTAGTATAGCCTGGGTAAATTACATCAACCTGGCCACAGCACGCTCGGTTGAGCGTGCAAAGGAAGTGGGTGTGCGCAAGGTAACCGGCGCTACACAAGGTCAGCTGATCCGGCAATTTCTGACAGAATCATTGCTGGTTAATGTGATGGCATTAGGTATTGCCCTCGTCCTGGTAGCTTTTTTTCAAAACTTTTTTAACGAATTGGTGTCGAATCACCTGTCGTTAAGCTATCTGTTTAAGAAAGGGTTGGGTGGTTATGTCATTAGCATAGGTTTGGTGGTAGTGATTTTAACGGGAGTTTTTATTTCGGGTTTTTATCCGGCTTTCGTGTTATCGTCATTCAAACCGATACTGGTTTTGAAGGGTAGGTTCAGCAGCTCAAAAAGAGGCGCCTTTTTACGCAAAGGCCTGGTGATTGGCCAGTTTGCCATTACGGTGGTGCTTATTATCGGTTCATTCGTGGTTTATAAACAGATCAAGTTTATGAATGAGCAGAAGCTGGGTGTAAATATGGACCAGCTGTTGGTGGTGAGCGGACCGGCCCTTGTTAAGCAGGACACCACTTTTGTTACCCGCACAAACGCGCTGGTAGCTGAAATGGACCAGATACCCGGCGTAAAAAATGCAGCCACATCCTTTTGGGTGCCGGGCAACGAAATGGGGCGTAATTTTAACATCCGGGCACAGGAAGGCGACCAGAACACCCACTATACCATGCGCTTTGACGGGGTAAGCAGGGACTTTTTAAAAACCTACGGCATGCAGTTGGTAGCGGGGCGGGATTTTGAGCCAACCGATTATAATCCCGATTATAATAAACTGAATAATATCATCCTGAACCAAAATGCGGTAACCACGCTGGGGTATAAATCGCCGCAGGCCGCGCTGGGCCGCATTATGCTGAACGGTACTAAAAAATGGACAATTGTTGGCGTGGTGGCCGATTACCACCAAAAATCATTGCGGTACGCTATCGAACCGACGATGCTGCAACCCGCCGTAAACATCCAGAGCCAGATATCCATCAAAATGGATACAAAAAACGTGACGCAAACTGTCGCCCAAATCAAAGCCAAGTACCAAAGCTTTTTTCCCGGCAATTTGTTCGACTTTGCCTTTTTAGATCAGCAATTTAACGACCAATACAAGAACGACCAACTTTTCGGGAAGGCATTCAGCATCTTCGGCGGCTTCGCAATATTTATTGCCTGCCTCGGCTTGCTGGGGTTGTCGTTATTCGCCACCATACAGCGCACCAAGGAAATTGGCGTACGCAAGGTGCTGGGCGCCTCGGTGTCTAATATCGTGCTGCTGTTGTCAAAAGATTTTGTAAAACTGGTAGTCATCGCAATTTTTATCGCCGGGCCGGTCGCGTGGTATGTCCTGCATAACTGGCTACAATCCTTTGCCTACCGAACTGACATCAGTTGGTGGATATTCGCCCTGGCGGGGCTATCAGCCATCATTGTTGCCCTGGTCACAATCAGTTTCCAGGCGGTGAAAGCCGCTGCATCTAACCCGGTGAAAAGCCTCAGAAGCGAGTAAGGTAACTAATTTCTATCTGCATTGCTGCAAATCGTTGTTCACGGTGTCGACGTTGAAAACGCCCATTTTGTTCCCGAACGAATTGGTTATGTAGGTGATTACCTGGGCTATTTCGATATTGGCAAGGTCGCCGGCAGCGGGCATTTGCCCCTCGAAATCCCTTTTGCCGATGTTGATTTTGCTTTTCAACCCATATTGTACAAGGCAGGGGAGTTGGTGACGGTCTGTTTTAAAAAAGGCGGAATCATTTAACGGAGGGATCAGTCCGTTCAAGCCCTGGCCATGTGCGCCGTGACAGTTTTGGCAGTGTTTCTGATAAATTACGGCGCCTTCGGAGTAATAGCGGTCAAATTCAAGCGTTTCGCCGCTCTGGCACGAGATGATCAGCGCTAAAAGCAAGCCACAAATACCAAATATCACCTTTATTTTCATTTGGCGTTCGTGGCGTTCTCAGCTTTAAGCGTTTTAATGTCATCAACCAGTTGCGCAACCTGTTTAGGGTCGGTGCCGTCGTATGAGCCGCGTACACGCTTTTGCTTATCCACCAGTACAAACCAGCCCTGGTGCACATAGCCGCCGGCAGCGGTGGGGTCTTTACTCACGCCAACCAGGAAATTTTTTTCGGCAATGCGGTAAACTGTATCCCGGTTACCCTGCAAAAACCACCAGCTGTTGCCGGTAACACCCAGTTTGTCCGCGTAGCTTTTTAAGACCGGCGGGGTATCATATTTCGGGTCGATGGTGAAGGAAATAATTTTCACGTCGGCGGTGTCTTTAAAAGCATTATACACCGTCAGCATATTGCATTGCATAATGGGGCAGATGGAGGGGCAGCTGGTAAAAAAGAAATCGGCCACATAAATTTTGCCTTGAAGTTCCTTGTCGCCGGTGCTGTCGCCATACTGGTTCACAAACTTAAAAGGAGGGATGGTGGCGTAAATGGTATCCGTAACCACCTGGCCGTTTACCGTTTTGGTGACCGTTGTGCGCTCGCCAGAGATGGGCAGTGTTTTTTTGGCGTCATTAAATTTGCAGGCGCAAAAACAGGCCGCGCAAAAAAGTATAAAAGCCAGTTTCTTCATTTCGTTTTTGTCTTACTGATAAATTTTTTGGACGCCGCTACCGCTGCACTCATTTGCGAATCGACTTGCATGATCAGTTTTTGCTGCTTATGCAGGTAGGCCATGTTATCGTCATGTGCCCTGGTAGTGAGGTCGGGGTTGAAACCGTGCATCCAGACGTCCATGGCACTGTCGGCCATAATAACTTTATCCTGGTAAATTTTAGCCGAGTCTTTCAATGCACCTGTCGGTTCCTTTTTTACCAAAGTATCAAGCACATCCTTGTTTTTTAGCACTTGCTCATCCGCAGTCATCACTTTATTATGCACTTTTATAACCGAATCGAGCAGCGCCTGTTCCTGTGCTTTTTTGTCGGCACAGCCAAATAAGAACAAACAAATGGCAGGCAGCGGCAATAATTTTTTCATGAGGTGTGAGTTTAAAACCGCGCAAATTTAACAAGCTTTTAATATCAGCGGGTATTTAAACAAGAAAATTACAGGCGTCTTCCGCCATTGGTGATGTTTTCGCTCCCGCCCTATAGTGGCAACACAGCAAAGGCGATAAATGACAAGCGGCATTACAATTTTTTTATTTATTGCCTCTTATTCAGTAACATTGATCAATACTCCGGTATCTAATTGCAAAACACTATTTTAAAAAAAAACCAAAGTTTATGAAAATTATGAAATTCTCCCTGCTGCTGTTAACGGCAGTATCGCTGGGCTTCGCTGCGAAAGCGCAAACGGCTGATGACGTCATCGGCAAATACGTCGACGCAGTTGGCGGAAAGGACAAACTGGCCCAGATAAAATCGGTTTATACCGAGGCTACCGTCAGTGTGATGGGCACCGATAACCCCGCATCAACCACTGTGCTTGTGGGAAAAGGCTACCGCAGCGAGGCTGAGATCAACGGGTCAAAAATAATACAGGTTTATACCGATAAAGGCGGATGGGCCATCAACCCCTTCGCAGGCGGCACTGATGCAGCGCCGATGCCGGACGACCAGTACCAGGCAGGTAAAGACGCTATTTGGGTAGGGAATTCGCTGCTGAATTACAAAACCGCCGGCTACACCGCCGAGCTGCTGCCTAAGGACGGCAATAATTATCCCATCAAGATCACAGCCGGTACGCGCGTAACTACCTATTTTATTGATGCAACCACTTACCTGCTGAACAAAACAACCACCATTGCCTCCATGCAGGGCCAGGACACAAACGTGGTGACTACCTTATCCAATTACCAAAAAACGGATTTCGGCTACCTGGCTGCCTTTAAAATTGATGTCGACCTCGGCCAGTTCCAACTGAGTTACACGGTAAAATCGGTAACTGTTAATAAGGATGTCGATCCCAAGATATTTGATATGCCGGGGAAATAGAACACGGCTATTTTATTGATACATCTTTTGCGCAGGGTCTCGGAAAGGGCCCTGCGCTTTGGTCCTATAGAAGCCTAAACGCGGGCTAAGCACGTGTGTGCCAGGCGTGGACTTTTGCAGAAACACACACCTTATACAAAGGTTTGTAGTGTAGCGCTACACGTGCTACACCCTGCTACAAAGCGCTACAGAATTGACAGTCAATCATTTAGCTACTGACAATATTTTGTCACTGCCAAAACATTGTCACCATTTTTCTGGCTAACGGGTCTCCGAAGGGAGCCTGTGAGCGCCTGCTTAACGAAAGGCATGTGCCTAAACAGACGTCGCCATGAGTACATAACCCGCGGGCTTTTTTGAACCAGGCGAGTGCTAGAATTGGCACTTTAAAAAAGACTGCGACGAAAATTAAATTTTTATTATATATTGGCAACTTCAAAGCAAATTTAAACCTGCCTGATATGGATTTACTAAAAAAATTTACTTTTAATAATCGTGTTTTTGCCCAAGTTCTGTGGGTAATCATAATCATAATATCGGTTTGCTGTATTGGCTATATGTTGGGAAAATTTACCTGGTATTTGTCAAAATAACTACAGCGTTAGGCAGAATAAAGCCTGAGGCTTATATAGCTAACATTCACCCCCCCCCAAAAAAAAACCGGCGCGAGGTTTGGGGTTCTACGCGCAAGCCTTTGCCTGACACCCTCGCACTTGAAGAGGTGAGTTTCTCATCCTTTAGCCCGGTCTTCATAAATGCCGACCATAAGGAGCCATGCTCCCGAAATGAGGAACGCGAATAAAACAACGATGCCGACAGCTGCGATATAAAGCCCCGGGCTATATCCCAGTATAAGGAATATCCCGCCTATAACTTCAGCCACGTAACATATGGTGCCGCCTGCGAGTCGCGGCGCGTTCAATCCAATTGAACTCTCACCCGACCGGATGGCTACTACATACCCTCTGATGAAGATGATTGTTGCGATGAGCCAGAGCACGAGCCATTCAAAGCCAAGCACTCCCAGGTATTGATTGCCCATAAGCGCCAAACCACTTGCCATAAAAATTGCCGTGAAACCCGACAGCATATTAATTGCCCGGTTTTTATGTGTTTTGTTGTCGATAATGATCTTAGGATTGATCGACATAGCTACGAAGATCAAACCTGCGAGCGCCGCCGCGCCGCCGCCTACCATCACAAAAAAATTACTCCATTGCTCCGGCATAAAAATATTGTTCATCAGCCCTTGTTTTGATCTTTTGATTTTCCCTTTATCAAACTATGCCTTTTGTCACGTCTAAAAATAATAATTTTCACGTCATTTTAAGAACAACTGAATGACTGTTGACCTTAATGTCAGCGGGCGCAGGGGCTGGAGATTATTTGGTTATCCTGAATAAAAAAATATAATTTTATGTGATTAGAAAACCGAACACATGTCCCGTTGCTTTATACCTGCTTCATTAATGTTTTGAACAATGAAAAATATACTGTTTATCCTGTTATTTACGCTATTTTTTGTTGCCGCAGATGCACAAACTGCCTATTTCCCTGATTCCAGCTGGCAAACAAAAACACCCGGAGAACTGCATATGAATAAGATGTTGGTAGACAGTGCAATAAAGTTTGCGATAAAAAATGAAAATGATTTTAATAGAGACATGCGGATAGCCACTTTAAATGCTTACAAAAACGAACCCGATTTTAAGATACTCGGACCAACGAAAGATAGGGGCGGTCCGGCGGGCGTAGTCATAAAAAATGGTTACATTGTTGCAAGCTGGGGTGACATTTACCGTGTGGATATGACCAATAGCGTAACAAAGAGTTTTCTTTCCACAACTACCGGATTAGCGATTGATGCAGGCTTAATAAAAAATACAACGGACAAGGTAAACGCTTATGTTTGGGATGGCACCTTTGACGGCGACCATAATGCCAAAATCACCTGGGATAATTTACTGACCCAATCTTCCGACTGGAGCGGAACACTTTTTGGGTTGCAGGATTGGGCGGACAGGCCGCCGAAAGAAGGTGGTATTGACGACTGGAAAAACCGAAAGCTCAATCAACCCGGAACGGTGTTTAAATACAATGATGTACGGGTGAATCTGCTTGCTTACTCATTACTGCAAGTTTGGCGAAAACCATTGCCCATGGTGCTAAAAGAAAAAATTATGGACCCCATCGGCGCTTCCACCACCTGGCGCTGGTATGGTTACGACAATGCGTTTGTAAATATTGACGGCGTAATGATGCAATCGGTAAGCGGCGGCGGGCACCACGGCGGTGGTATGTTTATCAGTACGGCAGACATGGCCCGGTTTGGATTGCTGTTCCTGAGAAACGGGAAATGGAAATCGCAGCAGCTAATATCCGAAAAATGGGTCAAAGCGGTTCGCCAGCCGTCAACAGCTAATATGGACTATGGCTATATGTGGTGGCTGAATACGAGTAAGAACTGGAAATACGTATCAAGCGAAATTTATTATGCCTTGGGCGCCGGCGGTAATTATATTGTTGTTGATAACGAACATGATCTGGTGATAGTTGTCCGATGGATAGATGACAGTAAGATGGGCGATTTCATGAACCTGGTTGAGCAATCGGTATCAAAGTGAGTGGCCCGGTTGATTCCGCCGGTATGTTTTCACTATTGCCCTGCGCTGCCGCAAGGCGGCGACGCTTGTGGGAGCTGGGTTATTTTGTGTAATTGAAAAAACCTTCAAAACTCAGATCTTCGTCCAATTGCTCCCAATGGATGCCAAAAGGCGACAAAGTGAAGTTTTCCAGGACCGTTTTTGTGGCATTTTGCAGTTTCGGAAACCAACTTAACGGGTGGCTTTTTTCCTCTCCTGTGGCAGTTTTTATAAATATTTGGCCATTATCAAACCAAACCTTAATTATCTTATTTTCCATGGTATTCTTTCCATTTTGCAATAATGATCTCTTTATTTTCTTCGATGATCGAAATTGCAAGCGCTATATCTTTGTTTTTTAGCCCTTTATTGTCAATAAGCTTTACATCCTCAACTTCAAACTTGGCCTCCCCGTCTGCATTTCTTACATGAACGTGAATTGGCAAGTGTTCGTTCGAATAAAAGAAAAACCTTAAACCGAATATTATAAATAACGTAGGCATAATGCTTGTAAATATCAGTAGTTCATCTGATGAATGCAAATTACAACGGGGTTTAAAGAAGACGGAACCGGGCCAGGTTGGGGGGGATTTTCTCTCGTAAAGCAGCGGCGTACTTTTGTCACGAAATCCGGCCCGGTCGTATAGTTACAAAATTGTGTATTGCGCCGCCGGTTAATTTAGCGCTATCAAACAAGGCCGGTTCAGGGTTTAAACGGTACGGCCAAAAAAATTAAAAATATCAGCCATGCGCAAAACAGGGATTGCTTTACTTATGCTGGGGCTGGTTTTGGTCGGCTTTGGCGTCCGCTCAGTAACCAACCAGGACATTAATGTCGATGATTCTCTTCGCCAGGCAGGGAAATATGCACTTTATGCATGTGTCCCAATTATTGTATTGGGCTTGATTTTGCTTCGGACGGCGGCACGCAGGGGGAAAATCCAGTAAATAGTACTGGCCCTGGAATCCGCGCAGGAACTTAAAGAAGACGGCGATCAGCGCCATGCATTAGGTTAAATCTCACATTTCGTTACTGTAGTTATAGACTACCGGTATAGCCAATCCGTAGACACAGTCTACGGACAGCGTGGAGTTAGGGGTGGGCGCCGCCGATCGGAGGCTAATGATTAAAAAATATCGTAAAAATATTAAAAAATCAAAAATTAATATTTTATATATTCGAGTGGTAAACATGATAAACCAAAATAAATTTCAAGATAACCACTAAACTCGGATCAATATGTTAGCGCAAGATGAAAAAATCAAAATCAGGTCGCTTATCAACTCTGAAGAGCAACTCACAACACCCTTAAGAGCCAAACTTCTTGAATCGTTGAACAATGGCGAACCGTCAATTTTTGAGGAGCCAGGAGATTATTTATGCTGCGATTTAGGCATAGACCAACCAGACAGGTACCAATGGATAACATTTGAGGATTGTAGGGCTTTGGGTGGCAGAGCAGCAGATAATTCTGAATGCGGACATTAAGTTAGGATGCTTTTTAAAAATTCAAGCAATAAATTCTGGAGGACTGGCTAAAGTTTCGCTGCTATAATAAGTTAACAAAATGTTACAAATTCTATCTCAATAAGATGTTTCAGTTAGTTATTAACTGGAAAATTAATAGTTATGAATTATTTAAGTAGAAAAGATTTTATTCAACTTACTTACAAGGTTAGCTTGGCGACAGTTTTGTTACCAAAGCAGTTAAGACATCTTATCTCAGATAGTTTTGTATCGAGCGATTATCATCCTGGGAATGTCTCTGATTTATTTAGCTCGATGAGTAATTTCCGAATAATTAACGATTATTTGGATGATGATTTATTGATAATTTGCTATGAACTCAAAATCTCAGACTTTGACCTTCCAACTAATAGAAACATTTCAATTTACTGTTACAATCTAACAATTGATAAAGACATTATAACGCATGGCAAATCAGTTTTCATATATGCCAACAAATTGATTATTTCCGGTCAACGGTCAATTAATATTACTGGAGATGACGGGGAGTCGCAAGCCAACTTTAAGGTTTCTCAAAATATTTCATGTAATTCGTCGACCATGACTCAAATTAAGCCCAATGCTGCGGATAATATGGTCAATGATAAATCACTAGATAAGCTTTTTGGTTCGAGGGTAAAAGGTGAGGGTATAATTAATGGAAATAACGGGGGGGACTTCTACTTAAACTTCAAGGATATAAGCGGGAACGGGAGTCTTGATATCAACTCGTTTGGAGGTAGTGGCTCTCAAGGTCAACAAGGACAAGATGGAATCAAAGGTTGTGACGGTAACTCTAACCAAATCAATGGATGGCCACCTCAAGACGCGGGAGATGGAGCATTAGGTGGATTTGGAGGTGATAGTGGGTTTGGAGTTATCGTTTGTCCGATTGGAGTCACCCACAAATCAACAGGGACGCAAAAAAGTGAAAAAGACAACCAGTCATTTCCTTTTGCTCATCTTACGATACCTATAGCGAATGTCGTTATCCATGGGTACGTGGTAGCCGGATTGCAAGGTGAAAGTGGCCACGGAGGACTCGGTGGATTTCATGGCGGAAAACCAGGTGTTACGTCTACCTCGGGCTCAGGAACTAACATTATCGCCACCGGGCAATCGGCGGAAAATTTAATTTCTAAGGATGGTCTGACACCCCCAAATGATCAAAGAAGAAAAGGGAAAGTTAATGGCATTGCATTTTGGCAGGGAGAAAAAGAATATGATAAAAGTATTCCAATTCAGTATGCGATGCTTTTATTATTGAAGGCAGATTCGATTTATATAAATTCTCCGGATAGTAAAGGGGTTAGAGAACTTAGTAGATTAGTAAATTATTTAAATAGTATTTCAACCACGTTTCTAAGGCGCAATGCAATTTCTCCAAATACACAACCACCCGGACTATCTGATTTTTTTAGAATTTGCTCATCGAAATATTTAGATGAGGGTGAAAATGACCATGACTTTTGGTTGTACATAAAAAATAAGACCACTCTTTATTTGAATCAATTAAAATTCGGCTACGATGTGTTTGGAAATCCGGCATCTTTTGTGACGTTGATTGACCCAGGATATTTGCATAAAACATTTGCACTTGACCTAATCTATTTAAAAGGTTTCGAGGACCAGGTGAAAATCGAAAATGAAAACAATAACAAAAATATCTACGACTCTAAAACTTTGCAAGTTTCGACTGACCAATGCGATTTAACAATAAAGAATTATACTGATGAATTAATAGACGAATTAAAACACATTAAAAGTTTGCAGGATGAGGTACATTTAAGGAAGATTGAAACCGAGGGAATTACTAAGCTACTGTTAGAAAAGGCCGCAAATTTTCAAAATGCAGTAGCAGAATTGAACAAAAAGGCAAACAATTGTTCGTTTGAAAATGTCATTAAATTCATAGCTTCCACAGTTACTATTGTCGGAGCCCTAGTTACTGGTGGTATCAGCTTGGTGGCCTCTGTGCCGGCATTAATTCAATCTTCAAGCGAATTGCTAAAAGACCTTCCAGAAAAAATACGCGAAGTGAATCCCGGAAGGCTGTTGGAGGGAAATTTAGGCAAATCATCAGACGAAGACGGGCCGATATTGGTAAAACAAGTTAAAGGAATTGAGGAGATAGTCGACGCTGTTAATGGAGATGTGAAAAAAATAAAAAATGCCTTTGAAGACTATATTGCGCGAAATAATGATTTCTCAAATAAAGGTGTCAACACTGTCCCTGAATCAATCATGGCTATTAAGAAAGAAGAATTGGAAAAGATCTTAAAAGATTATACCTCCCTTATCGAAGCTAATGAATTAAGGACTGAATTTGATAAATATATCGATTATATCGATTTAACAAATAAAAAAAGAATTGAATTAACGGTTCGAGTTATCAATGCAAATAGAATTAATGAAGAAATAAGAAATCTCAAAATATCAAAAGAAAAGCTACGGGCCATTAAACTTAATAAAGATTTTAAAAGTCTAACTAGTTCAGAAACGATAGCTCTATTCGATCTATACTACAGAACTAAATTCAATGTAATAAAATTGATTTATCTTCAGCGAAAAGGATACAATTTCATCAGTCCTTCAACATATAAGCTTGATAACAAATTAGATGATACGTCTATAGAAAAGTTAAATGCGGACCATTTTAATATTAACGTTGAACCTTTATTCGAGTTTTTAAAGGGTCAAGGATTTCAATCAAAGCAAACTACCGTACCCCTATCAGTAAATTTTAATGACTATTCATTTTCAAAAGAACGATTCTTAAATAATAAGGAGGCAAAAAAAGTATTCGAATTTACGGTCACTCCAGAAAAATTCGATGTATTTAACCAAAAAGGTTCTACTAATATTAGAGTAACTGGCGTGCTCGTCAAACTGATAGGTTTAGCGGGTAGCGATTCGCTCTTAAGGTATTATGTTGTGCAAACGGGGCATTCAAATGTATATGATCACGGGGAAAGTTATTATTTTTCACATCCTTACCAGCAGGCAGATTTTGTTGATTTAACTGTAAAGCAAATGAATGAGCTCAATTCAAAAGATTTTTTTGTCGACAAAGACATTAATAACCATAATAAATATAATCTAATAGGAAACTATAATAACGAACAGGAACAAGTACTGATTGGCGTTAGCCCATTTTCAACTTGGCAACTTATTATAATTAAAGACAAGGGGTATAACGAAAATATTGAAATAGAAGCGATTTCTGGGTTTGAAATGTATTTTTGGTATAGTTATCAGCCCACAAAGCCTGGCCTTAGAAATAACTAAGTCTTTTTGTTTAGCTAAAATGATAATTTATGTGTCTAAGGATTAAATTCTTAAGCTTTCGCTTCGATGTTCTAACCTAATAAGGCATTGATTAATTAGTGAAACTTCCTAGTTCAATATTTTGTTAGTTTCTACTAGCTCGAGAAATTTCAAGACCTGACGCAGGTATGCGGCAAAAAAGCCAAAGCATGGAATGCTCGTGCCCCCTGTGTTAGGAACAAACTATGCATCTAAATGGTTAGCGGGTCACCTGTCGCCGGCGCACGAGTGCCCGGCCGCACAGTCCAACGCTGCAGACTCGCGCGAGAAAAGAGGAAGGGTTAGTCATATTTGCTTTTTAATTTGGTCATATTTACAGACTATTTAAAACGTAATGACTCAAAATTTAAAAGACGAGATTGATGCTGTTGCTGGCCTTGCTTCAATTTTGACCGCAACCGTAGCTTTATTATTTTTCTTTCGAACAATAAAAAGAGGTTACTATTTGAACGAAATAAAAGGTGTTTACAAAATTTTTTCAAGCTTAAAAAATAACCCTCGTAGTACTGTACTAAATCAACTAAACATTGTCCACATATCGCCTAAAGGATGGTTTTTTGGCAATCTTGAATATTCGGAAATTTTCAATGAACCCGGAGCTAGGAGCGGAGGAGAAGCCAGTGTTTTCGGCAAATTAAACTATTCTTTTTTTAGGATCGGTATAGCAACACTTTTGCGGGCAATTAAATTAAAAAAATACAATCCTTTAGAGGTTACAGACTTTGGGGCCTTTCACGGAAAACTATACTTGTTAAGTAGAAATGATTTGGATTTAAGCAAAAGAGACTGGAAATCTATGATAGTTCAACAATATTCGATAATTCACTATCGTGATGCTCATAGATTAAAATTATATAATCCCCAAAAAGGAGACAGCTATCTCCAAATACCAGATGAAATTGTTTTGATTAACGTGGACAAAGTACCAGATCAGCTCTTAAGCTTTAAGGTCTAAACTTCAATCTTTCTGGTGAGCATTATTCCATGAATTATTGAACTTGAAGACTTTAAGTCTACAAAAACTCTATAAATAAATACTTTTTTCCTTTTACTTCCTATATTTGCCCCCACAAGACATAAATCACCACTGTACGTGATTGAATGAACTTTTTTAATTTATAAACGGTCGCAAGGCCAAAAATCATAGTTGTAAATGATTAATATTACCCTACCCGATGGTTCCGTTCGTCAGTACGAACGGGGAACCACTTCCATGCAGATCGCCCTGTCGATCTCCGAAGGATTAGCACGAAACGTATTGGCGGCCGAAGTTGACGGCCAGGTTTGGGACGCAAGCCGGCCCATTGAGCAGGATGCCCTTGTAAAGCTGCTGACCTGGAATGATTTGAAAGGCAAAGCCACCTTTTGGCATTCATCCGCTCACCTGATGGCCGAGGCCCTGGAGGCTTTATACCCCGGCACCAAGTTCGGTATCGGCCCGGCCATCGAGACCGGCTTTTATTATGACGTGGACTTTGGCGAGCAGGGTTTTTCGTCGGATGATTTTAAAAAGATCGAGGATAAAATCTTGGAGCTGGCCCGCAACAAAGAGGAATACGTGCGCAAGCCGGTGAGCAAAGCCGACGCCATTGAATACTTTACCGAAAAAGGCGACGAGTACAAGCTGGACTTAATAAAAGACCTGCCCGACGGCTCCATCACTTTTTATACCCAGGGCAACTTTACCGATCTGTGCCGCGGGCCGCATATCCCCAATACCGGTTTTATAAAAGCCGTTAAGCTGATGAGCGTTGCCGGGGCCTACTGGCGCGGAGATGAAAGCCGCAAACAGCTTACCCGTATTTACGGCGTTACCTTCCCCAAACAAAGCGAGCTGGCCGACTACCTGCACCTGCTGGAGGAAGCCAAAAAACGCGACCACCGCAAGCTGGGCAAAGAAATGGAGCTTTTTGCCTTCAGCGAGAAGGTTGGTATGGGCTTGCCCTTATGGCTGCCTAAAGGCACTGCCGTGCGCCAGCGTTTGGTTGAATTTATGACCAAGGCGCAGGTAAAAGCGGGCTATGAGCAGGTGATCTCGCCGCATATCGGCAGTAAAAGCCTGTATGTAACTTCGGGCCATTATGAAAAATATGGCGCCGATTCTTTTCAGCCCATAAAAACACCGCAGGAAGGGGAGGAGTTCTTCCTAAAACCGATGAACTGCCCGCATCATTGCGAAATGTATAAAACCAAACCGCGCAGCTACAAAGACCTGCCGGTGCGCTATGCCGAATTCGGCACCGTGTACCGTTACGAGCAAAGCGGCGAGCTGCACGGTTTAACCCGTGTGCGTGGCTTTACACAGGATGACGCGCACCTGTTTTGCCGCCCCGACCAGGTGAAAGAAGAGTTTAAAAAAGTGATCGACCTGGTGCTGTATGTATTCTCGGCCTTAGGCTTTGAAAATTATACCGCACAGATATCGCTCCGCGACCCGGGTAACAAAGCGAAATATATCGGCAGCGATGAGAACTGGGCGTTGGCTGAAGCATCCATCATTGAAGCCGCCGAAGAAAAAGGCCTGACTACCGTTGTTGAGCTTGGCGAAGCTGCATTTTATGGCCCCAAGCTGGATTTTATGGTAAAAGACGCCCTGGGCCGCAAATGGCAGCTGGGCACCATACAGGTTGACTATAACCTGCCCGAACGTTTTGAACTGGAATATACAGGCAGCGACAACCAGAAACACCGGCCGGTAATGATCCACCGCGCACCCTTTGGTTCGCTGGAAAGATTTATTGCCGTGCTGATTGAGCATTGCGCCGGCAATTTCCCGCTGTGGCTTTCGCCCGAGCAATTTATCATTTTGCCGATCTCGGAGAAATATGAAGATTATGCAAAAAAACTTTCAGAATCGTTAAAAGATTCCGATATTTGCGGGCTTATTGACTCCAGGGACGAAAAAATCGGTCGGAAGATACGCGACGCTGAGGTTAAAAAGATCCCCTACATGCTGATCGTGGGCGAAAAAGAAGCTGCTGAAGGGTTGGTTTCGGTACGCAAACACGGGCAGGGTGATTTGGGAAGCATGAGCATTGAAGCATTTAAAGAACAAATAATTAAAGAAATAACAGTATAACTTGGCATTAAATAAACCTTTCAACAGAGGACCAAGGCTCCCATTTAAGAAAAAGGAAGCCGAACACAACATCAATCAATTTATCAGGGCTGCGGAAGTTCGCCTTGTTGGCGACAACGTGGAGCCGGGGATATACCCGATAAAAGAAGCTCTGGCTATTGCTGAAGAACAGGAGTTGGACCTTGTTGAAATATCGCCTAACGCTGTACCGCCGGTTTGTAAAGTAACTGATTATAACAAGTTTATTTACGAACAGAAGAAAAAGCTGAAGGAAATTAAGCACAATGCAAAGCAAACGGTTATTAAGGAAATAAGGTTCGGCCCGAATACGGATGACCATGATTTCAATTTCAAACTGAAACATGCCATCAACTTTTTGGAGTCGGGCGAAAAAGTAAGGGCCTACGTACATTTTAAGGGCCGTGCGATAGTTTACAAGGAACAGGGTGAAATACTCCTGCTCCGTTTTGCACAGGCGCTGGAAGAGTGCGGTAAAGTAGAGCAATTACCCAAGCTGGAAGGCAAACGGATGTTTTTAACCGTAGCGCCGAAAGGGAGTAAAAAATAATGTGCAGATGCGTGGATGTGCAAATGTGCAGATGAAAAAAAATCGTAATTCGTAAATCGTAACTCGTAAATATAGAATATGCCAAAAATGAAAACCAATTCCAGTGCTAAAAAGCGTTTTGCGCTTACTGGAACCGGTAAAATCACCAGGGGTAACGCTTTCAAAAGTCACATCTTAACCAAGAAGACGACTAAACAAAAGCGCAATTTAACCCACACCAGCTTAGTATCAGATGCTGATACAGGTAATGTAAAACGTATGCTTTGCATAGGTAAGTAATTGACAAATTAATTAACCAGGCCTTCGGGTTAGCAAGTTCCTTCCATCGTCCGTGTCCCCACGGACGATAGCCGAAAAGTTGTCTGTGGGGACACAGACAACGGGGAGAAGAGGAGGACACCCACCGCCAAAAAAACAAAAAAATGCCACGTTCAGTTAACGCAGTAGCGTCGAGAAGACGCCGGAAAAAGATCATGAACCTAGCCAAAGGCTATTGGGGTTCACGCAGCAAGGTTTATACCGTTGCCAAAAACACAGTTGAAAAAGGTTTACAATACGCCTACCGCGACCGCAAGACCAAAAAACGCGAGTTCCGCGCTTTGTGGATCCAGCGTATCAATGCCGGCGCACGCCAGCACGGTATCTCTTACTCGCAATTAATGGGTAAGCTGGCCGCAAAAGAGATCGGTTTAAACCGTAAGGTGCTTGCCGATTTAGCGATGAACCACCCCGATGCTTTTAAAGCAGTGGTTGATGCGGTGAAATAGGACTAAGATTTATAGGATTTGGAGGATTGTAGGATTACAATTCGATAATAAAAAAACCCGCGATGAGCGGGTTTTTTGTTGTCTGAATACGATTTTTAGGATTTATAAGACGAACAAGGATCGCATTTTTAGTTAAAATTTTATAAATCTTTTAAATCCTGAAAATCGTGTTCAGACAATAATCACCACCTCTTCCATATCCGCCAAATCCATATACTGTTTAAAGTTTTGGACGTCGGTGTCTACCATATTTTTAAATACCGGGTTTAAAATATGCGCCACGCTTGCGCCGAGGCCGCCGGCAGGAGGCTGGTAGGTGATCACCATATCTATTAAAGTACCTCCATCGGCCGCATCCCGGAAACGGATCTTGCCGGCGTTGTCGATGATCGAATCGGGCAATGAGCTCCAACCGATCAGCTCATACGGCACGTCCGCCACAATTTCTGCATCCCAGCTCACGCTGGCTACCCCTGTGGGCAGTTTCAGCACCCAGTGCGAGCGCTCGTGGTCAATCACGTCAACGCTTTCCAGGTGGTTCATAAATAAAGGCAGGTTATCCAGCTTGCGCCAGAAATTATAGACCGCCGCCCTCGGCTTATTTACCACGAATGATGATTTAATGTTGATGTTGACCGGCGACAGGCTGTGTTTCCCCGCCTGCGAATAAAGCTCGCAATGGCCGGTAATGCCCCTGTTTAACAGGTAGCCGCCTGCACCCAGCTTAAGCAGGCTGGAAAATGGGCTTTTGAATAAATTGCGAATGCCCGAAAAGCTAAGCTTTACGCCGGCCGCTACGGAAATGTAACGTTCGGGCCAGTTTAAATTTATTTCGGCGGGTGTGTTGGTGTTAAAGCCATTCACCCGTTGTAATGAAGTTGTTGCCATAGTTTTTAAAATAGGTTTAGTTGGACAACAATAGGGAGGGGGGATTAGTTTTATTATTTTTGGGGATTGCACCGATTACAGTGTGATTTCACCGATTAACTTATGATTGCACCGATTAACGGGAGTGTTAACCTAATCAACTTAATCCAACTTAATCAACCCAATCAACTAATAGCGAAACTTATACTTCCTCAAATCCGGCAGGTACTTCTTCGGCCGCTTTAATTCGTATTGGTAGATCAGCCGGCCCAAATTCTTCATAAAAGGCAGGGTAACCGTTTTATATTCGTACTTGTTGGTGTTATAAATCTGCGCGTCGTTTGATTGCGCCACGACGGTTAGCATAAACTCCACCTTGTTTTTAAAATCGACGATGTAAGCGTTATCGATGTTAAAGCCATATGAGTCGCCGATCTTGTCAAAAATGCGGATTTGCGGCTGGATCACAGCTAAACTGTCGCCTCCGTAAAACAGCCACTTACAATAGGCCGGATAATACTCCGGCGGGCTGTAGGTGGGATGTTTGCTTTCCGTCGGGAACATGCTCATATACTTGTAAATGAGGTTGTATTGATCTTCGGTAAGGTTGAACTGCTGATCCTTGGAGTAAGCTTCAGGGAACATCAGGCGTTTCAGCACGGATTGTTGGTCTTCAATGGTGTAAACATTATTATGACTGAAATCGAAGGGCTGCATCACCAGCTTATCATTGTGGTCCATATAACCTTTGCCCATTACCATGTTTTCGAGGTGCATAGGGTATTCGCGGGGATCATATTGTGCCAGTTGGTGGTAGATCAATTTATCGCCCTTATAAAAATCAATGGCATTAGTATGTTTGGACGCCTCGCCGCCGTCGCCAATAGCAAGGCGGTTAATGATACGGGTATGGTTCAGGTTGTATTTTTTCAGCTTGTCGTTTATTTCGCCGCGGCCGACAAATTCATACAGGCGATTATAGGCATAATTATCGCTCACCAGCAAAATCTCCTTAACGTATTGCTCTACACTTGGCAAGCCGCTCGCGGCAAGGGTATCGGTTTCTTTTCGTGTTTCACCAGTAAACGAGCTGTCAGTTTTCATGGTTGATTTCATCGTGAGCCCCGGTATTTTTAACTCATTCAACTTCTCCAGCGCAAAAATGGCGGTCGGCAGCTTTACCGTACTGGCCGGGTAGAAATAATGATTGGCATTCAGCCTGTAGCTGTACGAGGTGAAATGCGGCATATTGTTTTCGTCCCTGTCAATTTGCGTGTACAATATCTGCACCTCGTTGTGGGTAGGGTGGTTCAACACATGGCTGAACAGATCAGAGTGCGATTCGAGCAGGTTTTTGAGGAAAACGGTATCGATTTGTTGGGCGGAGACTGACATAACAGGCTGGAGAAGGAGAATTATAAAAAGATATTTCATTCGTTTTAGTCTTGTTAGGAATGTCGCGAGACAGTATTTTATGTGCGGGCTAAGTTAGGTTTTCGACCTCAACCTTTCAATTATTTCGTTTTTTCAGATTTTTCCAAATAAGATACTAAAAAACAACGATTTGGCACGAAAAATATGGTTAAATTTTTGACTCTATAGTTAAAGATGTCCCCGTATTAGCTACCGGTTGAATAGTTTTCTATTCACTAAAATATTTTATCGCAAACAAAACGGTCAAACATGTATTCCCGAAGGGAATGTCAATATTGGCGCGCAATTTGCAATTCCTTATAGTTCAGAAATCCGGAAGGTCCGATTCACTTTAAAGGGAGTTTAACCATGACCGTCACTTACGATAATAACCTTGAAGTAGCCCGGATATGTGAGCATGTCAATTTTAACAAAGGCAAAAAAGAGCTTAATGAATTGGTTGCGCTTACAGCCGACATACTGGAAACGCCGATCGCGGTAATATCGGTGATGAATTATGAAAAACAGTTTATAAAGGACAGCCTGGGAACCGACTTTAAACCGGGCAGCCGCGAAATTTCGTTTTGCCGCCATTTCTCGGTGAGGGATGAGATGAAAATAATCCCGGACACTGCGTTTGACAAATATTTGGATACCAACTTTTTGGCGCCAGGCAATTCTTCAGTGCGGTTTTATGCGGGAATTCCGCTCGTAACAGCCAACGGCTTGCTGTTGGGTTCATTCTGCCTCTTCGACCGGAAACCGAGACGTTTAAGCCCGAAACAAAAGAAGCTGTTTGCCGCCATGGCACGGCAAATGGTGCGTGTGGTTGAAACCGAATTGATTTTGAAGATTATGCGCGACCAGGAGCAGGAATTGAAAAAACGAAAAGAAGAGATTGTTGTTGCCGAACGCAAATTAAAAGCCTTTTTCAAAAGCTCAGCCTTTTGTCATGTGCTGATCGGGAAAGATTTGGAGATAATAGATTTTAATAAAGCAACCGCGCTTCTTATCAAAGAGATGCATGGTAAAAATGTACAAACAGGCCGGTGTATACTTGAATATGTGTCTCCGCAATATAAAAAGGAGTTCATGATTTGTTTAACACGCGCCTTTGCCGGTAAAAGAATAAATAAAGAAACCCTGATAAGGTTTGAAAATAAAGAGCCTACATGGTGGAACATTTTTGTTGAGCCGATAAAAAACGAAAATGGTAAAGTTATCAGCGTTGTTTACAATGCAACCGACATTAACGATCAAAAGCAGCGCATTGCCGAAATTGTCGCGAAAAACGCTTTATTATCCGACATCGCGCGCGTTCAGTCGCATGACTATCGCAGGCCGGTTGCTTCGATACTTGGCTTGATGGAAGTGATCAGGATGCAAAATCAGCCGCTAAGCGAAGAATTACAAATGATGGATGAGGCTGTTAAAGAGCTTGACCAAAAAATAAGGAGTGTGATAAACTTTACACAGATCCTGTCCTCCAACGATATATTGCCCGGCAAATCCGGGTAGCACACCGCCGGCTGCTCATGTTCCAAATTGCCGTTTACCAATTGCGTAATAAAAATTGTTTTATACCTTTGCTACGCTTTGGTTTCTTTCTAACAGTATTGGAAAGGATTAAAAGGGAATACGGTGTAATTCCGTAACTGTCCCGCAGCTGTAAGCTCCAAAACCATTGCCCATTCTTAGCCACTGTTTGCTTCAACGCGACGGGAAGGCCGGGCAAAAGGGGAGTAAGTCAGAAGACCTGCCTCGGCATAAACAGTATTCATAGCTTTCGGGGATTGAAGCTTGAATGTGAAACTCGCTTTTGTTTCCATTCTTTTCATTTCTGTTTGCTGTGGGTTAAAACTCACAACAACATGAAAAAAAAATTTGTTTTTGTTGCTGCAGGCCTGGGGCTTGTACAACTTGCGCTGCTGAGTACGGCCGCGCGCGCCCAGGACACCACCCGGGTGCTCGACAGTGTGCAGGTAACTGCCACCAGGTCGCCAAAAAAATTAGCCGAAACCGGTCGCGTGCTAACCATCATTACTGCTAAGGATATTGCCCGCGCGCAGGGCGAAACGCTGCCGCAATTATTGAACAATGTGGCCGGCATCACCTTTTCGGGCGCCAACAACGCGCCGGGCATCAGCTCCTCGCTATACCTGCGTGGCGAAGCAACAGGCAACACGCTGGTACTCGTGGATGGGTTCCCGGTAAACAATGCGTCGGCCATCGATAACAGTTATGACTTGAACGCCTTTCCGCTCGACCAGATCGACCATATCGAGATCCTCAAAGGCAGCGGCTCTACGCTCTACGGCTCCGACGCGGTTGCCGGGGTGATCAATATAATTACTAAACACGCGGCAGGGCAGGGGCTTAAAACCAATGTGGGGCTGAGCGGGGGCACCTATGATACTTTTAAAGAATTTGTGGGAATCAACGGCAACCTTGGTAAAACCGGTATCGCCATAAATTTGTCCAATACAGATTCAAAAGGCTTTCCGGCAGCTACTGATACCACCGGCAAAGCGCATTTCAGCGACGATGGTTTTCACCAGCGGGCGGTAAATATTAACCTTAACCAGCAGGTGTCGGATAAATTTATGTTGATGGCTAACTTGCAAACCACCTACAATACCGGCGACTTGCCCTTCGGCGCTTTCCAGGAAGACGGCACGTACACATATAACAATACTTTTTTAAACGGAGGTATCGGCGCAAAATGGCTATTGCCAAAAGGCAGCCTGCTGGTAAACGTTAGCCAAAACAACGTATGGAATAATTACAACGACCCGCCCTCCGTTTTGTTAAACGATTCGACGCGCCAGGTAAGCCACACCACCGGGCGCATAACCGATGCCGAAGCTGTTTTAAACTACAACCTTGGCCCGCATTTCGATTTGACAAGCGGCGCCGATTTTAAATACAGCCGCACCGACCAATTTAGTTTGTACACTACGGAGGGGTATACGCCGCCCCCAAGCATTATCAATGGCGATACCGCGCACAACAGCATTACCAGCGTTTACAGCTCGTTGTTTTACCGCTCGAAAATATTCCGAATGGAATTAGGCGGCCGGTTCAATCACCACAGCAAGTATGGCAGTAACTTTACATACGCTGTTAATCCGTCAGTAATGCTTTTTGATCGGCTCAAAGTGTTTGCTACAGCAGCTTCGGCTTATAAAACACCGACGCTGTACCAGCTTTTTTCGCAATACGGCAACGTTAACCTTAAACCCGAAACTACCGACTCATACGAAGCTGGATTTGATTGGGAAATCGTCAAAAATACACTGTCCTTTAACACTGAATTCTATAAATACCGCACAAGCGACGTGATTTATTTCTTTACCGACCCAGTTACATTTAATTCCATTTACAAAAATGGCGAACATGAAAACGACCAGGGTTTTGAAAGCGAGTTAAAGTTTAAACAGGGTAAATTCAACGCATCGGCTTATTGGGCTTACGTAACCGGTAATTTGACCGACGAGAACGGAGTAACCACCAATTACCTCATCCGCCGCCCTAAAAATACCTTCGGCGTAAATGTGTATTACGATTTTACCAGCCATTTTTCGGCCGGCCTTAATTACAAACTAACCGGCGCGCGGCCCGATGATGATTTTTCAACTGGTTCAATTGTTACTCTAAAGGCCTACAGCCTGTTGGATGCACATTTTCAGTACACCGCAAATACTCACATCAGCCTGTTTGCAGATCTTAAAAATCTGCTCGATGAAAAGTATACCGATTGGGTAGGTTATAATACCGCCAGGTTTAATTTTATGGCCGGTATCAGGTATCAAATCAATTAACAGTTTTTATTTAGGTTGATATTGTATAATTTTACTCAATAATTATTCGTCATGACATTACAAAAAACAAATACCCGCAACGTTGTGCTCATCCTGATGATACTCGGGGCGGTAGCCATGCGTTTTGTGAGCTACAAATTTCCGTACATGCTCAGTAATTTTACTCCCGTAGGCGCTATAGCCTTATTTGGCGGCGCTTATTTTACCGATAAATGGAAGGCTTATGCCGTCGTGTTGGTCACACTGTTTGCAAGTGATGTGCTGATCAATTACTTGTACACTTCGAAGTGGTTTTTATGGTCGCCCAATTCATACGGGGTTTATATTGCCTTCGCGTTGATCGTGTTTGTTGGCAGCCTCATCAAAAAGGCCAATGTTGCCAATGTTGGTATAGCCTCATTGCTGGCCGTTGCCATACACTGGTTAATAACCGATATTCCCTGGGAAAGCGGTGCAGCGGCACTATATCCGCGTACTTTCGCCGGCTATGGTGCGTCGCTGGTAGCGGCCATCCCGTTTGAGCGCAATATGGTTTTGGGCGATATCGTATTTTGTGCGATACTGTTCGGCGGTTTTGAGCTCGCTAAAAGCAAATACACTTATTTGCGCAGTCAAAAGGAACTTGCGGTTTAACACAAAAGAATTTATTAAAAAGCGGTTCAGTTTATGGGCCGCTTTTTTTATGAACTAATAATTTATTAAGAAACGCCGTAGAGACGCAACATTTTGCGTCTCTGAACGGAATAGTTGGGTTCGAGACGCAAAATATTGCGTCTCTACAAAAGAAAATCTTATGCAAAAGATCGTCGTATTAACAGGCGCTGGTATCAGCGCCGAGAGCGGTTTAAAAACCTTCAGGGACAGCGATGGCCTGTGGGAGGGGTATAACATCGAGGACGTGGCCACGCCCGAGGCCTGGCGGCGCAACCCAGCAATGGTGCAGGAGTTTTATAACCAGCGTCGCAAATCCGTATTGGAGGCAAAGCCCAATGCCGCGCATTACGCCCTGGCTAAACTGGAAGAGAAATATGACGTCACCATCATCACCCAAAACATCGACGATTTGCACGAAAGGGGAGGGTCGACCAAAGTTGTACACCTGCACGGCGTTATAACCCGTTCGCAATCCAGTAAAAACTCAACGCTTACGTACCCAATCGATGGATGGGAAATAAAAATGGGGGAGTTGTGTGAATTAGGCTCACAATTGCGCGCACACGTAGTATGGTTTGGCGAAGATGTACCGATGATCGCCACCGCAGCCCGCACTTGCCAGGAGGCGGATATTTTTATTTTGGTGGGATCGTCGCTGGCGGTATATCCGGCGGCCGGACTGGTTAATTATGTGCCAAGGCACACGCCGAAATACATCGTCGATCCAAAAATCCCGTATATCAGCGCTAATGATGGTTTTATTAAGATAGAAGAGAAAGCAACGGTGGGTGTGCAGCAGTTAGTTACTGAGTTATTGAAATAGTTAATTAGTGAGTTATTGAATTGTCTGCGAAACTAATGCCACTACGCCGACAAAATCAGTATAATCAAATTAATCAGATGAATCAGCGGTCAATTATGAACTGGAGCGGGGGCAAGGATAGTGCGCTGGCTTTGTACCATTGTCTTAAAAACCCCGATATCGACATCAAATACCTCGTCACCACAATTAACGATGCAGCGGACAGGATATCTATGCATGGTGTGCGCACTGCCTTGTTAATAAAGCAGGCCGAAAGCATCGGTATTCCGCTTTATCAAATCCGTTTGCCGGAGATGCCGGACATGGAAACCTATGACAATACCATGCGCCGGCACCTCGAGCATTTCCGTGCCGAAGGCGTCACCCACTCCGTTTTTGGCGATATATTTTTAGAGGACCTGAAAAAGTACCGCGACGACCGCCTGGCAGAAGTGGGCATAACCGGCATCTACCCGCTTTGGAAGCGGGACAGCCAGGCTTTGATGGATGAATTTTTTGAGCTGGGCTTTGGCACAGTGATCGCGTGCGTGCAGGAACGTTTGGAACGGATAGTAGGGAAGGAAATCACGCCCGAACTGCTGCTGTCGCTGCCAGACGATGTTGATGTTTGCGGCGAGAACGGCGAGTTTCACACCTTTGCTTTTAAGGGACCGATCTTTAAAAATGAGATCAAATATAAAACGGGGGAGAAGGTTTACAAACAATATTCCGCGCCGAAAAATATCGATGATGACGCGGATACAGTCGTAGCGCCACCCAAATCCGGTTTTTGGTTTTGCGACCTCATTCCGGCCTGATTTTCATTTATTTGGCATTTTAAAGGGTCAGAATTAAATTTGGTTGTACTATATAAATTATTATCTAACAGCATTTTAATATTAAGTAGTTAAACTATCTATTTTGTAAAACACATGATTTAAGCGATAATTATCTCAAAAGTGCCAAATAAAATTCTGAAAAAAGAAAAATTTGCGCGTAATAAGTTAAACTACAACGTTTTACGCAGTTTACCTACTTAATAATTATAGCGCTTGAAGGTGTCGGTCCAATCTCTACGCATTTCAGTAAATCGCGCTGAAACAGCTTTTAAAAAGACCTCGTCCAGTATTTCAAAAATGCTGTTCACACCGTCGAGCAGATCGATCCCGGCAATTTTGTAGGTCTGCTCCAGGCTCCCCTGCTCAATCTTTACGATGTATTTATCGTTCATGTTTAGGATGGAGATTTTGAATTCAGGGTGGGGTAGTTCGGCGATGATTCTCATGGGAATTAAAATAAATCTTCAATTTTTATGACGCAAAATATCGTGTCTCTGCGTTTATATCGTTCTAACATTGCGCCGTCAGGTGCAAAATATTAGTAGTAGAAAATCGAAAACAAGAAAATTGGCGTGCCGCCAGGTACGCAATATACGAAGCGCCATTCACGCCAATCCAGGGCGAATATTCCGTACCTGACGGCACGGCGTTTCTCACCCGGCTACATTTTCTACAGATATTTGACCCCGCTGGGGTCGATCCGCTCAACGAAATCGCAATGTTCGACAAATACTGCGTCGCTAAATAAAAAATTAAATATGAGATTTACCTTATTTACTTTCAATACCCCATCGTTACCTTTGCCTTTATGGCCGAAGATTTAAATATCCTAACATCAACCGACAAAGCTGAACAATACCGCTCACTTATCCCCCAAATTGAAGCGCTTGTCGCCGGCGAGCCTGATCTAATCGCCAACCTGGCCAACATCTGCGCCGCGCTGAAGGAACAGTTCAACTGGTTTTGGGTGGGTTTTTACCTTGTGAAAGAAAATGAACTGGTGCTTGGCCCGTTCCAGGGGCCGGTGGCGTGTACACGGATAGCTTACGGCAAGGGCGTCTGCGGTGCAGCCTGGCAGCAACAAAAAACGTTGGTTGTGCCGGATGTGGAGGCTTTCCCGGGGCATATTGCCTGCAGCTCGCTCTCCAAATCGGAAATTGTGATACCGGTTTTTAACGCTGGCAAGACTGTCGCGGTGCTGGATGTGGACAGTGAGGAATTGGATCAATTTGATGAAACCGATGCTTACCATCTGGGACAGGTTGCTAAACTGGTAAAGTTTCAATGAGCGTTATATTTTTAATACCCGGCGTGGGTGCGGATTGCCGGATATTTAATCGGCTTCACTTTGACGGGCACGATGTTATGCGGGTAGATTGGGTTACGCCAGACTCAACAGATACTTTAACTACCTATGCACAAAAGCTTATCGATCAATATAATATAGCTCCAGGTTCAATTGTCATCGGCAACTCCATGGGCGGCATGATCGCAATTGAGATGGGTAAGATAATTCCTTTAAAAAAAATCATACTGATCTCAAGCATTCGCACAGCAGATGAAGCGCCGGGCTATTTTAACTTTTTCCGGAGTATCCCGGTTTATAAGATCATTCCCGAAAACGCATTGTCCTCATTGGATTATATTTTGGAACTTTTCTTTGGTAATTTGGAAAAACTCGACAAAGGGTTATTTCTCAGCATGCTGAGAAAATGGTCGCCTGAATTTTTAAAATGGGCCATAGATGCGGTGCTGAAATGGGATAACAAGGTGGTTCCGGAAAATACCTGGTTGATAACCGGGGATAAAGACCTTGTTTTTCCTTATAAGAATGCGCAGGATGCTATTGTTGTAAAGGGCGGTACGCATGTCATGATATATGATAAAGCGCATGAGATCAGTAAAATATTGAAGGATATTTTAAATAGCGATGTTAGTTTGAAAAAAAATTAATGCAGAAAATTTACCTGATCCCCG
>DASRTD010000177.1:0-14197 GCA_035656115.1 Mucilaginibacter sp.
TACAGGAATTTGAATCCCGTAAAAAGGAAGCAAAAGCAGCCAACAATGCCGTGAAGAAAGTTAAGGAATCGGTTGAAAAATCAACTTTAGGCGATTTGAGCGTATTGGCCCAGCTGAAAGAACAGATGGAAGGCGCTGAAAGCAAAGCACGCAAAGCGGTTGCAAAAAAACCGGCATCTGAAGAAGAAGCAAAGTAAGCTTTAAATAAATTTTTCCATAAAGCCCTGCCCGTTAAACGGCGGGGCTTTTTTGTATCTTTATAGATGCCGAATACAACACATATATCCTATAAAGATAAAGGATTTTGGATTCCTGAATCTTTCATTGAAGTTTTAAGCCAATACGTTTGTGAAACTTTTGAGAGTATTGGATTGGATAATTTTTCATCAGCTTTATTGGAAATTTATGATGATTGCCATTTTAATCGAAATGGTTCGAACGTTGAAATGGTAAATAATGGTTTGGACAATATCAATGATCTCGCGGACAAAGTAACGTTCATAGATGTGTTAGAAAAAACAAAGAAATTTATTTTATCTAATGGGTTCGAGCTCAGTGTATCAACATTGAATGAATTTGAAAGCAAAAAATTGGCAAGGTCTTTTATGAGTAATTGGACATTGCCAATCAAAACTCAGAGTCTGGTTGCAACAATTGACATTATTGAAAAAATGTTAAATGAAACTTGGGAGTCGTCAAATTATGGCGTTTATTATGCTGGTTTCCCCAAACCTGATAGTGCCATCGAGATTTAACTTTATAAAGACTATCCTGTTTTTTCTTCCGGACTTTACTGACTTTTCGGACTTTCGGACTAAAATATTACCCTTGCCCGAGCCCACCCAAACGATGCGAACTTAGCTATTTCTGGCGGCAATATCAAAATACATCTTTACATCAACAAAAAAAGCCCCGGATTGATGATCCGGAGCTTTTCGAAAGAATGTTCAGGCATATATCCTGCTAATATTTCAGCACGAGATAACCTTTTTTGTATTTAATTGTACTGCCGGCCTTATACTCCAGCATGTAAAAATAAGTGCCCTGCGGCACCAGCGCGCCATTCAAACTGGAATGGCCGTCGAAGGTTTTGGTTATGTTATCGTAGTTTGCCGTTTCAAATATTGTAACCCCCCTGGCATTCATCACCGTTATTTTATTTTCAGGATAGCGGGAAATGTTGTCAATAGTGAGGACATCGTTTATCCCGTCACCATTTGGCGAGAGTGCCGCATGAACACGGGGCTCATCTGACAACAGACCGCCAGCTAACCCGTTTAGTTCAGCAGGATTGGTTTCGCCTGTTATACCGGCAATATAGGCATCGCCGCTCTCCATGGTAGGATTTACGAATTGCCATTCTGCGCTGTAAAAGCCTGATGACGCGCCACTGTATTGCGCATAGCCGGCAAGGCTTTGGATATTTATCCAGTCGGACGTTTGCCACCTGTTTTCGAGATAATTCCAGCCGTCGCCGGTCGATACCACCGACCACATCGCGCTGTACCAGGCACTGTTACCGGTGTTGCTTTCAATGGAACCATTTTGGTCCTCTACATCCATCATGTTCCCGGTGCCAAGGTTCACCAGGTAAATGTAGCCAGAAGGTCCGGGAACCTGTTCCCACAGGTAATTGTTATTGCCCGATGGGCTGGTGCCGTATTTTACCTGCCCGTTGCCGGCATCGTATAAATAGGTATTGGGCTGCCACCTGTTTAAGATATTATAATAGGTGGTACTGCCCGATGCGGTAACCGTAACAGTGCAGTTAGCCGTAAAGCCATTGTCGGTAGTGGTAACGGTAATAGTGGCGATACCTGCCGCAACTGCTGTTACCAGGCCTGTTGTATTAACCGTGGCGACTGCGGTATTATTTGACAACCAGCTAACCCCGGTTATGGTAGCATTAGCCGGTGCAAGGGTAGCCGTAAGCTGCCTTGTAGCGCCACTGGCTATTGTTGCCGTTGTTGGGCTAACAGTAACCCCTGTAACCGGCACAGGCTGGGTATTGTACCAGTTGCCATTGTAATACCAGCCGTTAGATCCCCGGTTTAAATTGGCAGTTTGGTTGCCGCCGTCGTTAAATATCAGGTTGGTTGACGTAATGTTGGTAAACGTATAGCTGTACCAGTTACCGCCGGTATTGGTCATATTAACACCGGGCCAGGTGCCATCGGCCAGGTTGCCGGTCGGCTGAGCGCTCCACCAGTAGATTTTTATGCCTGTTCCCCAGGTCGAAGGTCTGTAGAAATAAACGGTAAAGCCGGGTACGGCCGTTACAGTGACGGCACAGGTGGCAGTTTTGCCGCCGTCGGCAGTTGTTACGGTGATCGTAACTGTACCGGCTGCCACTGCGGTGACCAAACCCGCTGAACTTACTGTAGCGATTGCAGTATTGCTCGACGACCAGCTGACTGATTTGTTGGAGGCATTGCCGGGGGCAATTGTTGCTGTAAGCTGCTGCGTTGCAGCCACTGATAACGATGTACTGGTTGGGCTCATAGTAACACCGGTAACGGCTACCGTGGTTACCGTTACGGCGCAGATGGCTGTCTTGCTGCCATCCTGGGTAGTTACGGTGACGGTTGCTGTTCCGGCAGCGACTGCAGTTACCAGGCCACTGGTGTTTACGGTTGCTATCGCCGTATTGCTTGACGACCAGCTAACTGTTTTGTTGGTAGCATTACTGGGCGCAATGGTAGCGGTAAGTTGTTGCGTGCCGCCCACTGAAACCGACGCCGTTGTCGGGATCATGGTTACGCCGGTAACCGGAATGTTGGTGGCATTAACCGTAATTGCAGATGTTGCCGTTAGGGCGTTATCATTGGTAGTAGCGGTGATAGTGGCTGTCCCAGCCGCAATCGCCGTTACCAAACCCGACGTGCTCACCGTAGCCACGGCAGTGTTGCTTGATGACCATGTAACGCCTGTTACCGTAGCATTTGATGGAACAAGCGTTGCAGTAAGTTGTTGTGTCCCGTTTACTGCCAGGCTTGCGCTTGTTGGGCTTACCGTTACGCCGGTAACCGGTACGGGTTGCGTATTATACCAGTTGCCGTTGTAGTACCAACCGTCGGACGCCCGGCTTAAGTTGGCAGTTTGATTTGAACCATCATCAAATATAACATTGGTTGAAGTGACATTAGTGAATGTATAGCTATACCAGTTGTTGCCGTTATTGGTCATGGCGACACCCGGCCACGTGCCGTCTGCCAGCACACCGGCCGGCTGCGCGCTCCACCAGTAAATATCGATCCCTGTTCCCCAGGTTGACGGTCGATAAAAATTAACTGTAAAGTGCGAGGCTGCGGTTACGGTAACTGCGCAGGTTGCGGTTTTGGCGCCATCCTGCGTGGTAACCGTTATGGTGGCTGTACCTGCTGCAACCGCGGTTACCAGGCCGGCCGCGTTAACGGTAGCCACCGCCGTATTGCTTGACGACCAGGTAACATTTTGGTTCGACGCGTTTGACGGCGCCACCGTTGCCGTAAGCTGCTGTGTTAAACCAGCCGCGATGCTTGCAGTAGTGGGGCTGACAGAAACCCCGGTAACCGCAACCGTAGCTACGTTTTGATTGGTTAACACGATGTATTGAAACGCCGTTAAGGATTGCGTGGCTCCCGATGTTAAGGTAACCGAAGCGCCCGTGTAAGCGTTTTTGTAATTGCCGGCTATTGCTGCCGGGATAACATAATTTTGGGTACTGTTGCGCATGTTTACCATAACTACCACTTTTTCTGAAGTAGTTTGTGATGTTTTGGTGAACGCGCATGTATTATCGTCTGAGAAATTTGCCATTACGCCACGCCTTACCGCCTCGCTGGATGTTCGGTAATTATTTACCTTCTTAAAATCGGCCGAGGCGGTAAGGTTGGCCGACCAGTTTATTTTTACAGTAGTATAAGGCCAGGGGATGGTTTGGTTAAAATCAACCTCCTGGCCGCTGGTTAAAAATGGTACACCGCGCATGTAAGCGCAAACCAGGTAGTTGGCTATTACACCATTATGTCCGCCAAATTCCTGTATGGCAGTTGTGCTCGTTTCGATATCGTGGTTGGAAGTATAACGCGCCATTTGCTGACTGCCGGTGGCATCGGTATACTCGGTGTTAGTGGTTGTTTGAATGGTGCTCACCGATGCACCGTCAACAATTTCCGTTAAGGCATCGTAATAAAAATCATCGCCAAAATCATAGTCGAAACCAGCCTGATAGTTGGCCTGGCGGTCGCCTTCGGCCAGCATGATCAGTTGATGCGTAGTGATACCTCTTAGGTTGGCAATGGTATTCGTCCAAAAATCGATAGGAGGGTTATTGGCAAAATCGCATCGGAAGCCGTCTATGTTGGCGGCGAATACCCAATAACGCATGGCTTGCACCATTGCGGCCCGCATATCGGTGTTGGTAAAATCGAGTGCAGCAACGTCAGAGAAGTTTGCAAGTTGCTGTATCACTCCCCCGCTTTGCACATACCAGTTGGGGTGCTGCGTTATCCAGGGATGGTCCCACGAGGTGCCGTTTACCGCAAAATCAAGTATTACGGCCATTCCACGGGTATGACAGCCTGCCACAAGATTTCTGAAGTCGGTCAGGGTGCCGTATTCGGTGGCTACCGAGTCAAAAGCTTTGATGGAATAAGGCGAAGCCGAACTCCTGGAATCGGTGCCATGCGGGTAAATAGGCATCACATACACCACGTTTATTCCCAGTGCTTTAATACTGTCCAGGCGGGCCGTTATGCCGGCAAAGTTACCGGCTGCGCTATACGGCCGGTTGTGCACCTGGTACATGTTCACATCCCGTATATCAGGTACGCCGCTAAACGGAGTGCCGTACTGCGGAGGATCCTGCGCCTTTGCGCTGTTGGTAAGCAGCAAAGCGAAGACCAGCATGGAAAAATAAACCAGAAGTTTTTTCCAGATGGGTTGATTGGGGTTTGGTTTTAGTTTTTTCATAGTAATCGGTTTAAAGAAGATTCATAATGTTTGGCTAATAAGGGTCTTTTAAAATCAAATTCCCGGAAAAATGCAGTTCCGGGGAACAGAAATCAGGCCGACGAATTTGTAATTTCAATTTATAACTGCTGGGAAACAGGTCACTCAGCCATGAAAGGCAGCGATATGGAGGCACATAAATCAGCACACAGCGGCACGCGGATAAGCACGTCATTGTTTTTGGCGGTTAAGTAATTGGTATGGATATGATTAGGAACAAAATCCGGATCAAAGGAAAGAACAGATTTCAGGAAAGTCAACCCAATAAAGGGCTGATATAGAAAACCACAAAAAAATATCTTTAGCAATTTATTGTAAGTCAAGTAGTTACTTCGATCCGCTCCTTGCCGGAATATAGATTATAAAAGTTGGGATATTCACGAAATCGTAGTTTAATAACAGGGTCTGAATATGGGGTGAAACTTTTTCTTTCGGACTTTCGGACTTTTCGGACTTTCGGACTAAAATATTACCTTTGCCCAAATCCACCCTAACGATGCAAAACCCGGTACTGCTCGACGGTAAAAAGTTTCAAATCACACTACAGCGTTTATGTCGTCAGCTCATTGAAAATCACAATGATTTTTCGAGTTCGGTATTGATTGGCATACAGCCGCGGGGCATTTACCTGGCCAGGCGGATTGCCGAAGAACTGCGCCGCATGCTTCCCGACTGCAAAATATTGCAGGGCGATCTGGATATCACGTTCTATCGGGATGATTTCCGCCGTCGCGAATCACAACTGGTGCCCAATCAAACCAAAATTGATTTTATAATCGAAGGTAAAAAAGTGATCATGATGGACGATGTGCTGTGGACAGGCCGAACTATTAGGGCCGCTATGGATGCCCTGCAGGCATTCGGCAGGCCGGAGAAGATTGAGTTGCTGGCTTTGGTTGATCGTCGATACCAACGACATATCCCGGTTTCAGCGGATTATGTGGGGATTGAAGTGGATTCCATTGCATCGCAAAAAGTGGTGGTGAGCTGGAAGGAAACGGATGGGGAAGACAGGATTACGTTATTATCTGATGCGAAGTGATATGATTTCGGAATTCGGTCCGCCAATAGGCGGATCGGAATTTGAAAAATAAATAGGGCTGTAACCCAATAAGAAAATCAAAAAATAAATCCGATCCCGATAGCTATCGGGACGAAAATCCGAATTCCGAAATTAAAAAAATGGCAGGATTATCAACACGACATCTATTAGGCATCAAGGATCTCAACCCTGACGATATTCAGCTGATCTTCGAAACGGCTGATGGTTTTAAAACGGTTTTAAACCGGCCCATCAAAAAGGTGCCTTCGCTGCGTGATGTAACTATAGCCAATATCTTTTTCGAGAATTCTACCCGCACCCGTTTATCGTTTGAATTGGCTGAAAGGCGTTTATCCGCCGATACGATCAACTTTGCCGCCTCTTCATCCTCTGTAAGCAAGGGCGAAACGCTGATCGATACGGTAAATAATATCCTGGCCATGAAAGTGGATATGGTGGTGATGCGCCACCCTTACGCCGGCGCGGGTATCTTCTTATCGAAGCATGTAAAAGCTCAGATCGTTAACGCCGGCGACGGCGCGCACGAGCACCCAACACAAGCGCTGCTGGATGCCTTTTCCATCCGCGAAAAACTCGGCGAGGTGGCCGGCAAAAAAGTGGCCATCGTGGGCGATATTTTACATTCCCGTGTAGCTCTATCCAACATACTTTGCCTGAAACAACTTGGCGCCGAAGTAATGGTTTGCGGACCGACTACGCTTATACCTAAATATATTGGCTCGCTGGGCGTAAAGGTTGAACATAACCTGCTCAAAGCCCTTAACTGGTGCGATGTGGCCAATATGCTCCGCATCCAGCTGGAGCGGCAGGACATCAAATATTTTCCTTCCCTGCGGGAGTATACCATGCTCTACGGGCTTAATAAACAGATACTGGACTCACTGGACAAAGAGATCATCGTGATGCACCCCGGCCCCATTAACCGCGGTGTAGAGATAACCAGTGATGTAGCAGACAGCAAGCAATCTATCATTCTCGACCAGGTGGAAAATGGAGTGGCCATCCGTATGGCGGTGTTGTTTTTGCTGGCGGGGCAAAATCCTTAAATTTGGTAAGATGAAAAAGGCATGGGGTTATTTTAGAAAGTACCACCTCTTTTTTTTCCTGCCTTTACTTGTCTTATCGGCGACAATCGGTCCGTATGTGAGTTCGAAGTCGGTTCAATATACTTTTGTCGCTATATATACCTTTTCATACTATATTGATTTACAGAGGGGGCGTACGAATATTGCCGAGCGCAAGGCGATGGCGAGAAACGGCTTAACGCCCAAACAGGTGCGAAATTTGAACTTCGTTAAAAAATGGGACGAGACGAGGACGACCGGGAGAAAAAAATATGTATTCGTTTATGGTGGCTTGTGCTTTGGCTTCGGTCTGTGCTTTTTATTCGGATTAATAGCGTTCACTTATATTAGGGGAACTGCCGATTTTGTACATAAATCGCCTGGAAATATGTTTGCTATTTTTGTCCTGTGTTATTTTACAGGCTTTATCACCGCCGTTATTTCGCATCTTATTTTATGGGCCATTAACGAGAAGAAGTTTGCCCGATTAAACACCGCGGCACATTAAATTTCAAGGCGTTTCGTTAACCTAATAAGTGTATGAAAAAAATCCTGTTTTCTTTCTTGATGCCTCTAACGGCTCTTACCTCAATAGCCCAAAGCCGCCAGCAGCAAAAGGTCGACTCCGTCTTTCAAGAAGTAAAAAAATACTTCAACCAAAAAAATGCCGACGCTATTTACAATATGGCGGGCGCCGATTTTCAGAAAGAGCTTACCATCGATGCTTTTAACGATGTTACCAGCAAACAGCTTTTTCCGTTGGGCGAGATAAAAGAATCGGAGCTGATCAGCTTTGTAAATAATAACGTGGCCACCTACAAACTGAAGTTTGATGCGATGACGCTGCAACTGCTGATGAGCCTCGATAAAAAAGATAAGCTGGAGCTTTTCTTGTTCCAGGAATACCATGAGCCGGCTGCTAACAAGACAGCTCTTGTGGCAACGACAAACCCAATGGCCAGCGATATGGATAGGCAAGTCGATTCCGTAGCGCGCACCTATATCCAAAAATCAAATACGGTGGGCTTGCGCATCGGCATCCTAAAAAACGGCACGGTAACCACCTATGGCTATGGCGAAACCATCAAAGGCAATGGCAAGATCCCCAGCGACGATACTTTTTTTGAGCTGGGATCGATCACCAAAACGTTTACCGCTATTCTGCTGGCGTATTATACCGAGGCCGGGAAAGTTAAATTAACTGATCTGATAATTAAGTTCCTTCCCGATTCAGTTGCTGCAAACCCTGAACTGCGATCCATCACCCTGCTGAATTTGGTTAACCACACTTCCGGATTGGAACGCATACCGGATAACCTGATCCCCCACGCGACGGACCCTTTAAACCCTTACAAGGATTATAACCTGAAATTACTTTACGGATATCTGAAAACCTGTAAACTGCAAAGCAAACCGGGCGATCAATATGCTTATTCGAACCTGGGAGTGGGGTTGTTGGGGAGCATACTGGAAGGTGTAAGTCAAAAACTATATGAACAAATTGTAAAAGAAGTTATTTGCAAACCATTGGGCATGTACAGCACCGATCAGTATTTAAACCCGCTGCTTTTACCACGTTTTGCACAGGTGTACAACGCGCAGGGGCAACCAACGCCTGCCTGGGATTTCGACGTGCTGGCCCCTTGCGGAGCGCTTAGATCGACGATGAACGATATGCTGATCTACGCAAAGGCAAATATGCATCCGGGAACCGGCGACCTTTCAAAGGCCATCGAAATGACACACCATATCACATTTACGAAAGACGTAAAGATCGCTATGGCCTGGCATATTATTACCGTAAATGGGGTGGATTATATTTTTCATAACGGCGGCACCAATGGCAGCAGCAGTTTTTTGGCCTTTAATGCGGAAAAAAACCTGGCGGTAATAGTGTTATCCAACGCTGTTGAAAGTACTGATGCAGTGGGGACTGGGATATTGAAGAAAATACAGTGAATTGGTGAGTGGTGAATAGTGAGTGGAAAGCAAGCTATTCACCACTCACTACTCACTAATATGCTTCAGTGCATACTTGATAAAATTGCTCGTCAAACCATAATCCTCAGTGCCTTTGCGGCGGATAAAATAGAAATCGCGCGTAATTTTTAGCCCTTCTACAGGCACTTCAACCAGGTCGCCTTCATTTAGTTGGCGGACGATGGAGGGCCGCGGCATAAAGCCCAGGCATTGATCGGCCAGCAGGAAGTTTTTCAAAGCTTCGGTACCGCCAAGGCGTATTTTTACCGAAAGGTCAGCGGGTTTTATGTGCAAAGCGGATAAAGACCGCAATAATGCATCTAAAGTCCCTGATCCCCTTTCGCGCAAAGCAAGCGGCGTTTTAATCAGTTGCTTCAGCGTAAGTGATCTCCCCGCCAGCGGACTTTTGGCTGAACAAACGGGGATCACCTCGTCGCTCATAAAAGGTTTGTAGGATACCGTAGTGAGTTTATTATCCACCTCGATGATGCCGATATCAACCTCGTGGTTCAGCAGGGCGTTTAAAATATACTCGGAGTTGCGGTTAACCAGCTGTACATCCACATTGGCGTATTCGCGCTGAAAACCGGATAAAATGGAAGGCAAAATATACAAGGCGATAGTGGTACTGGCGCCTAGCCGCAAATGCCCTGCGGCATGGGATACGTTGCTGATAATAGACAGGTCATATTCAATCTTTCGCTCTATCTCCGTAGCCTGCAGCAGGTATTCGTTCAGTTTTTTGCCGGCCTCGGTGAGCAGAATACTGTTTCCTTTCCGCTCAAATAAGGGTACCTTGTATTGATCCTCCAACGCTTTAACATGTTTGCTGATGGCAGGCTGCGTAATAAAAAGCGTTTGCGCCGCCTTGCTGAAACTCAGGTTAGCTGCCACTTGCATAAATACGCGGTGAGAGAAGGAGATCATCGTGTTATAACGTTTTCAAAGATAGGAAAAGGTTATAAAGGAAAGTTATAATGAGTAAGGCGAATTGACGTAGAGACGCAATATTTTGCGTCTCGGAACGGCGCTCAAGAATTTATGTAATTTGGCTGGTTATGCGGGTTCGAGACGCAAAATATTGCGTCTCTACGGGGTTTAATTTCAATTTTTTACTCTTTCAAAATATTGCCCGTCAAATTTATAGACGATATACTGATGTGTCATCTTATTGTCGCCATCTATCAGTGGTAAATTGATCGTTTTTAGATCAGAATTAAAATATATCTCAGGTCGTATTTTCCAGTCGACCTCAGAAAAGGAATCAAAACCAAAACTGAGCTGGCTATGCAAACCGGACTTAGTTTTTATCAGCTTTACATCGTCATTAAGCTTCCCGTTTTCAATATCAAAAACTTGTATGCCCTGGCCCGCAACGCGCGTTGAACCGATTGTTAGATAAGTTGCAAGGTAATAGGTTTTTCCGCTGGCTTTAAATGTATAAACTTTTACATACGAAGGCCCGTACTCGCCATCTTCCTTTGGGGTATCGAGAATAGCTGTTGTTTTATCGCCAGCGTTATATTGAAATACATTTTCAAAAATATGCATGGTACCACCTTCCATCGTGTCCCACGAATAGATACGGAACATGCCATCCGTCGAACTGGATATGTCCACGCGATCGTTTTTAAGGAGTGGGAAATTCTGCCTCAGGGTAAACGGATATTTATTGGTATAGGCGGCAAGTTTATAGGCAAATTTGTCGTTGGATTTTGTGAGGGAATCATATGCGTTGCCCGGATCACCCTTCTTCTCGTACCAATAACCAATCTTTTGAAATGATTGATGCAGATCAGTTTCAATACGTACGGCGCTTTGCCCAGAAGCGGTTAAGTCAATCGATAATGAAAGTAAAAAAATAATAAATAACGGCGTTTTCATCTCCAGGTGTTTGCAAATAAAAATAGGGATAATCTTCCGATCATCCCTATTTTGTAAGTTGATTATGTTGATTAAGTGAGTGGTTGATTAAGTTTTGAAAAGTCGAACTTAATCAACTTAATCCAACCTATTCAACTCAATCAACCGAAGCTATACCTCAACCGCCTGCCCCACTAAATGGTGCGCATACAAATACTCCGCAATCTGCACCGCATTGGTAGCTGCGCCTTTGCGCAGGTTGTCTGATACGATCCAGCAGTTCAGCGTGCTTGGTTGTGTTTCATCGCGGCGGATACGGCCTACAAAAACTTCGTCTTTATCGTGTGCATCCAGCGGCATCGGGTATTTCAGGTTGGCTACATCGTCAACTACAACTATACCAGGCGCTTTGGCCAATAGTTCGCGCACTTCGTTCAAATCGAAATCATTTTCAAACTCGATATTCACCGATTCCGAGTGTCCGCCGATCACCGGGATACGCACGGTTGTAGCCGTAACTTTGATGCTGGCATCGCCCATGATCTTCACGGTTTCGTTCACCATTTTCATTTCTTCCTTGGTGTAGCCGTTTTCCAAAAACACGTCGATATGCGGCAGGGCGTTCATGTCGATGCGGTAGGCGTAGGCCATCGGGCCATCGATACCTTTACGCTCGTTAAACATTTGGTCAACAGCTTTAACGCCGGTGCCGGTTACTGATTGATAGGTAGATACTACCACCCTTTTTATTTTGTACTTATCGTGCAAAGGCTTTAAAGCCACCACCATTTGTATGGTAGAGCAGTTGGGGTTTGCAATGATCTTGTCTTCCGCGGTCAATACGTCAGCATTTACTTCGGGCACTACCAGTTTTTTTGTAGGGTCCATGCGCCATGCGGATGAGTTATCAATAACCGTTGTGCCGGCTGCTGCAAAAAGCGGCGCCTGTGCCAATGAAGTGCTGCCCCCTGCCGAAAATAAGGCAATGTCGGGGCGCTGTTTTATCGCATCCTCAACAGAAACCACCTTGTACTGCTTACCCTTAAAAGTGATTTCTTTGCCAACACTTTTCTCGGAAGCTACCGGGATCAATTCTGTAACGGGGAAGTTGCGCTCCGCAAGGACCTGCAACATTTTGGTGCCCACCAGTCCTGTGGCACCTACTACTGCGATTTTCATTGTTTAATTGTTAATAATACTTAAACTGCAAATATGGTAATTTTTGTTCATTAATAGGTTTCTTTACTTTTCGTCGTCCGGAAAGCACAGCGATCCCGTAGCCCCGCTGCCATATTCCAAAACAATATTTTTTTTATAAAAAATAAACATGCAGCTATCACTGTTTTGTTTTGCTTCGGCCGCAGATAAATTATGATCAAAAATCCGATAAAAATATTTCCCCATACCGCTTCTGGCAAATCCAATTTCAGTTACTTTGCCATTCTCAATCGAAACACACTTGGCATTCTTCAGTAATACTTTGATAGTCTTTAACGTTTCGTCGCTCCAACCAATAGTCTGCAGCATTTCCTTCAATTTAGGCGAATCGTAGGCCAGTCGCCAGTCCTGCGAAACCGTGGTTTCTTTGTTTTCATCTTTCGTTATACGTAAATCGATACTTTCTGGCATATTAAAACTATGATTCGCCGGATTGAATTCGATGGATACCTGGTAATGGCGAGGGACTAATTTCGCGTATGTATCTTTTAAGTGGACGATGTTTGAATAGTTCGAGTCGATGTTTCTTATCATTAGCTTTTTACTGCTTCTTGGCATCGAAACCATAAAAAGCAAAAATTCTTTGCCGCTTTCCGATTCAGCCTGATATTGCTTTAGTAAATCGGCTTTTAAGTCGGCAGGCAAATCTCTTATCGACGCATTAAGCAGCGAATCTTTATTAACCGATTTGTTAAATTCCTGCGCTTTTGCATTGAAAGCCCCTATGATCAAAGCTATTACGCTAATGTACTTCATGGCAATTTTTAGGTGCTGTAAAATTGCATTGAAGATATAAAAACATATATGAACTTTATTGGCTTTTTAACATCTATTACAACCACAACATTTTCAACCAAAATTTTACCTTTGCCAAAACCTCAATTGAATGAGTGAAAAAATACTGGTGATAGGCGCCAACGGCCAGATAGGGACAGAACTGGTTGCAGCCTACAGGGCCATTTATGGGCCTGACGCGGTAGTCGCGTCGGACATAAAAAGCCCGGTTTATAACATGCGGAAAAACAGCGGCCCGTATGAAATTGTAAATGTGCTGGATAAGGATAACCTGCATCATATCTTCGCCAAACATCGCCCCACACAGGTTTACCTGCTGGCGGCAATCCTTTCCGCCGTAGGCGAACAAAAACCAAAACTGGCCTGGGACCTTAACATGACCGGCCTGCTTAATGTGCTGGATTTTTCGGTTGAGTTTGAAGTAAAGAAGGTATTTTGGCCAAGCTCAATAGCTGTTTTTGGGCCGCATTCGCCGCAGTATAACACCCCCCAGTATTGTGTGATGGACCCCAATACCGTTTATGGTTTTAGCAAACTGGCCGGCGAGCGCTGGTGCGAATATTATTTCAATAAATACAACCTGGATGTGCGCAGCCTGCGTTACCCGGGCCTCATCGGCTGGCGGGCCAATCCCGGCGGCGGCACTACCGATTATGCCGTTCACATATTTCACCAGGCCTTAAAAACTGGAAGATATGAGAGCTTTCTTTCGGCCAACACCGCATTGCCGATGATGTATATGGACGATGCCATCCGCGCCACCATCGACCTGATGAACGCGCCCGCAGAAAACGTGCATATCCGTTCGGCATACAACTTAGCTGGCATAAGCTTTACGCCGGTTGAACTGGCGGCGGAGATCAGAAAGCACATCCCCGATTTCGGGATCAGCTATGCTGAAAACGATCCGCGCCAGGCCATTGCCGACAGCTGGCCGAAATCTATTGATGACAGCGATGCCCGGAATGACTGGGGCTGGCAACAGGAGTACGACCTGCCGAAAATTGTACAAGACATGCTGGCGAATTTGAAGGAACTGGTTTGAGGAGAATCCGCCGTCGCTAAATCTATGGCGGACGAAGAAGGTGAAAGGATTAAAACAAATATTTATCTTCGCTGTCCATAGACCATAGTCCATGGACCATGGTAAAAAGTATTAAATTTAAAAAAGTATTATTAAACACAGAAGCTATGGACTATCGACCATGGACTATGGACTAAA
>DASRTD010000178.1:0-53248 GCA_035656115.1 Mucilaginibacter sp.
GCTGGAAATTTTGGAAACAATCGGACGTGTGGCCGCTACGGATGCATCAATCCTTATTATGGGCGAAAGCGGGACCGGCAAAGAGTTGATTGCCGAGGCCGTTCATCAGAATAGTCTCCGCAAAAACAAACCGTTTGTTAAAGTGAACCTTGGCGGCATTTCCACATCGTTGTTTGAGAGTGAAATGTTTGGGCACGTACGCGGCGCCTTTACGGATGCACGATTTGACAGGGCCGGCCGCTTTGAGCTGGCGAATAAGGGAACGATTTTTTTAGATGAAATAGGCGACCTCGACGGCGGCAGCCAGGTGAAGTTGCTGCGCGTTTTGCAGGACCGCACCTATGAAGTACTCGGCAGCAGTCGAACCAAGACAGTCGACGTGCGCGTGGTGTGCGCCACCAATAAAAGCCTGGACGATATGGTAAGCAGGAGTACCTTCCGCGAAGACTTATTGTATCGCATTAATTTGATCACGATTTACCTTCCGCCATTGCGGAACAGGCCGAAAGATATTCCCTTGCTGGTCGGTTTTTTTATCGGTAACTTAAAAGAGATTTATAACCGGCCAAAATTATCAGTAGCGCCATCGGCTATAAAATGGCTGCAGCTGTTGCCTTTGCCGGGTAACATCAGGCAATTAAAAAACCTGGTGGAGCGCACCATACTCGTATCGAAAAACGACGAACTTGAAATTGAAGATTTCCGCTCACAGCTTGAGTTGTCGCCTGTTAAAAAGGGTAATTTACAACTGCCCGGTATCGGCATCTTAACATTGGAAGAAGTTGAGGTGGCGATGATCAAGCGGGCGATGGAATATCACCACAACAAGGTATCAAAAGCTGCCGTATCTTTAGGGCTTACCCGCAGTGCCCTGTACCGGCGGCTGGAGAAGTATCAAATACCTTACGATGAGGCTGAGGACTAAATTTATCCTGTTTGTTGCGATCATTCACCTCGTGGCGCTGGTGCTCGCCTGGTTTATCTTCGATCAAAACAAGATATTTTTTATCGTATCGGAGGCCGTTGTTATTGTTTCCATCGTTATCGCCTGGCAACTGTATGTGCAGTTACTGCAGCCCTTAAAAACACTGATGCAAGGGGTCGAGGCAATAAAGGACAGAGATTTTAATGTGAAATTCCTGTCAACGGGCAAGCACGAGATGGATCAGCTGATCGATGTGTACAACCAGATGATGGATGAACTGCGCATGGAACGCACCAGGCAGGAACAGCAGCACTTTTTCCTGGAAAAGCTGATATTCACGTCACCTACGGGCATCATTATTTTGGATTTTGACGATAATGTGCAGCAGATCAATCCGAAAGCCTTACAGGTGCTTGGTATAAAAGCTGAAGAAGTATTAAAATACCCGGTCGACAGGCTGGATCTTCCTTTGTTACGGCAAATAAAGCGCTTAAAATCGGGTGAGGCGATGGTTGTGAAACCAGATGGCGTGAGCACATTTAAACTGCAGAAGTCCCATTTCATCGACCGCGGTTTTTCGCGGCATTTTGTGATGATAGAAGACCTGACGGTTGAAATATTGGCTGCTGAAAAAAATGTTTACGGCAAAGTCATCCGGCTGATGGCACATGAGGTGAACAACACGGTTGGCCCGGTAAATTCCATCATGCAATCGGCATTAAAAACCACCCGGCTTTGGGAAAAAGAGGATGTCAAGGCCGTAAAGGATGCCTTACAGGTTGCCATCGACCGAAACCAAAACCTTAATTTATTTATGCGGAACTTTGCCGACCTGGTTAAGCTGCCCGCACCGAATAGAAGGGCAATTGATCTGCACCGGCTGGTCAACTCAGTAAAAACGCTCATGCAAAACAAAGCCGGAGAAAAAAATATTGAGATTGATATACAGGTTGCTGATAGCCAGTTTATTATACAGGCAGATGACCAGCAAATAGAGCAAGCCCTGATCAATATCGTTAAAAATGCGATCGAAGCGATCGGGCGCGATGGAACGATCAGCATGCAAACATCTTTTAAAAACAAAACCCTTATCGTCTCTGACACTGGCTCCGGTATCGATGCTGCCGATGCCGCCAATCTTTTCTCGCCTTTTTTCAGCACCAAAAAGGACGGGCAGGGGATAGGTTTAACACTTGTCCGCGAGATACTTGTTAATCACGGCTTTGACTTCTCCTTAAAAACTGTATCTCAAAAGCATACGGAGTTTACCATAGTATTTCGCTAGGATTTTATTTTTATTAAGGTTGTGATAAATGAAAAATTGTTGTATAACTTTAGTCAATTATAAACCCTAATCAAATTCAATTATGGAAACAAAACCTCTAACTAAGTATGTTGCTGAGTTGCTGGGCACATTTTGCCTGGTACTTTTTGGCTGCGGCGCGGCGGTAATTGCGGGCGCTAATGTCCCCGGCGTGAACCCTTCCGGTATCGGGCTTTTAGGCATTGCACTGGCATTTGGCGTTAGCGTTGTGGTAATGGCCTATACCATCGGGCCAATTTCAGGCTGCCACATCAACCCGGCTATTTCTATTTCGATGATGGCTGCAGGTAAGCTGTCTGTTAAGGATACTGTCGGCTATGTGATCTCGCAATGCCTGGGCGCTATTGCAGCTTCTGGTGTTTTGTATTTGCTCGCATCCGGCAACGGAAGTTTTGTTATGAAAGAGTACGCACTCGGCTCAAACGGGTGGGGGCCTACCTACCTGGGTAATTACTCCACCCAATCGGCTTTCATAGGCGAAGCGGTATTTACTTTCCTGTTCCTGATGGTGATATTTGGCACCACTGCAAAGCGCGCAAACCCAGCCTTTGCCGGTCTCGCTATCGGCTTATCCTTAGTTTTGATCCACCTGGTGCTGATACCGATTACCGGTACCTCGGTAAACCCGGCGCGTAGCCTCGGCCCGGCATTATTTGCAGGCGGAAAAGCACTTTCGCAATTGTGGCTGTTCATTGTCGCGCCGATAGTTGGCGGTTTAGTGGCTGCAATTTTCTACAAGATATTTTTTGGCGAGAAATAACCCATAGCCAATTCTCTTTTTAAACAGTCATCCTGCGATAAAGCAGGGTGACTGTTTTTTTAGAAGCCATTTTCTTTCGGGTAGGTTTCAAAATCTTTCGCAAAAGCAACCATTCCAAAAATCGGTTCGTACCTCAATCAGGTCAGGTGTTTAATTGCAAACCCCCACAATTGAGGAAAACTATAAAAATCATTTTCATTATTTTAACGGGCCGCGGAAAGTCCAAACTTTTCGGGCTCATTTTTTTTGACCTGTTTACTTTAGGTGAGCCTTTCAGCGAGTTGGATGACCGCGCTGAAAAAGCGATCCATACCCGGTTGCAGGCACTGGCCAAAGCGGAAAAAATGATTCTTCTGACCGTATACAACAAAGCGGGTTTATCTTTTTGTAATAAAATGCTTTTGCCGGATGGAGAATAAACCCGAAACACTGGTCATCCTTAGCCCCGGATTTGCAGCAAATGAAGCAGATACCAGCTGCATGCCGCCTATCCAGCTTTTTGTAAAGGCGGTAAGGGAGGTTTGCCCCGGTGTTAATGTGGTCGTTGTGACCTTTCATTATCCTTGTTTTTCGGGAGAATATGATTGGAAAGGCATAAAAGTGATAGCTGTTGGCGGGCGCAACCGGGGGCAGTTGTATCGTTTGTGGACATGGGTGAAAGCGTGGAACGTGTTACGAAGGTTAAACCAGGAGTACCAATTTATGGGGCTGTTAAGCTTTTGGCTGGGAGAATGCGCTTTTATAGGAAGCCGTTTTGCAAAACGAAAGCAACTGGCGCATTACACCTGGATACTTGGCCAGGATGCAAGGAGAGGGAACAAATATGTTAGTTGGATTAGGCCTCAAAATCATACCCTGATCGCTTTGTCGGATTTTGTTGCGAAAGAGTTCAGGCGAAATTATGGCATTCGGCCGGCACAGGTAATTTCGGTGGGAATTGACACAACCCTATACGGCCCCGCACCCGCAAAACGGGATGTCGATATTCTTGGCGCAGGGTCGCTCATCCCATTGAAACAATACCATTTATTTGTCGGGACGATAGCTTTCCTAAAGAATACCTTTCCGGATATAAAGGCTGTTATCTGCGGTAAAGGTCCTGAGATCGAAAACCTGGAAGCGCTTGCTGCAAAACTAAAGGTAACCGACAACCTTGTTTTTGCCGGCGAACTACCGTACGCGGAGGTGCTGGCGATGATGCAACGCTCCAAAGTTTTTTTGCACACCTCGGCATATGAGGGATTTGGCGCCGTTTTAGCCGAAGCGCTTTATGCCGGCGCCCACGTAGTCTCCTTTTGCAAACCGATGGATAAGGAATACCGCCATCATCACGTGGTGAGCGACACAAAAGAGATGAACAACGAAATTGTAAAAATACTAAAAAACCCCAAACGGGGGCACGACCCGGTGCTGATGTGTACAGCCCAGCAGGTTGCAAAAAACGTAGTGAGTTTGTTTGTTGATTAAGTCCGGCAATAATATAGCGGTGACCGACAATTGCTAACCGCTTCCCGAAAAATAAGCAGAATGTATTAGGAATATTATCATTTATTATTTTGATATTTGATAACAGATCGGTTTAACCGTTTGATTTTCACCCATAAGCTATTCTTGATTAAAGTGCGCTCTTTTTGTAACAGGTGTGGAATATCTGCTCCATTGGTTTCGAACTAAATAGTAACACATTCATCAACTTCACAATTTATGCCATGAAAACAATTTTAAAAGTTAACCTTTTTATTCTGGCTGCCATCGCGGTCGTAGCAATTTCATGTAAAGGGAAGTCGGGATCTTCGGGATCCGATGCGGTATCGGCCACCAATTCTACTACTGCGGCGTCCGCAAAAGGAAATTCCGTGATGGACTCATTAAACATAACCGATCCTGATGAGAAGAAAGTTTGCGCGTTATATGACGATGCAATAACCGACTATTTAACAAATATAAAAACGCTAAGCACCGATACTTCCGCCGCTGCAAAACAGAAAAGAGATGACCTGGACAAGAAATGGAAGGAAAAGGAAGCAGCCATAAAGCCCCAGGTAGAATCCTTGCGCCAAAAAATTGCAATGAACCCGACCGAAGCGCTAAAATTCACCCAATTTTCAGTGTATGAGTCAAAGAGGCTGATGGGGGTAATGATGGAGTACGAGAAAAATATGCTGAAAAATATGCCGACTACTGCGCCCGGCAAATAGGTTATAGCGAACGCGCAATCCGGTTGATTTTTTGAGCGTTAGCTTCAAAAGACCTGCTTTCCCCAAAATAACTCAAAGCCCTGGTTTGTTTTACCGGCAGATTGGGGCTTTTTATTTCGTTCAATTTGTCTTTGCAAAGAATTTTGCTAGCAAGGCTCATAAAATATTTTCGGTTTTAGTGAGTAGAGATGATACAACCGGGAACTTTGCCTCCGGGTAGTATTCCAGTATTTGAGCCATCAGCCCCGGCAGATTGCCCTGCACGTACTTGCCCACCCCATTAACATAAATCTTGCTGAAATTATCAAAGTCAACACCCCTCAACTCTGGCGCCATGCTTTCATCAAACAAACGGATTTGCCCTTTGTGAACAACCAGCAATAAATCTTCAGGCCACGTGGCAAAAAAAGCATGATATCCGCTCATCCCGGTACGGTTGCGCGCGATAACGATGTCTGCATCTTTGCCCGGTGCAAGCATTCCCGTATTCAGCCCCCAAATACCTGCGGCATTTATGTTCAATGTATCATATAACGTATCATCATTAAGCAACCGGGTTTGCCTTGCCAGGCGCAGGTGTTCCCATATATCCCAACTCCCTGTCAAAGTTGAGTCGGTTCCGAATAATATTTCGGCACTTTTTTTCAGCAGGTTAACCGGTGCTGTTTTGTTCAGCAAAAAGTAGTTGGATTGCGGGCACCATACGAGCGCCTTGAATTTTTTAGCCTGGCTTTCCGACATGGCTACGGCATGTACGCCGATAAGTTCCCGCCGGAATAAATTCCAGCTGATCAATTGATCGATCTCGTTGAACGATGGCCAGTCGTCACCTTCGCCAACGTGTATGCAAACAACGCGTTTGGTATTAAATGGATTATTCAATTTCAATTGCCAGGCAATTTCAAAGCCAACCGAATGAAGCGCCTGCATATCCTCAAAAATCGTGATCAGGTCGTTTTTTAAACCCGATGGTTCGCCATGGTTGATTACCGTGGTTACTCCGGCAAGCAGGTTTTTAAATACGCCCCATTCATAACGTAAAACAGAGGGCACTTTTTGTACCGAGGCTATCTCATCTTTATAGTTTTTATGAATATGCCGCCCCCATTCGGTATAGTTGCTGTAAGTGCGGTGGCCCAGCTGCGGATAAAGGTTAAAGTCGAGGTGATCATGCGAATTGATCAGCCCCGGAAAAACCATTGCATTTTCGAAATTTAAGATAAAAGGATCGTCCGACTCCTGGAATACCCGGTGGGAAACCGATTCTATTTTGTCGTCGGCTACCCTGATACTCACAGGATCATCCATGCCGGCCGTTAACAGGTTATTCAGGATCATCAGCACCTCCTGAAATGCAGCCCGTAAATAACCGGGAAGCCTTTAAATTTTTCGTAAACATGCAGGGCGTTTTGCGCTGCGTAGTAATGCGCTACTGTTTCGTCAATCTTTTTCTCTTCGTCACAAACCACAGCGAACCTATTGCGCTGCAATATTTTTTTGATAATATCCAGTTGGTGAACAAAGTTCCGGACTGCTACCTGGGTGCTTCCATGATTGAACGTTCGTTTCCCGCCAAATGCCAGCACATCCGGATGGAAATCGGTGATAATGATATCGGCCTTATATTTTAATATCCGGCACCATGCTTCCAGCGCAGCTTCAATATCTTCGATATGGGCTACCGTTAGCGTTGAGATAATCAGGTCAAAAGTATCGTCTCTCACCGTACAAAAACTATTATCGGTAATGGTATGTGCATCAGCCCCGGGAAATTTTGCTTTCAGCTTATCCAGCATGCCCGGCGAAACATCAAAGCCTGTTAAACTTGCCGGCTTTTGGTTTAGCACTTTTGGCCAGTGCCTCCCGGTCCCGCAACCAATATCGGCCACATTTTTGTTTGTTAAATCGATGCCGGTTAGCAGGTTAGTAAACAACAATTCATCGAGATCGAGCATTAAATTACCTGGCTGGGCATCGTAACTGCGGGCCCAAAGGTCATAAGCCTCAACCACGTCACGCTCATTTACTGGTGGGGCAAAAACATGCCGGTTAATATAATTTTTCAGAGATCTGATCAAGGTCGTCATCAATTAAATTGCCAAATTGTAAATCGTCGCTACTTGGGTTACGGTTTGGCCTATTTAAAGGTTGCCAGCGGATATATTTATAGGAATGGGCAACCCTTACATTTCTCCAGGCGTATTTGCTACAGTAATAGTTTGAAGGTTAATTGGGTTTGTTGTTTTTATTCTGTCCCCGTAAGTGGGTGAAAAAATACCGGCAGGGCAAACCCCTGCCGGTATGCGGGGACAGCAAGCTATGAACCCCCGAAGTGATAACATGAATAAGATAATCCTGTTCAATCCCAAAAGCGCCGAAGGCAAATACCGTATCCCTAACTCTATTTTAAGTATAGCTGCGTCCATAGACGGCCGTTATGACTGGACCATCGTCGACGGCAACCGCGACCAGGACCCACTGCAGGTGATGGAAGATTACCTGGACACCGGGCAATATAAATACATCGGTTTTACCGTGATGCCCGGCCCGCAGCTTAAACAATCGATTCCCTTTGCAAAAGCGATAAAAGAAAAATTCCCCTATACCAAGATGATATGGGGCGGATACTTTCCCTCAACGCAGCCGAAAGTGATATTGGATTCGGGTTACGTGGATTTTGTGATCAACGGCCCCGGCGACCATGCCTTCCCGCTGCTGATCGACGCGCTGGAACACAACACCCCGTATGAGTTCATCAGAAATATCATTTACAAGGCAGGGGATAATATCGTCAAAACGCAAAAGGAAGACCTGATGGAGCAGGATCCATTGCCGCCACTGCCGTATGACAAGCTGAACGCAATCTACCCGATAAAAAAGTACCTGGGCAAAACATTTTTGGGCGAGCGGACGATGGCCTATCATTCCAGCATCGGCTGCCCTTTCACTTGCTCGTTTTGCGCGGTGGTGCCCATTTTTGAAGCGAGGTGGAAGGCGAAATCAGCACAGTTGGTTTACAACGACATCAAATACATAAAAGACAATTGGGGCGCCGATGCCATCGAGTTTCACGACAATAACTTTTTTGTTTCTGAAAAAAGGACAAATGAGTTTTCAAGGCTGATAAAACCCGAAAAGATGTCGTGGTGGGGCATGGCACGCATCGATACGATGGATAAGTTTAAGGATGAGTCGCTGGCGCTGCTGCGCGAGGCCGGTTGCAAGATCATCTTTTTCGGTGCGGAGAGCGGTAACAACCTCATACTGGAGCAACTGGATAAAGGCGGCACCCAAACCGGCGACCAGATTATCCGCTTCGCGGAAAGGTTGAAGAAATTTGATATTATCCCCGAATATTCATTTGTATTGGGTACACCTGCGCCTACGGAAGAACAGGTACAGGCACAGATTGATTTCGAGATAGATTTTATAAAACAGGTGAAAGCGGTAAACCCGCGCACCGAGATCGTATTATATACCTATAGCCCGGTGCCCACCGAAGGTTCGACACTGTTTAAACAGGTGCAGGCGCTGGGCTTTAAATACCCCCGGGTTTTGGAAGATTGGATAAGCCCGGCCTGGGAGAATTTTGATATGCGGAAAAATCCGCTGACGCCCTGGTTAAAACCTGAAATGATTGATCAGATACGGGATTTTGAAACGGTGCTGAACGGCGCATACCCAACAGTTACCGACATTCGCCTGAGCCAGTTGAAGCGAAGGGCGATACAAATGGTTGCAGCCTTGCGTTTCAAAACCAATATTTATAAATACCCCTACGAGATAAAGCTGCTGCATAAATTATGGCGGTACAGGCAGCCGGAAATACAGGGATTTTAAAGTATAAATCAGTCGAATTTGGAACTGATGCAGCTAATCGGCAGTTATAATATCCATGCAATCCCTCACCCACACTATTAAGCGCTACAACACACTCCGCACGCATGTAGTCACGGCATTGCCGGTGGTGATATTGATGCCGCACAGCGCCTGTAATTGCCGGTGTGTGATGTGTGATATCTGGAAAGACAACAAAAACCTAAAGCAGCTTACTGAAGGTGACATTTCCGGCTTGTTGTTGGCATTAAAGAAGTTTGGCACCCGCCAGGTTGCCATGTCAGGTGGGGAAGCGCTGCTGAATACCAACTTTTTCCGTCTTTGTGAATTGCTCAAGAACATCGGTATCAAAATAACACTGCTTTCTACCGGTCTCTCCATCAAAAAAAATGCGGAACAGCTCATCAAATGGGTTGACGAGATCATCGTGTCATTGGATGGCGATGAGCCGCTGCATGACGCCATCCGCAATATACCGGGCGCGTTTAGTAAATTAAAAGAAGGGGTGGAGCATATCAAATCGACGGCGCCCTGGTACAGGATTACCGGACGGACAGTTATCCATCGCCTTAACTTCCGCAATTGGGAGGCCATTATTAACGAAGCAAAAATCATGGATCTCGACCAGGTAAGTTTTTTACCTGCTGACGTAAGCAGTCATGCCTTTAACCGCCAAATGGCCTGGGCTGAACCCAGGCAGCACGAAATTTTGTTGGCTGAAAATGAATTGCCCGAGCTGCAGTCCATTATTTCGTGCATTACCGACCAACACGAAGTTGATTTTGCATCTGGCTTTATAGCTGAATCACCGGCAAAGATGAGGCAGATACACCAGTATTACGCCGCATTTTATGGGTTGAACCCCTTCCCGTTTAAAAAATGCAATGCACCATGGGTGTCGACCGTTATCGAAGCTGACGGAAACGTACGGCCATGTTTTTTTCACGAGGTGCTCGGCAACATCAGGGACGCTTCGCTCGATAACATCCTTAATAAACCTGAAGCAGTAAATTTCAGGAAGACGTTGGATGTGCGTACCAATTTAACATGTGTAAAGTGTGTTTGCTCATTAAATCTCCCGCCACGTATGGACCCTGTATCCTACTTATAGACCCTCAATACAATATGGGCGCCAAACTAACCTTTTCACGAAGGGAATTTAGTTCGCCCCCGGATATTTTGGCAACCCTTTATCTTTTTGCGACGTAATTAAAATACAAACGGCAGAAAATAGCGATCTGCAATTATGAAAAGCATACTGTTCACCCATTCCTATTTTTTACAGTTCGACCCCAAACAGTGGCAGTTGGGGCAGCCTTATCCCCCGTTGGGTACCATGTATGCGGCTGCCCTGATGCGCGAACAAGATTTCGATGTCAGCCTGTTTGACACCATGTTTTCCGACGATCCCGAAGATGTTACTGAAGTGATTACAAAGACCCGACCAGATTTTTTTGTGATTTATGACGATGGTTTTAACTACCTCACTAAAATGTGCCTTACCAATATGCGAGAGGCGGCATTCAGCATGTGTAAAATAGCTAAGGCGAATGGCAGTGTGGTAATTGTTTCCAGCTCTGACGCGACTGACCATTTTGCAGAATATCTTGAGCATGGTGCGGATTTTATCATTATTGGTGAGGCAGAGCAAACGTTGCTTGAATTAACTGTGCGAATTAATGCCGGAGCCGCCGATTTTTCCGGCGTCAACGGCCTGGCTTATGTGAAAGATGGCAAGCCTGTAAAAACAGCCGTACGGCCAGTAATGAAAGACCTGGATGCTCTGCCGCTGCCTGCCTGGGATTTGGTGGATATCGATAGATATCGTCAGTCGTGGCTAAAAAGCGCGGGCTATTTTTCGCTGAATATGAGCACCACCCGCGGCTGCCCGTTTAAATGCAACTGGTGCGCCAAGCCCATTTATGGCAATCGTTATAATTCGCGCAGCCCGGAAAATGTGGTTGAGGAGATCAGGATGCTGAAAGAACGTTATCAAATCGATCATATCTGGTTTTGCGACGATATTTTCGGATTAAAACCTGGCTGGGTGGAAGCCTTTGCCACATTGCTGAGAGAGGAAGGAATAACCATCCGGTTTAAAATACAATCGCGGGCCGACCTGCTGGCTGATGAGCGAACTGTTGAGGCGCTTACAATGGCAGGGTGTGAAAACGTTTGGATAGGAGCAGAGAGCGGTTCGCAAAAAATATTAGATGCGATGGATAAGGGGATTACGACCGGGGAAATTCGCGAGGCCACGACCTTGATGAAAGCCCATGGCATAAAACCTTCGTTTTTTATCCAATTCGGCTATCCGGGCGAGTTGAAGGAGGATATTCAGCAAACCATTGCTATGATCAACGAGTTGCTGCCTTATGAGATCGGTATATCCGTTTCGTACCCACTTCCAGGGACACTATTTTACGATAGGGTAAAGGCTGATCTGCAAAAAAAAGCAAATTGGACCGACTCAGATGAAATGGCGCTGATGTTTCATAATACCTACGCGCCATCGTTTTATAAACAACTGCACCGGTATGTTCACCAGAATTATCGCAAGCACCTGGCAAAAAGCAGTTTCAAAAAGTTGGTTAAAAACCCACTAAAAGTGAACGCAAAGAGCCTTCGCAAGGCACTATCGGTATTTTATCACGCCCCGGTTGCTTTCATTGAAGGAGTAAGATTGAAAAAACTTGAGGAGGCTCCCGTATGAAAACCATCACCGTCAGCCTGAACGAACAGCTCGCCGAAGCCGCTTTTACCCGGCAGTCGACAGTGTTTGACGAGTTATATTCCAGCAATACAATCGTCAATTATAAAAGGGAGCGGGTTCGGCAGCATGTTCTAAAACACAATCTATCCGGTAACAGCATATTGGAATTAAACGCAGGCACTGGTGAGGATGCCGTTTTTTTCGCGCAAAAGGGTTTTAACGTACACGCCATTGATATTTCAGCCGGGATGCAGCAGGAATTGCGCCAAAAGGCCAAAAAGAATAAGCTGGAAGGGTTGATCAGTACAGAGCTGTGTTCTTTTACACAACTGGATCAACTCGAAAATAGAGGGCCGTACGACCTGATATTTTCCAATTTTGCAGGCCTCAACTGCACCGATCAACTGGATAAGGTATTGTTGTCGTTTGATTGCTTATTAAACCCGGGCGGGGTGGTAACCCTGGTTATATTACCAAAATTTTGTCTGTGGGAAACGTTGCTCCTGTTCAAAGGGAAGTTCAAAACGGCTTTTCGCCGTTTCTTTGCAAAAGATGGCAGGACGGCTCATCTCGAAGGCACCTATTTTAAATGCTGGTATTATAACCCGTCCTATATCATCAAGAGATTAAGCAGCAATTTCCGGTTGCTCGGTCTTGAAGGTTTGTGCACCATTGTCCCGCCGTCGTATATTGAAGGTTTTGCGGAAAAATACCCGCGGGCATATAACTTTTTAAAAGAGAAAGAAAACAAACTGAAAACCCGCCGCCCCTGGAGAGCTATCGGCGACTATTACATTATTTCGTTAAGAAAGACTTAAACGCGAATTCAAAACCGATACTTTCTTTAGTGCACCAGCGACCCTTCGTACTCACGCATCACCAAAGCAACTTTTCGCTCATATTTCAAAAGTAAATTGGCCTGGAAATTTTTGGGGTCAGGCTTTGAAAAATGTTTGCCTGTCACCATTGCCATTACTTCACCTTTGCTGTTAAGCTTGTGGTGGATAGTCTTTTTTTGCCAGCGTGAGGCAGTGATCTTCATGAGTAAAGAGTCGATTGAATTTCCAAACGAATTATCAAAAACCAGTTCGATAACTCGTTTAAAAAAGCGCCGCTTCAGCGGTTTGGCTGATGCGACGCGCATGTTTTTATTGGGCAGATATTCCCTTGTCCAGTTGTTGGCCGAAAAGAATTTTTCAAAAATAAAATCGCCTTCCAGCGGCATTAGTGTGCCGATCTCGATAGCGGTATAAATGTTTTTTTCAGCGATCTCCAATTCCTGCTCGTCGATGTAGTAATTCATGCAAAAATAATGCTCCTTTTTAACCAGGAAGGTTAATTTTTTTAGGAAATGCATGATGGTACGCGCTATCCAGACCCTGTTTTTTGCGGTGATGATGAAAAGGTCGATGTCGGATTGTTCGTCGGCAAAATTTTTAGATAGCGAACCCGAAACCGCTACGCCACGCACATAGGGAAAGCTGATCAGCACATTGCCTACCCGCCTGGCGATGCCGATTAGTTCATCGGCCTTTTTATTGCCTTCAACCCGCCTCAAAGCCAACGAGTGGTCATTTTTCAAAGAAAAAAACCGGTCGAATTGATAAATAACTCCGTGGTTGAGCAGTGATTGTAGTGCATCGTTAAAAAAGTCGTATTGATATTTTTTGCGCAGGAATAAATAAATCTCGGCCCTGGTTAGGGGATACCTAAACAGGTCGAAATAAGCCAGCGTGGTTAATATGCTCTTCTTTATTTCCGACAAGTTCTTACTAATTAAGGGGAACGAGATATCTTGCATTTGGCAACTGATTTTAATCACCCTGATCTTATAAGTATGACGGTCTCGCCGGTTATTTGGTTGCCTCGTTTTTTAATATTGTTGATGGTGCAAACAATTGATTGTTAGTTATATGGTTTTGCTTAAACCAATACTTCCGCTTCAGTAAGGCCAATCAGCGAAGGTATTTGTCTGGCAACTGTCTTTTCGGGCAGTATTTCCTCGGAAAATACAAAAAACGAGAAGAAAAGAGAATAAAAGAAAGTCCCCTTGTCCACATCGAGCAGGTTTTCGGAGAAGCATACGACAGTGATCAAAACCATGAAATTGAAAAACAGCAGATCCCTTCGCCGCAGGGCTATTTTAAAGCCCCACACCAGCGTACCGAGGTAGGCCAGCAAGCCGATCAGGCCCGACTTTAGAGCGATACTTAGATATTCGCTGTGCCCGTTTAGCCCCAAAAGGAAGGAGTCGTACATTTTCTTTTGATAAAAACGATCGTGTAAAAGGCCTGGTTCAGTGCCTGCACCGTAGCCCGTTAACGGTTTTTTCTGTATCAATTCAATAACGGTTTCCCAGCGTGCCAGCCGGCTTTCGTGAATTTCGCCGACTGTGGGACCGGACATATCAACTTTTAACTCGGTAATAAACCTTTCTCTGAATGTGGATGACGCCAGGATCATTGCCATCGCTAAAACAGAAAAGGACAACGAAATTACGACAAACTTTACGCGCGCACTGCCCTTTAACAAAAACCAGGGAACGCCAATATTTACCAGGATAAGTAAAACGGCAAAAATTGATTTTGAACTGAGTTGAACGATCCCAGCCGTTAAAACAATGCAGCAAAAAAAGTTCAGCAGTTTCCGTCCGGTGCCGGGTTCCTTTATGATCGACGATATTAAATAAGCCAGGGCCACCATCAGTTGCATCGAAAAAAAAGTAGCGTGCATATCAATGGGTATTGCAAAATTGTGATTGGTAAACGGCCCCGAACAAATGGCGGACCATGGCAGTTGATAGTGGCTTATGGTTATAAAAGCATCTATGTAAAGATAAATAACCGTTGCCGAGCAAACCCAGGCGAAGGCCTGTAGCAATTTTGGCCGGTACTTATGGATATCCAAAGGGTTAAGGCAAAATACCAGCGGAAAAATAAGGATGGTGAGTTGTTTACCCCACTCGTTAAAAGCTTCTGGTTTGTTAAAGGAGTAGATTGTGCTGCATACCGTAACCAGGAAAACCGATTGCAGGGCCAGCATCCTTAAATTGAACACCGGTTTTATATTTTCTTTTTTTAAATGGATCAGTGTATGAATGATATAGCTGATCAATACCAGGTGGCTGTAAAACCGGTCAAAAGGCAGGCTGGCCAGTAAAAATAAGAGATGATAGTAGCTTATCTTATTGGCCAGGCTATCCCTTATGTTAAACAATTCAGCCATGCTTTGCTTTATGGTGACACTCCAGAATAAATTTTTCGTATTGATCGATTATGCTTTCCCAATTGAACTGGTACTTAATTTTAAGCAGGTTATTAGTTACCATCGTCTTTTCGGTATCGGTGCGCCTAACAGTTTCAACAATTTGCCGTACATCATTCGCGCTTGAAAAATAGAATGCATCGGCGTGCAGCACTGATTTGTTGAACGGGTTATTGTGCGCAGCGATAAGCGCCTCGCTGGCCATTGCCTCAAGCAGCGATGGGTTGGTGCCGCCGACGCTGTGCCCGTGAAAGTACAGGTACGAATTATTTTGCAGGGCGCGCACGCGGCCATTATCAAATATGGCCCCCTTAAATTCAATGCGGTCATCGTTTTTAAACCGGTGTGTGATAAATTTGCCAAAGCGGTTATCGGTATTGCCTAACACCTTGAATTTTTTGCGCGAATTGCTGTTATTGAAGCCTTCGAGTATGGTTTCGATATTATTTTCCGGCTCCATCCGCGCCATCAGCAAAAAGTAATCCTCCTTTAATGCTTCAGTGGTGTAAATCTGCTCCCTTTCTTCCTCCGAAAACAAATCGGCGCCGTAGGGGATATATTTACTTTCTACCTGGTATTTTTCCGCAAGGTAGGATTTGATCACCATCGAGTCGGAAAGGTAAAACTGGCTGTATTTTATCGCGAGCCGTTCGGCATATTTTAAAAACCGTCGCACAGGCGGCGAGTATTTCGAACGTTTCCACTCCAGCCCGTCCATATTGATGATAATGGTGCTCTTCGGCGGAAACAACCTGCCCCAAATCGAGCTGCTGGTATAGCCCATTATTAAAACCACGTCAAAGTTTTTTTTCCGGGCATCCATCAGGCAGTTGAAATCATAAACAAACTGCCCGGCGGCGCCCATTGTCCTTTCCGGATCAAAACAATGTTTTATGGTCACGCCGTTCCATTCTTTTTCTTTGTATGGGTGATTGTCGGAGTTGTATACCGTGACGGTGTGCCCCCTTTTTACCAAACCTTCGGACACATATTCGGAAATATGCTCAAATCCGCCGTAATAGTTTGGAATGCCTCTTGTTCCCAATATTGCGATGTTCAATTTCATATGGCTAATGCAGATTGATATGCTTTAAATGTTTGTTTTGCGGCCTGTTTCCAGGTGTATTGTTCCATTATTTTTTTATGCAACTTCCCGGCCGGCGGAGCGGTGCTTGCTCTTTCCACGGCATCCAATATTGTTTCCGGGTTAGCGGGATCGCAGTAAAAGGCATCGTCACCGAAGTATTCCCTGGTGTCGCCTTTGTCCGTTATCACAATGTTGCATCCCATAACCGCCGCTTCAATCGAGCTTAAACCAGTAGTTTCAAACCAGCTTGGCAGCACATGCACCTTTGCTTTTATATAATAGCCCACTAATTCTTCCTGCGGGACACGGTCTATAAATTCCACGTTCGATGCTGCAATTCTGCGGCACTCATGATAGTAATTTGCCTGGTTAGGCGCATGGGCCCCGATGACCAGCAACCGGAAACGGGTATTGTTTAGCGCTTTTACCAGGTTCAGCTGGTTTTTTATCCCTTCTATCCGCGCAGCGCATATCACCAGGGTATCATCCTTTTTTATGTTTGTATCACCATTAAATAGCGCTGGATCAACGCCGTTAGGCACCACCATGTAGTTGGGCCTTGTAAAATAATTTTGCTGTATGCGCCGGTATTCCGACTCCGAATTGGGCAGTATCATATTCGCCCTTTGCAGTATTTCAACAATGCTGTTGCGCTGCCCTTTCCAGGTGTATGACAGGCTGGCTAAATGATCGCGGCCGAGCAGCCAGCGGGCAATGGTTTTTAGATATTCAATACTATCGCCGGGCAGATAGGTAAACAGTACGCCCATTCCTTTACGGTGGTTTTTGTCATACTCGGTATAGTTGCACAGTATGGTCGATACAACAAAGGGCTTTTTGGCTCTCCTGGCGTGATGCAGGATATCGGCGGGCCGGATGATATTAAAAAAATGGAGCAAGCTATATTTTTCGTAGGGAATATGCCGGTTCGAAAGTAGTATGTCCACGTCAACGCCCATCGCCATCAACTCGCGGGCAGTTTGCTCAATTTGAACCGTATCACCGCCCGGCGCGGAATACAATGTTGACCTGGTGATAAATGCAACTTTCATATCATATTATTTACGCTCTGCCGGCAGTGACTTTATAGATCCAGTTGATCAGCCGCTCCGGCAGATAGCTCATCGAATAAATAATGTAATTGTCCAGCCGAAAAGGTTGCAGGCTGATGGCCCGGGCAACGTTATGCCTTGCTTTTACAGGCTGATAGTTGTTGACCAGGAATTTTTTACTGCACAGCGCATAATAAGCGCTCTCTTTTTTCCTTGCGGGATATTGTCTTCCGCTGATTTGGTACAGCTCCGTTCCCTGCTCCCTGGTTATGCTTTTGTTTCTCAACGTGCTATATTTTATAGACCGGAATTTCCGCGAATGCCATCGTTCATCAACCGTTATCGACTGTGGGTTGAGTCGCACCTTTATCAGGGCCTTCGACAGGTTGCAGGCCTTTGTGTTTTTCAGGATGTTCACCCATAAAAAGTGGTCTTCGAAGGTATAAGCATGTTCATTATACCCGCCATTGCTAAGAATCAAATCCTTTTTGTATAGTACGCTGGAGTGGATAAACGGGCAAACCGAATATTTAAGCTGCTGTATTTCTTCGTTGAGATCGGCTGTAGGGTAGTGGGTGAATATGTAATGTCCATCAGCATCGATGTAATCCGCCGCAGAACCGATTACACTATAGTCAGGATAAGCGGTAATAAAATCGTATTGTATTTTAAGCCTGTCGGGATAACAAATGTCGTCTGCATCAAACCGGGCGACATACGGTGCACGGGCTTGTGACAGCCCAAAGTTCAGCGCTGCGGATACCCCTTTGTTCGGCTGGCTGATCAGTACAATCCGCTGATCTTTAAAAGTGCTGATGATTTTGACTGTTTGGTCCGTCGACCCGTCATCAACGATCAGCAGCTCGAAATCAGTGAACGATTGCGCCAGCACCGACCTGATCGCGTCAGCAATATACCTTTCCGCGTTATAAGCAGGCATCAAAACGGTAACTTTTGGTTCATCGCTGTTCATTGGTCGCTGGTTTTAGTTGATGTTCTTTAATGTCGAGGAAAAGCAGCAATTCAAAAAATACGATCACCGATAGCTGCTCAAACCAGTAGTCTATAAAAAATACTCCCAGCATCAGCAGCAGGATCGGCAAACCATAGCCGAGGTGTCGATGTCGGCGGGCAAAAAATCCAAGGTAATATACACAGAACGCCAGCGCACCTAATAAACCATATTCCGCGAGTAGCTGGTCGTAAACCGAAGAAGGGCTATTCGTCAGGGAATGGAGCTCGATCTGTTTGCTGAAGTAGTTGAGGTAAACATCAAAATGGTTTGATATGAATTCGTTGCTCATATAAACGTATTTAGCGGGGTAACTGCCAGCAAGCCCCATCCCGGCGGCTTTAAAAGCGGCTTTGGAAGAAAAATTTCCAATACCGTCGCCGGCTAATATTTTAACCGGATGAGCCCGCAAAAAATTAATAGTTTGAAAAAAGGCAACACCCTTGCCCGGCAGGCCATATGCAAAGCTGTCTTTTGATGATATGGGCAGCTGTGTTTTATGCGCAGCGATAAACGCCAGTAATTGCCGCTGCTGACTGTCGGTGTCGGTTGCGGTTTGGTATGGCGGAGTGTTAATGTTGGGGCCGGGAATAATATACCTGCCGTTGCCAACGGACGGAATAAACCGGACTGGTTGTTGTGGTTGCCCTGGATTCAACAGGGCCTTTATGCTGTCGAGATATTTTTGCGCGACTTGCCGCTTTACATCGTCAGGGTTGAGGGTTTGAATTTTATGCGCGGTCAAATCCGCTGCATCCGGCGGCTTTGGCGGATCGACCATGTTTTTTACCGTTTGGAAAGCGTACTTGTTGTTCTGTGGCGTTATCTTCGCCATAAAAACCACCAATAGCATGGTGCAAACAACGATCACGCTCTTTTGGTCGCGGTTGGTTTTAAAAATAAACAGCAGTATCAGCACAATGAGCAAAACCAGGTTCGTGAAATTACTGCCGGTAAGCAGCAGAACGGCCATGCAAACCAGCACCATTAGCGGATTTTTTTTAACCAGGAAATAGATCACGCCAAAAGCATTGATCACGGCATTGGTGGTGGAAGTGTCAAAAGTGATCCCCCGGATAAAATCCCCGGTTTGAATAAAATATTTTTGATATTCGCCCTGGTAACGATAGGGGTTGAGCGCATGGGTCTCAATAATGATCGCCCCGATATTGAATAACGAAATGATAGCGTTGATCACAAAAAAGACCAGGACCGTCCGGTGAATTACTTCGGTATCGTTTCTTTCAACGGCCAGTTTAACCTGGTGTACCGCCAGCAGGCATAATACCCAAAAGCCAACGCCCATAAAAAAAACAGGCAAATAATTTGCCTTATTGAAAGACAGGTTCGGCACAAGCCCGATAAATGCAATCCCCAAAATAAGCGGGTAAAAAAGCGGGATCCTTGTGTTTTTGAAACTGAACTTAAACCGAAAATCGAAACGTAACAGGTAGATGATCAGGATGGCGAGCACTTTTACCACGATTTTTACATCTAAAAAAAGCGTCAAAAAAAGGAGGAGCGGCCAGTCAACCGCGTTTATTACCTTTCTGAAATTGAAATTCCTGATGCTGTCAAACATGCTATCCACGGGGCAAAACAAAGGCGATTTTGGACTTTTCCTTTAATGGGGTTACGGCCAAAAAAAGGGTTGGGTTGCCTGTTGAAAAGAGAAACGGGTGGCTTTCAATTTATAAACCTTTTAAACACATCGGCGTCGGTCTTGCGGATTTGTTTGGTGGCAACGAGCAACAGGCAATATAGACCAACAGAAGAGATAAGGACTGCCCAGTTGTTTTGAAACAGGAGTTTAGCGACGATACCACACGCAACCGCCGAGCCGATGCTGAGAACCAACGGCTGCCAGATATTTTTGAGTTCCGGTATTTTGTTTTTGTTGAGATAATAAACCGTTTGTACTATGCACGCTGCCAGGAACGCCATCGCTGCGCCTTCATTTTTGAAGAAGGGAATGAGCAGCACATCGCCGGCGATGTTGACCGCAAAAGTGAAGATAAACGACCTCAGGATCATTTTTAAATGGCCCTGGGCGAAATAGATTGTCCAAAAAAAATTGTTGAGATAGAGTAATGGCAGGCAAAGCGACAAAATGAATATGGTTTTAACATTTATCAGCCCGTATTTACCGGCCGTTAGCCCGTCGATAACCGGTGACCAGCAAACATTTAAAACCAGAACGGTGAAAGCGGCAATGATCATCTCGGCCCGTGCCAATAACTTTAATTCTTTGGCCGGAACAGTTGTTAGCCCGAAGATTTTGGTAAACCGCGGGATGAGCAACGGTGCTATCGCGAGTAAAGGCAATGAAGATATTTCGAACACTTTATAGGCAAAGCTGTATTCTGCCAGTTTTACCGTAGATACCAATAAGCCGATAAATATCCAGTCGAAACGCGCCAGTGCAGATGTGATCAATACGACACCCGTTTGTGGCAAGGCTTCCCGGAGCAGCCTGAGATATTTGACCCTGTCCCATTTGATAACAAGGGGGATTTTTGAAGAAAAAGCAAATATCGAAATACAAAACACCAACTCCGCGGTATCGCCGCTGATAAATAGCACGACAATGTTGTGCAGGTTCAGCCAGCCAGACAAGCTGAGAAATATCAACCCAATACAGCGTATCACGTTCGATATGATCAGCATATAAGCCAGCATCTTAAAGCGCTCCATGCCGTTGGCGGCTTGTTTAAAAGGTGTAGAGAAGAAGATCATGAGCTTACCGGCGCCGATTAATAACAATAACCAGTACACCATGTTTGCAGTCGGCGCCAGTAAGTAAGCGCCAACCAATATCCCATAAAAAACCAGCCCGGTAAAAAGAACATGGCAGATATAAAGCGACAAGGTTGATTTTGCATCTTCGCCGGCCGCTATTTTTTTTACAACTAATTGATCGATTCCGCAGGATAAAATGTTAAAAGCAGCTAAAAGGATGGCTAACACCAGGTTGATGTCGCCGAAAGTACCCTTATCAAGCCTGGTAGAAAGGATATAAAATATACCCAGCCCCAATACTTGGTTAACCATAAGCTGAACCGCGTTAACCGACAGGTTTTGGAGCAATCGCCCTTTCATTGCTTAAAATTAATGTGAGTTGGATATAGGCGCCGTATTCGCCTCATCCCAACCCCTATCCAAAAGAGAGGGGCTAAAAAAGATATATGTTTAGCCATTTTGCATCGAAGTCCTCTCCTTTGGAGAGGATTTAGGTGAGGCGAAACGGAATGCCAGCGTTAAAAAGTTATATCGAACTGAGGTTAAAATTAAGCATTTTCTATGTCCGCTGTGCTGAGTATTCAACAGCGAATTGATCTTTGCGCGCTTGTTTTTTGTGCCGGAGAAGTTCCATTTGGTTTAGCAAGCGATATTTACGATGCGTGTTTTGCAACATCGCCATTGCAATCTGCCATCCTTCGCGCCCGTCGAGAAAGCCGAGACGAAAAACGTAGTTTTTTATAAACCCGAATAGCGGAGAAAGATAAAGTTTGACGAATCCGGCACTCTTCCCTTCATGAAAATACTGTCCGGCGCTCAGCTTTGCATAGTAACGGCATTTAAGGTTATATTCAGCGAGATTTTTGACGGAATAGTGATGAACATACCCCTTCAGCTTCTTTACCGAAACCTGTTCGGGCATTACCAGCGTTTCATGCACGATTGTCTCAGACCACCTCGCTGATCTTCGGTTAAAGAGGCGAACATGGTGGTCCCTGCCCCAACTGCCGAAATGAATTAACTTCGAGCCGAAATAGGAACGGAATTTAATATCATAAACCGCGGCCGGATCGTTCAGCTCTACATTATGCAGCGATTTGATCAACTCCTCATCAGGTGCCTCGTCCGCATCGATGCTTAAAATCCAATCATACCGGGCAAGGTCAATGCCTTTGTTTTTGTTTGCACCATAACCATCCCATGGACGCTCAATAATTCGGCAACTGCTTAGCGCGGCAATTCTCAATGTATTATCGGTACTCCCATTGTCAACAAGGATAATGTCGTCACTAATACGTCTTGCGCTGTTTATACATCGGCTGATGACGTCTGCTTCGTTCAGGGTAATAATAATGATCGAAATGGGTGGCATTTAACACGTATTTATTGGCAATACCGTGAGTTTAATTATATCGGTTGCCTGCCGGGGAAATATTATTTTTTTGTTTTGGGCATTCCGGGCATCGGATAGAGGAGGTAATAATGTGAATCTGCCTGTAAATTATTCAGTTGAAGGGATGGAAAGAATTTGTAACTTAACTTTATATTTCGAGGGCGACTGATTTGCCAATAATAAACAGGTTGTCGCTAATGGCGTGATAGTGAATTACATTAAAGTAAAACAAGTGTTTTTTTACGCCATCAGGCAACCTTTGTAGGGGAACACACGTGATGTACTCATACAAACTACAATTTAACTAAGGGAACCGGTAAAACCCATATGGGAGAAGAAGAGTTACACCAACTTATCAGGGGCTGTATAAAACAGGACAGGAAATGCCAGAAAATGCTCTATAAGGCGTTTTATGGATTCTCTATGGGTATTTGCCTGCGTTACGCCGGTAACCGGGATGAGGCTGCCGAGGTAATGAACCAGGGCTTTTTCAAGGTTTTTACGCATATTGAAAGGTATGACATTTCCCGGCCGTTTAAGGCCTGGCTGGGGAAGATCATGATGAACGCATCGATTGATTTTTATCGTGCCAACCTGAAAATGGCCTATGCAGAGGACCTGGATAGCGCTGAGCACCTGAGCGATGGCGAGATGGTGGATAAGAACCTGAACTACGAAGACTTGCTAAAAATGGTGCAGCAGTTGCCCCAGGCATACCGCACGGTGTTTAACCTTTTTGCAATTGAGGGTTACTCGCATGAAGAGATCGGCGTCATGCTGAACATTAACGCAGGCACGTCAAAGTCGAACCTGCACAAAGCCCGGCAAAAGCTAAAGCAAATGATTTTGAACGCTGACGCATCTGCAAAGTCTAACCGGTACAATGATGGTATGAATTATGCCCCGATTGTGGCTATCAAAACGATGGATATGAACAGGGCATTTTTAAATAAAGGTATTAGAGAATGAGTAAAGAAAATGATTTAGACGATCTGTTTAAAAAGCGGCTGCAGGACCCCGTGGATAACGAGCGTTACCACGAGGCCGACTGGGACGCGCTTGAACAGATGCTGGACAAACGTAAAAAAACCAGAGGCATTGTTTACTGGCTGCCGCTTTATGGCAGCGTTGCCGCTTTATTGCTTATATTTTTCGGGTACCTGGCTTTACGGCCCAGACCTGTTCATCAGGCGGGCCAGGTAAACGCACAGGTGGTAAATCATCCGGTGGTAAATCATCCAAAAGAACATTCCGGTACAAACGACGGGTCCAGGCGGCAACAAAACGATCAGTCGCAAAAGGCCCCAGTAGCAGTTAATATGGTAAAGAATTTAAAAGAAGGAAAGGACGGCCACCATAATAAACCGTTCCTGTCCTCATCTGCCGATGGATCCCGTCGTACTGCCGGCTTGCAAAAACCTGGAACTGAAGCTGAAATGAACAATCGTTCAGCAGAATTCCTGGCCGCCGAAAGCACACACTACGCCTTAGGAAGCGAACGCATCGAAGCAGAGCCAGTTTATGCGGTTACATTTCCTGCAACTAAGTCAAACGCCGGTACTGCAAACAACAAGAGCAAAAATATCCCTGTAAAAACACCGGGATACCGGCCGCAGTTTGCGCTGAGCGTAATTGCCGCGCCTGATGTAAACGGTGTAGGGTCGTTCCAGCAAAGCAAAGTCGGGACAAACGAAGGCTTATTGTTTTCGGCAGGCCTGTCGCGCAAGTTTACAGTAAGTACAGGAGCGATTTACTCTGTAAAGCCGTATATAACCGGTTTTGAGAATTATCATACCGGTTACCAGTTTCCGGTGAATCCAATAAATGTCACAGCCGACTGCCGGATGCTTGACATCCCGATAAATATAGGCTACCAGGTATTTAACAAACGCCAAAATTCAATTTCGGTTGGCACCGGGCTTTCGTCCTATATCATGCTGCACGAGAGCTTCAGGTTTAACTATGCAAATACCGCAAATACCTATTATACAACTGGGCCGGCCCAATATACCGTGCCATCACCAGACGGCTATTATTTCGGCATACTGAACCTGAACGCAACTTTCCAGCATCAGCTTAACCCGAAGGTTGGGTTTACCGTGCAGCCATACATGAAGATACCGTTAACCACAGTTGGCTACAGCCAGGTAAGGCTTCAAACAACAGGTGTAGCGCTTGGGCTTACCTGGAATTTGAGCACAGGCTCGAATCAGTAACACAGGGGGTGTTAACAAATAGTAATCTGAAAATTAAACAATTGTGACTTATTTAATGCAATTATTTTTTTCGTGATTTGGTTTTATCCCATATCTTTAGGCAAAAACCTTTGGTATGAAAAAACTGTACTTTATCCTTTTACTTGTTACTTTTCAAGTCGTTTTTGCACAAACCAGTCCTTTTGGTCAATTTGAAACATCGCTGGATATCGGCCACCCCAAAAACGCCGGATCAGCTAAGTATGACCCGGTTACCCATAGTTATTCACTTAAGGGATCGGGCTATAATATTTGGTTTGCCAGGGACGAATTTCACTTTTTGTTCAGAAAAATAAAGGGCGATTTTATCGCCACCGCTAATTTCGACTTTGTAGGCCCGACCGGCAACGGTCATCGCAAGATCGGCTGGATGCTGCGTCAGTCGATTGATGAAAAATCTGCAGCGATCAGCGCCGTTTCGCATGGCGACGGTTTAACAGTTTTGCAGTGGCGACCGGCAACCGGAGAGACCATGAAAGACCCGGAAGACGAAATTTTTTACCCCGAAAAAACATTTGAAGTGCTGCAATTGCAGCGTATTGGCAAGCGCCTGATCATGCGGGTTGGCCGCATTGGTGAACCCCTGATGACGGTAGGGGCACACGAAATGCCCGGTATGCCGGATGAGGCGCTTTTGGGTGTTTTCATCTGTTCGCACGATCCCGAAGCAACTGAAGAAGCGCGTATATGGGATGTGCATATTGATCAGGCGCCCGTTAAATAAGTTTTAAGTCGAATTTTGTAGAGACGCAATATTTTGCGTCTCTAACCGGCGTTCGAGTCCTTCTAAAGCGTCGTCATTCGGTTCGGAGACGCAAAATATTGCGTCTCTACAAAAAATATTTTTTTGATACGGAAATAAGCCCCGTTTATTAGCAGCTTATTTCGGTATTCGACATTAAAGTTTCTTAAGCTGATGAGGGGACGAATGCGCTTTGTTGCTAACAAGGTCCTTGCTGTCAAACTTCTGATAGTATTTTCCCCCACCGGGAGTTGACAAGCTCACATCTTTCACCTGGCCTGCGCCTTCAAATTCAAAACGAATGCCCGCAATTCCGCCCAGTGCGTTTTTTTGTGCAGCGTTAATAACTAACTTATTGTTCAGGTACACCCTGAACCGATGATTTGCCACTACGCATTTCAAATCCTGAAACTTGCTGAAATCGCAGCCGAAGGCGCTTAAGTCATGTTCTTTGCCCGATATCCAGTATTCGCCGGTCAGCAGGTTGATGTTGGAGATGCAGCCCTTGTCGCACAATGGGAGGATAATTGCGCCGCCCCGGAGCAAAATAATAGCGTTGATCCGGCGGCAAATGGATGCCTCGACGGATGAGGTATTTCTTACGCTGGCTTCAAAAGTAAAATTGCCAGGGTCGATATTTTTGAATTCGTGAACAACGGCAAATTTGACCCATACCTCGTTAAACACAGGCGAACCTGTTTTTTGTTGAAGGGTTGACGCGGAAATGCCCATCATGCCGTTATCACGGCTTTCCTTCGGCGACAGGTATGTCGGTACGGGGTCTCTTTCTATAATTCCTTTCCAGCCTTTGGTTTGAATGTTTACAATACACTCTTTTTTTATTTGGTTATCGACGATCAGCTTAGCTATAAAATAGCCGGGGTTATAGTAGATTGACGTATGCTGTTTGCCGTAAGCGTCAACCCGCTCCCTGCGCCTTGGATCCCAGGATTGCTGGATATAAACGCTGTCGGACTGAAAAGCAGATGCATCGTAATTAAAAATAACCGAGTTTGGCAACGTATCCGAAACCTTTACCGCCTCAAATTTTATTTTGGACAGGTCCACCTTTGGAGGTATTTTTTTACTGACCAGGAATACTACCGCCAAAACGATCACCGCTACCGAAAAAAGGGCGATGAGTTGATTGTATCTCCTGGATTTATGGGCCAATAAAGGCGCGGCGACGAATTCGGGCAGGGTATGCTCACGATGTGCCGGCGCGTGCAAACCATTAGTGTCATTTTTCTGACGGAATTCCCGCCAGCTGTCATAACCTAAAAAGCCTGCCAGGGCGTTGAGGGTGGCGGTGGTCGGCGTGTTTTCATAGCGCACCTTGCCCCATATCCTTTTAAGCGTTGAAATGCTGAGGCGAACGCGCGTCTTTTCGAATATTTTTTCACTTAAATGTTCAAAGTCGTCGTTGCTCCAGGTTTCATTATCGCCCCAGTTAAGCGCCTGCTCAATTTGCAGGCAGCATTGCCGCAACAACTGTTTTTCTTTTTCCATTAGCCCTAAAAATAGTTACACCTATTGATTTACTCAACAGGAAAAACGTTACCCGTACTTTGAACAAAGTTGAAACCGGTTTGAACGCTGCAATTCGCATTGTTTTGCCAGTTTTGGTTAAAAATAATTCAAAAAATGGGTAAGGTATTATTTGGACCGCTATTTATTTTATCATTTATCGTTTCTGTTTGCCGGGCGCAGACACCTGCAAGCTACGATCTGAACCGTTTGCTTGAAGGGCGTAAACTGAGCGTGCTCAGTGGCGATACCTGCAAATCGCTCAGCGATGGGCTATACAAGGGTGTTACGTGCTCGGGCATCATTTGGTTAAAAGGCGTCAGCTTTTCAACCGGCAGTATTGACATTGACCTCCGGGGCAGAGATGTATACCAGCAGAATTTTTTAGGGATCGCTTTCCATGGCGACGATACTACTACCTACGATGCTATCTACTTCCGTCCGTTTAATTTTCAAACACCCGACACACTTCGACATAAACACATGGTACAATATATCAGTCAGCCAGATTATCCCTGGGAACGCTTACGAAAAGAGCATCCGCTGGTTTACGAAAATACGATAAGCCCTGCGCCGATGCCTAATAATTGGCTCCATGCGCATATTGTGGTTACTAAGGACGAAATAATCGTCTATGTAGATCACTCAACCGTCCCGTCGCTAAAAGTAAAAAAACTCAACGACAGGGTTGAGGGAGGCATTGGCCTTTGGGATATGTATTACGCCGGGGATTTCGCAAACCTGGTTATTACCCGGTCAAATTAAAAGTGAACGTAAAATAAATCATTATAACATGAAACCAGTATTTGTATTCCTGCTTCTGCTTATATTTTTTACCTGTCGGGCGCAGCAGAAGCCGGTTGTCCGGGACTATTCGGTCATTAAAACTTCAGCATGGGTAATCCCGCGGACGGACACCCTTGATTATTCTTTTGGCGATTACCAGGGTAAGAAAGCGCTATTCATGACAAGAAAATTCGGCAATTACAAATCGGCAAGTATAGCCTACCCTCCGAGGTTAAATTTTAAAGACGGCGTTATTGAGGCCGACCTGGCCTGGCCGGGTAAGCAGGGTGGTTATATCGGTTTGGCCTTCCGGATAAAAGACACGCACCATTACCAGGTGGTTTATTTCAGACCCGAAAGCTCGGGGACCATCAATGCCATTCAGTACATGCCCGAAACAAAGGCCGAATTTAACTGGTGGGACTATGAGGCCGACAAATACCAGGCAAAGGCCACCCTTCCACTGCACGACTGGTTCCACGTAAAGCTGGTGGTAAAAGGTAATAGCGTGAGCGTTTACGTTAACAACCAGGCAAAACCCGCAATGGTTTACAACGCCATGGATAGCAGCCTGCAAAGCGGGGTAGTAGGTTACTGGCTGGGGAATAGCGAGAAGGGGGCGTTTAAGAATTTGATGGTGAATGGGTATTGATGACTGGGAGTTAGCCCGCAAAGCAATAAGCGCACCCATGCTCCTGCGCGCGGCCTACCGCCCAAATACCTGATGGCGCCACTTGCACCCCCGGCAATATGCCCGCCAGCCATTCCTGTTTTACAGCAGTCTCATCCTGGTTAGTGCTCTTCGCCACAACCGCGCTATGGACTGTAAGTGCCATGTCGCATACGCAAAATAGCACACCGCTTGCCTGTAACTCGTTTATCCCTATTTGTACCCCGCCAAGGCCCGGAATTTTGAATGTGCCGGGCTTAGGCTCCCAAAACGGATTTTTGGTGGCAGGTGCCTTGGTTAAATCGTCGGTTATCTTAAACAATTCACCAAATTTATATTTTTCCCATAGCTGGTGATGCATGGCGTAGGGGATAGCGCTATGCCGCAAAACCACTACAACGCCGCATTCGTTTTCGGGCGTGCCGGTTTTTGCGTTGGTCATCAAAAACACCCTTGGCCAGGCAAAGGGCGCCGAGCCGTTTGGCGCCGAGACGTCGAATATTATGCGGTGTTTGCCTTTCACCTGTTTAAACCATTCGTCTGTATCTGAGCCGCTGACAGAGTTCACAGCATTTGCCGACGACTGGAAAGGTGTGGCAAGCATGCCTGTGCCTAATATGGCGGCGCCGGTTGCTACTTGCTTCAGGAATGTCCGGCGTTGGTTGGGATCGGGTTGGCTGGGTGTTTTCATAAATTGGAATTTAGCTTCTAAGATAAATGATTAAATTTTCATCCCGGCAAGCAACATTTTTCTTTTCCATATAATGTATTTAGCTTTAGCCGGTAAACCCGGTTAAGCTAAGCGCCATTTTATGAAAACCCGAATTCTCATATTTTTACCCGCAGCATTGTGCCTGCTTTTTTCCTGTAAAAAGCATCAGCCGGCAAACAGTTATGCCGGGTGGGGCACTTACGCTGGCACAAAGGAAGGTAACCGTTATTCGTCCAACGATCAAATAACCCTGCAGAACGTTAACCAGCTTAAAGTTGCCTGGACTTACAGCTCCCACGATAAGGACAGCGCCAACCGCAGCCAAAACCAGTGTAACCCAATAATGGTAGACGGGGTACTGTATGGCACCAGCCCCAAAATGAAGCTTTTTGCGCTGGATGCAGCTACTGGTGAGCAAAAATGGATATTCGACCCGGCCAGCCAGGATACCTCGAAAGAATACGATCCGGCGGCCAATTTGAAAGTGTGCCGGGGAGTGGTGTACTGGCAGGATTCGACCGGAGGCAACAAGCGCATTTTTTACAGCGTGGGGCAGAAAACTTTTGCGGTTGATGCAGAAAACGGCCTAGCGATTAAAAGCTTTGGGAAGGGCGGCTACCTGGATTTAACGGAAAACCTGGGACGCAAGGTCAATAACAATGTATTGGGCACTACGCCGGGCATTATTTATAAAGACTTGCTGATCATCGGTGCGCGGGTGGATGAATCGGAAGATGCGGCGCCTGGACACGTACGCGCCTATGATGCGATGACCGGCAAGCTAAGATGGATTTTTCATACCATCCCCGAGCCGGGCGAGATCGGTTTTAATACCTGGCCCGACAGCACGGCCTGGAAATACCTCGGTTCGGCCAATAACTGGTCGGGTATGTCGCTGGATGAAAAGCGCGGTATTGTTTATGTACCCACCGGTTCGGTAGGGGGCGACTTTTATGGCGGCCACCGCAAAGGACCCGACCTGTTTGCCAATTGTTTGCTCGCGTTAGATGCCGCTACCGGGAAATATATCTGGCATTACCAGGTGATTCATCACGACTTGTGGGACCGCGACCTGCCCGCCAACCCAAACCTGGTTACCATTCAGCACAATGGCAAAACCATTGATGCAGTTGCGCAGATCACCAAGCACGGGTTTATTTTTATGTTCGACCGGACCAACGGCCAGCCAATTTTCCCTATTGTAGAGAAGCCCGTACCGACAGCCAATGCACTGCCCGGCGAGCAGCCCTGGCCAACGCAGCCCATACCGACATTACCGCAGCCCTTTGCCCGCCAGCATTTCGGCCCGGAGGACGTGACCGACATTTCTCCCGAGACACATAAAGACATGCTGGAGAAATACAAAAAGGTAAAATACAATGCGATGTTCAGCCCGCCCAGCAAGGACGGCGACTGGGTATTCCCCGGCTTCGACGGCGGCGGAGAATGGGGCGGGGCGGCTGTCGATCCCCAGACGAAGGTTATGTACATTGCCAACAGCGAAATGCCCTGGGCGCAGGTGATGATCGACATACCAAAAAGTGAAGATCAGCATACCATGCAAGGTGCTGGCCATGCCATTTACAATTTTTATTGTGTTGGTTGCCATGGGCTCGAACTAAAAGGTAACGGGGTATCCTATCCTTCGCTGGTGGACGTCGGCAAGCGTTATAACGAACAGCAGGTAAGCCAGATCATCGCCAGCGGGCGCAATATGATGCCGGCGTTCAGGCGGATTTCGGGTATTGATAAACAGGCTTTGCTGGCCTTCCTGCTCAAAATTCCCGCAAAACCGACAGACGCAGCGTTGCTGAAGAAGGAGCCGCTGTCTATCACGCTAAACCCCAGGAATATCGTTCCCTATATGATGGACGGCTACAAACGCTTCCAGGATAAAGACGGCTATCCCGGCATCAAACCGCCCTGGGGCACTTTGGATGCCGTTGACCTGACGTCCGGCAAACTGCTATGGAAGGTACCTTTGGGCGAATACCCCGAACTCACCAAACGCGGCATCCCCAAAACCGGCACCGAACTGTACGGCGGCCCGCTGGTGACCAAAGGCGGGCTGGTGTTTGTAGCGGCTACAAAGGACGAGAAGATACGCGCATTTGATAAGAAGACGGGGCGGGAGGTTTGGTCGGCGAAGTTGCCGGCGGCAGGGTATGCTACGCCGGCTACTTATTCAATTGACGGTAAGCAGTATGTGGTGATCGCCTGCGGAGGGGGGAAGATCGGCAGTAAATCGGGCGATAGCTATGTTTGCTTTGCCTTGCCTTAGCCAACTGTTTCACTGAAATAGTGTGCGGGAAGAAACAGTTGACACAGGTGAAACATACCCCCTATGTAAATCAACAACTTACGTTAAAAATTTGAAACAGCCTGCAACAGTTTGAGACAGCCTGGCAAAAATTTGCGGTTAAACAGGTGCAAACGGATGAATTTCCATGAGGGAGCCATCAATTATAGTTTCGTTTTTGTAAACTCCGAAAATTCTATACTTTTAGAACCAGTATGACAGAAAAAAATAACAAAAAAACCATCTGGGCATGGTGTATGTTCGATTGGGCCAACCAATCCTATAATATGGTGATCACTTCAACCATTTTTCCGGCTTATTACGTGTTTTACACTACTTTCCAAAACTCCAGCCCGCACCATGACAAGGTAATGTTCTTCGGTCATGAATTCGTGAATACCGTTATACTTACCTATGTTTTAGGTTCGGCTTACCTGCTCATCGTTGTATTGCTGCCTATTTTAACATCCATTGCCGACTACCGCGGCAACAAGAAACGCTATCTGCAGTTTTTTACATGGATGGGCGCCTTGTCCTGCGCCGGCCTGTTTTTGTTTCGGCCCGTTCAGCATGGCACGCCTTCCCTTGAATTGCCTTTGATATTTTATGCCCTGGCTTGTGTTGGCTATTGCGGCGGATTCGTGTTTTATAATTCATACCTGCCGCAAATAGCGAGCGATGAAAAAATGGACAGCGTAAGCGCGAAGGGCTTTATGTATGGGTACGCCGGAAGCCTGGTGATGCAATTACTATGCCTGGTGGTTATACAGGAGCCTGGCTGGTTTGGCTTAAAGGAGGAAATACACCAGGCCCTGCCCGAGCGAATGTCGTTCATGCTGGTATTTATCTGGTGGATGGGTTTTTCGATCATACCATTTAAACTATTGCCCAAAGGAGAGCCCGCGCCGGGCAAACACAACTACAATGTGTTTACCGGTGGATTTAAGGAACTGGCGCGCGTATTTAAAAAAGTGCTGACGATGCCTTTGCTTAAACGCTTTCTTTCTTCCTTCTTTTTCTATTCGGTTGGCGTACAAACCATCATGCTGGTAGCGGCTAATTTCGCTTCGAAGGAACTCAAAATGCCGGATGACACGCTTATCGAGATTATTCTCTCGATCCAAATAGTAGGGATAGTCGGCGCATGGCTTACGGCGAAGGTGTCGGGCAAATACGGGAATGTTGTGACGCTGGTGGGACTGGTTTCTATCTGGACGGTTTTATGCCTGCTGGTTTATTTCATAGCCAATACTGCGCAATTTTTCGCGGCAGCGATTGTGGTGGGCGCTGTTATGGGAGGGGTGCAGTCGATATCCCGTTCAACCTACTCCAAATACCTGCCGCCAAATATCCCCGATACAGCGTCCTTTTTTAGTTTTTACGACGTAACGGAAAAGCTTGCGATTGTAGTTGGTTTATTTTGCTTTGGCGCCGTAGAGGCGATTACCGGCGAAATGCGTGATTCAGCATTGGCGCTGGATTGTTTTTTTGCAGCCGGCTTGCTGTTGATGATTGGATTATATTTCGCTGAAAAGAAATCAAAAAAGCACCTGGCCACCATGCCGGCAGAGGCTTGATCAGTAAGAATTATTCACTAACCAAATAAAGCATTATGAAACGTTTAACCTTAATTTTCGCCCTGCTGGCTTTAACCTTCGCCAGCACTTCGGCTTTTGCCCAGTTCACCCAATCCGAAATGGTGCAGGAGTGGACCCGCGCCAAGGCTTACACCAAAGCTTACCTGGACGCCATGCCTGCAGATGGTTATGGCTTTAAGCCCACGCCCGAGATCCGCTCATTCGCCCAGCAAATGGGGCACCTGGCGGATGCCAACTATTTCTTTACGGCGACCATAACCAACAAGCCAAGCCCTTTCGGCAAGAAATCTGTTGAAAAAACGGTGCCGCCAACCAAGGAAGAAATGACAAAAGCCGTAATGGACAGCTACGATTTTGTGATCAGCTCGCTGCAGGCCATGACGCCCGCGCAAATGCAGGAAACCGTAAGCCTGGAGGGGCACACCGTTACTAAATCTGGTGGGTTCGGCAAAGCCTTTGAGCACCAAACGCACCACCGTGGTCAAACTACTATTTACCTGCGCCTTAAGGGCGTTACACCTCCGGGCGAAATGCTGTTCTAACCACTTTTTGTCATTGCGAGGAGCAGCGGGGAAAACGCGCCGGGCGCGACGAAGCAACCTCGTCGCCAATGCATTACCGCCAATGCACGCGACGAGGTTGCTTCGCTCGCAATGACATTTTGAAGATGGATATTCACACAGCCTCCTACTGGATAAAACACCTCAACCTTCAGCCACACCCTGAAGGCGGCTGGTACCGTGAGGTATTCCGCTCAGCTAACCAGGTGGTGCGGACAAACAGGACGGATATAAAACAGGCTTGTACGTCGATTTATTACCTGCTCGAAAACGACGACTTTTCAGGCTTTCATCGAATCGCCTCGGACGAACTATGGTATTTTCATAAAGGCGCACCACTAATGATCCATGCTATTGATGAAGAAGGAAACTATACCGCGCATGAACTTTCTGACAACCCAACGGGGAACTTGTCAGCAGCCATCAGGGCCGGCTTGTGGTTTGCGTCTGAAATACCTTCAAAAGTGGCGTTTACGCTGGTAAGCTGCGCGGTAGCGCCCGGTTTTGAATTCAGCGAGTTTGAAATGGCAGAGAAGGAGAGGCTAATTAAGCGCTATCCCCAACATTCAGTGCTATTAACCAGGTTATGCCGTTAGTTTAAGTCTAAAATCAAATTTTAGACTTTAGACTTTGGACTCAGGACTCAATTCACCCCCATCAGCCCATCATTAAACTTCAGCAACAGGTTAAATTCGTTTTCGATATGATCGAGCGGCAGGGTTACGCTTCGGTCATAAATATCATGATACGCCTTTATGCCGCCTATGGTATAAATAAAGATGGCCGGCACGCCCTTTTCCGTAAAAAAGTAATGGTCGCTGTTGGCGGCTTTGCCTCTTGAGTTTACCTTAGCCAGGTAGTGGAATTTTTCATTGATCTCCTTTAGCATGCTAAACTCTTTGGGGTAAACCGTTGCGTTTACAACGGTGATGCCTTCGATCCCCGTGCCCTCCAAATCCAGGTTTACCAGGAAGCGGATATGGTCAAGAGGAATCAACGGGTGTTCCGTAAAATACTTCGAGCCCAGCAAGCCGGCTTCTTCTCCCGCAAAAAATATAAAGGCGATGGTATAAGGCTGCGGATGCGCGGCATAATATTTGGCCAGCGATAACACCTGTGAATCGCCGCTGGCGTTATCGTTCGCGCCCGGGAAATAGGTATCGGCGCCCATACCGCCCAAATGATCGTAATGCGCGGTATACACGATCACCGAATCGGGTTTTACCGTGCCTTTTACGATGCCGCAAACATTGGCGGTTTTATAGCGGCTGATCAGCTCATTTTCTATATTAACACTGATAGACGCCGGGGTGGTTTTTTGCAGGTTCTTATCCAACTGTATGAGTGTGAAATCAAGCGCCTTTTGCTCCGCCGACCAGGTTAGTTTCTTTTCTAAAGTAACCATTATCCTGTTTACCGGTTCTATAAAAGTTACGCTGTCCTTCTGCAGCAGTTTGCCTTCGCCCTTTGCGCCGCGGCTGTCCGCGCTAACAATAAAATCCTGGCCGGGCACCAACTGCACACCATTGATCGCTACTTCCATTTTTCCGGGAAAAGTATTTACAGAGTAACTGAAAGGCTGCAGGTAACTTTTGCCATCCATTGGCGCTACGCCAAAGCTTTTTAGTTGCGATTGTAAAAAGTCCGCGGCTTTATGCATGCCGTCTTTGGTGTATCCCCGGCCCCAAAAATAGGACGAGCTCAGTGTATCTACCATTTTACGGGCGAAGGTGCTGTCCTGGGCGTTTGAACTTTGGATTGCCAGGCATAAAAACACCGTCAATGTTATCGGACTAATGGTTTTTAATAGGTTTTTCATCAATTGTCACAGGTTTAAATGACCAGGTTATTTTTTGGTAAGATAATAAAAAGGCCCGAAACCGAGGTCATACCAAAGGCGCCGGGGCAAACGTAAAATTGTTTAAAGCCCGTTTGGATTAGACAGTTGGTAATAGGGGGCTCCGACGGAGCCAAAAAGCGCTGATTGTGCTTTCTATAAACACGTGACTCCTAATGGAGTCAAATTTTTTTTAATAAAACATTGAATTGGCTCCAGCGGAGCCGCGTGTTTGTAGAAAAAATAAAAATAGAGCCAGGCTCCGGAGGAGCCTCCTCACACTGCGCCGTGCTTTATTACATAATTACTTCCCTGGTGGAGGGCACGAACAAGGCACAACCTATCTCTGCACCAATTTTATAATTTATTTGTAATTTAATTATTGTATTATTAATTAATTTTATTATGTTTGAACGTGCTAAGAGGAACACAGACAGCGGTTTATCCGCGAAACGAATAAATTTAAGCGCATCCCTGATTAATGGCCCGAAAAATTATAATTATTGAGGACGACCCCGATACATTGGATATCATGTCGTATATCCTTGCCGAAGAAGGATATGAACCTGTACCCGCCAACAATAGTAAACCACTGCACGATGTGCAGGTGCACCAGCCTATGCTTATATTATTGGATTATCGCCTTAGGGAAGGTTTTGGCCAGGATTTTTGTACACGGTTTAAAAAGGACCCCGCAACAAAACATTTCCCCGTTGTATTGGTCTCGGCAAACCCCAGCCTCGAAACCATAGCGCAGGAAAGCAACGCCGATGGCTACCTGAAAAAACCGTTTGACATCTCCGAACTGCTTGACATGGTAAAAAAATTCGAATAGCTTTTTTTTATCACCCCAATCCCCCGTGTACCGAATTGTTTGACATGCGCGGGCTAAACGCATACTTTTTTGTAATTTCGGGCAGCTTATGAAGCTATAAGCAAATACCTTTTTGTGAGAAAATTCATCTTATTCATACTGCTTTTTTTTGTGGCATTCAATGTTGCCTGTGCCCAAAATGTCGAAAAACAGCAAAGCCCCTTTATTGTCAGGGGCTTTCACCTCGACCTGCGCATCCAGGTAATGACGATGGACGCCCTAAAAACTTTCGCGCAGCAACTACATGACAAGGGTATCAATACCCTTATTATGGAGTGGGAGGGGACTTATCCTTTTGAAAAGCATCCGCTCATCCCCAACCGCTATGCTTATTCGCGGCAAGAAGTGATATCATTTGTGAAATATTGCAACGGCCTGGGCATCGATGTTATTCCGCTGCAGCAAAGCTTTGGCCACGTGGAGTATATTTTGAGGAACGACCGCTACAAAGACCTGCGGGAGGACCAAAAGGATTTTTCGCAGGTGTGCCCGCTGCAAACCCGGCAGGATAGCGCCCTGTTTACCGATCTGTATACCGACCTGGCATCAACTCATACCTCTAAATACATCCACATCGGCGGTGATGAAACTTACCTGCTCGGCCATGACGAGCGCTGCCGTTTGATGGCCGCCAAAGAAGGAAAATCAAAGCTGTACATCGATTATATCAGGATGTTGTGCAACATCGTTATCCGGCTGGGTAAAACGCCGGTGCTTTGGGCCGACATTGCGCTAAAATACCCCGATGCGATCCACTTGCTGCCAAAATCGACGGTATTTGTCGACTGGAACTACGGCTGGGGAATGAACCATTTTGGCGACCATCAAAAACTGCTGCAAAGCGGCTACGAAATATGGGGCGCCCCGGCTATACGGTCGTCGCCTGATAATTATTTTTTGACCGAATGGGAAAAGCATTTTAACAATATCCGCGATTTTGTGCCCGCTGCCGCCAAAATGGGTTATAAAGGGATGGTGATGACGTCGTGGTCCACTTCGGGGCAATATTCGCCCGTTTTTGAATCGGAGGACGAGCTCACCGAGGAATACGCCATCAGGCATGTGTACCCGCTGAGTGGATTCGATATGCTCACAGCAGCTTATGCCGAAAGCATCAAATCGGCAAAGCCGCTGGATATCGACGGGTTTATTAAAAATTATTGCAGCGAACAGTATGGCTTCACGGCGGCGGAGTCGGACAAATTTTGGAAAGCTTTAAAAACCACGCCTTTTGAAATTGTGCACGGCAAGGTAGAATCGCATGGAGGAATAACGATTAAACAATTGCTGGACAGCACCCAGGCTGCGCTTGATGTTTTGTATAGTATTAAACCATCCAAAAACAAAAAGGAATTTGAGCAATACAGGGTAATGACGGAGATACGGCGCAATTACCTGGCGTTTCACAATATACTGGATGAGATAAATTACGCCGGATTCAAACCGGCCCAAACCCCGGAGGTTTTAAAAGAACTGGAAAAGCTGCTGATGTCGCAGGATATTGTGGATATGCACTTTGCCGAATTGAACAAAGATTTCCTGTACCCGGCTGAAATTAAAGAAGAAAACGACCTGCGGAATATCCGGGCAAAACTGCTTTACGACCGGTTGTCGAGGAACAGATAACGAAAAGATGAGCCCTACACTAAAGATATTTAACGGACAGGTCATTACGCCATCGGGTATCATAAAAGATGGTTCGGTGCTGATCGCGGAGGGAAGGATCATCGGGGTTGGCGGCAATAGCATCGATTCACCGGCCGCAATCGGAATAGATGCAGGCGGCAACTATATTTCGCCCGGCTTCATCGACATACACGTTCACGGCGGCGGGGGGCATGACTTTATGGATAATACGGTCGACGCTTTTTTAGGTATTGCCAAACTGCATGCCCGCTACGGAACTACGTCGATGCTGCCCACCACGTTAACCAGCAGCAGGGCAGACCTTGTGGAGACGCTTAAAACCTATGAGCTTGCCGAAAAAAACAATTCACATGGCGCGCAGTTTATCGGCATGCACCTGGAAGGCCCGTATTTTGCGCTGAACCAGGCAGGCGCCCAGGATACAAGGTATATCCGAAATCCTGATCCGGCAGAATATCATGAACTTCTTTCAGCCTTTCACTGCATCAAACGCTGGAGCGCCGCGCCCGAGCTGCCGGGCGCGCTTGAATTTGGAATATCTGTAACGTCGGCGGGGGTTTTAGCGTCAATGGCACATACGGATGCAATTTACGAGGAAGTGCTGGCAGGTTTTGAAAATGGTTATACCCTGGCCACGCATCTTTATTCGGGAATGAACGGGGTGATACGCCGCAACGCCTTCAGGTATGCCGGGGCGGTGGAAGCGGCTTATTTAATTGATGAAATGGATGTGGAGATCATTGCCGACGGGATACATTTGCCGGCGCCGCTATTGAAATTGGTTTATAAGATAAAAGGCGCTGAAAAAACAGCATTGATTACCGACGCCATGCGGGGAGCAGGCATGCCGCCGGGCGAAAGCATTTTGGGCGGACTTAAAAATGGAATAAAAGTAATTGTGGAGGACCATGTTGCAAAACTGCCCGACCGCAGCGCCTTTGCCGGCAGCGTAGCCACCTTTGACCGCCTGGTAAGGAACATAGTATTTATGGCGGGTGTGCCCCTGATTGATGCCGTAAAAATGGCAACGGCGACGCCGGCGCGGATAATGAAAATAAATAATAAAAAAGGATCGATTGCTGTTGGAATGGACGCGGATATTGTGATATTTGACGGCGAAATAAATGTAAAAACGACCATTATTAAGGGACAGGTAGTGTATGACCGCGAGGGACAGGGCCGATAAAAATGTAAGTTTCAGTATAGCTGAAAATTACGTTGATAAATTAGCGATAAATATTTTTGAGACCAGGGAATCAATGGGTGTGGCTGCCGCTGCAATGGTGGCTGGTAAAATAAAGGAGCTGCATGCCATTCAGGATTTTGTTAACATCATTTTTGCTTCGGCGCCTTCGCAAAATGAATTCCTTGCCGCATTGGGCCGCGATGGCACAATTGAGTGGGATCGGGTAAATGCTTTTCACATGGACGAGTATATCGAGCTGCCGGCCGATGACCCGCGCACCTTTGCCTCTTACCTGGAGGATAAAATATTTGGCCGTCGGAATTTTAGAAGTATCAATTACATTAACGGCAATGCCGCCTCAATTGGCGACGAGTGCAAACGTTACGCGAAAATGCTGACATCATACCCGGCGGATATTGTTTGCCTGGGCATAGGCGAAAACGGCCACCTTGCGTTTAACGACCCACCCGTAGCCGATTTTTACGACCCATCTATGGTGAAAATGGTAAAGCTGGATGCCGATTGCAGGCAGCAGCAGGTAAACGATGGCTGCTTTGACCAACTGGGCCACGTACCGGCCTATGCTTTAACGCTAACCATCCCCGCATTGATGGCCGGCAAATATATTTATGCCATTGTTCCCGGGCCGTCAAAAGCCGCAGCGGTTTATAATACGCTGAATAAAGAGATCATCGAAAAATATCCCTCTACTATTTTGCGAAGGCACGAAAATGCGATGTTGTTTCTTGACAGGGAAAGCAGCTCGCTTTTAATGCAGGGCTAAAATCCGCCCTCTGCATTCTCCGCGACTCCTTTGCGTCCCCTGCGGGTAATTTTTTAGCCACAAAGACCTCCCCTCAAAAATTTCAAATCCTTCTGTAACAAAATAAAAAATCCGATACTTATTGAGTGTTAGGCAATAACGCCGCCGCATTTTGAGTATGGACAGCAAAGAAGCCGTTTTTCTGCAAACGATCGAGCAAAACAAGGGTATGCTGTTTAAAATCTGCCGCATATACCAGGACGATGCCGAAGACCGCGATGATCTGCTGCAGGAGATCATACTGCAATTGTGGACGGTTTTTGATTCGTACCGTGGCGAAAGCAAGATCACCTCGTGGATGTACCGGGTAGCGCTAAATACAGCTATTACCTTCTTCAAAAAGCAAAAACGGCGACCTGATCGTGAACAAATGGCGCCCGGCTTTGATGCGCCTGAAGAACCCTCCGCCGCGGGCGAAAAAGAAGAACAGCTCGCACTGTTTTACAAAGCAGTGCATCAATTGGACAAGGTTGAAAAGGCGTTGATCTACCTGTACATGGAAGACCAGCCCTACAGCGAGATCGCGGCAGCGTTGGGTATTTCGGAGGTGAATATGCGGGTGAGGCTTAACAGGGTGAAAAACAAATTGAAAGACATTATTAAAAAAATTGAACAATGAACATTGATGATTTAAAAGGCGCCTGGGGTAAGGATGAACCTGCAGGCATGCATTTGCCAAATAGTACCGCCGATTTGGGGAAAACAGCCTCGGTTGTGGCAAAAATAAGAAGAAAAATGAGGAGCGAGTTTATTGCAACGCTAATAGCCTATGTATTGCTGATCGCCTTTGTGATTTTTGTGTGCGTCACATTTAAAGGCACGCCGCAGGCTGTGTTTTTTCTGAATACCATCAGCATCCTGCTATTTACCACGTTGTTGCTTAATGGGTACTTTTTTTCCAGGTTTTACCTTTTTTATAAAACCATCAGCCGGTACGACCTCGGCATCAAAGACAGTATCCGTAAAATAGCTTATGAACTGGAATTGAATATAGAAATTTACAAAACATACAGCATTTGCGTTGTGCCGCTTAGCGTGCTTATAACAGTTACCCTGATAGGCGGGAAGGGAATTTATGATTACTTGCAGCGCATGCTGGCTTCAAGCGTGTTAACCTCGGGTACCATGCTCTGGCTGTTCTCCACTATATTGATCTCTTTTGCAGCGACCTGGTTTTTTGTAAACCTGCACGTAAAGCTTCAGTACGGAAAGTACCTTGGACAACTTAAGCAGATAGGGGACGATTTGGGAAGTGAGGGATGAAGGCGGGGAGAATCTACACCTTCACAGATCGAATTTCCCGATCAGCTCCCCCAATTTTTTCAAGCACCGGTCGATCTCATCACTAAAAGGTATCCCAAAGCTGATGCGTATAAAATTGGTAAACCGGCTGTCGGTGCTGAATATCTGGCCCGGCGAAATCACAATGTTGTAGGCGATCGCCTGCTCATAAAGCTCAAAGGCATTTACCTTTTTGTTCAGTTCTATCCATAAGCCATAGCCGCCTTCGGGGCGGCTTACTTTTATGTCAGGCGGGAAATACTCCACAATGGCCTGGGTATAACGCATGCATTGGGTATGCAGCGCGCGGCGCAGGTTGCGCATGTGCAGGTCGTACCGGCCGGTTTCTAAAAAATGGGCGATGGCGGCATGTGTTGGCGCTGCGGAGAAGAGCGCATGCATTAGTTTCAGCGTGATGATCTGCTCTTTAAACCTGCCCGGCATGCACCAGCCAACCCTGTAACCCGGGGCGAGCGATTTGGATACCGACGAACAAAACATTACCAGCCCGTTTTTATCAAAACTTTTGCAGGTACGCGGGCGCGTTTTTCCGAAATAGATCTCGCCGTAAATATCGTCTTCGATCAGCGGCACCTCATGTCGTGCCAGCAGGTCAACCAGCATTTTCTTATTCTCGTCGCTCATGCAAAAGCCCAGCGGGTTGCTGAAAGTGGGAACGAACAGGCAGGCTTTGATTTGTTTTTCCGGAATGGCTCTTGCCAGGTAGTCCAGGTCGGGCCCGGTAACCGGGTCGGCAGGGATTTCGGCAATTTTTAAGCCGAGACTTTGTATGGTGGTGAAAATGCCAAAATAGGTAGGGCTTTCAATGGCTACCGTATCGCCGGGTTTGGTTACCGCCCGAAGGCAAAAGCCCAGTGCTTCCATGCAGCCTTGCGTGGTAATAACATCATCCGCAGAAATATTCCCGCCCCAGCTAAAGGCAAAACGGGCAATCTGCTTGCGCAGGTTTTCGTTACCCTGTATCGAATCGTAATTGATGCAGCTGTCGGCGCTTCGCCGGATGGCCTCGATCATGGACTTATTCAGCTTGGCCTGGGGCACCAACGATAATGCCGGCGCCGAGCGCGACAGGCGGATAATACTTTCGCTGGAGTAATTGCGGTAAACCAGCGAGATCATCTCGTCGAGGGTCAGCTTTTTGGTCTCTTTTACTGTTTTTTCCGGCTTATGCTGATCGAGCGACCGGGCCGGTGTATACCGCACATAGTAACCCGATTTGGGCCGGGCTTCTATCAGCCCTTTTATTTCCAGCTGTACATAGGCTTTATAGGCAGTGCTGAGGCTGATGCCCTGCTCGTGGCTTAAGGCGCGCACAGACGGCAGTTTATCGCCGGTTTTAAGCAGCTGCAGTTTGATCTGGCTGGCCAGGCGGTCGGCTATTTGCTGGTAGAGGAAATCCCCGGCAGTGGTTGGTGTTGTTAATATTGGTGAGGCCATTTAAGCAAGAATTGGGTTGTTTGCATGCGGGTAAAAGCTGACATTTGGGTGTGAGAATCTGGCTGTAGAGACGCAATATTTTGCGTCTATGACGGATGCACGGATAGAGACGCAAAATATTGCGTCTCTACAGCTTACATCTGTTATGCGCAAAAATATAAAATCTGCATCTGTTTTGTCAATAAAATATCCCTGAATTTTGTATTTAATTATTGTTGCGATGAAAGATAAAAACAACACCCCTGAAATTGGTTTAGACCCCGCTAACTGGGACGATTACAGGGCTTTGGGGCACCGCATGATCGACGACATGGTGGATTACCTGAAAAACATTGGCGAAGGACCGGTTTGGACGCCTGTTCCCGAAAAGGTAAAGGCTTCGTTTGAAAGCGGTATTCCGCAACTGCCGACCGCCATTGACGAGGTATACGACGAGTTTAAGCAAAACATCCTGCCGTATCATGGAGGTAATATTCATCCTAAATATTCATCCTGGGTGCAGGGCACCGGCACGGCGATGGGCGCCCTTGCCGACCTGATGGCCGGCGTGATGAACAGCAATGCCACCATGGGCGATCAAAGCGCGCTGTATGTTGACAGGCAGGTGATCAACTGGTGCAAGCAGTTGATGAATTATCCGGCTGAGGCCAGCGGCATACTGGTGAGTGGCGCTTCGATAGCGAATATCACGGCGCTGATCGTTGCGCGCAATACCATCATCAACAATTCAAAAAAAGCGGGCGTTTACGCCGCGGCCGGCAAGTTGACGGCCTATTGCAGCTGCGAAACGCATAATTGCGTAAACAAAGCGGCCGAAGTGATCGGCATTGGCAATGAGCAACTGAGAAAGATACCGGTTAACAGCGACTATGAAATTAACATAAAGGCGCTGCAAGATCAAATTGACAAAGACCGGTCGGAAGGCTATGTGCCGTTCTGTATTGTGGGTAACGCCGGTACAGTAAATACGGGAGCTATCGATCCGCTCGATGAACTTTTGAAGATCGCAAAAAAAGAAAAACTATGGCTGCATATCGACGGGGCCTTTGGTGCGCTGGCAAAACTTGTTCCGGCTTACGGGCAAAGGCTAAAGGGAATTGAACAGGCGGACAGTATCGCTTTCGACCTTCATAAATGGATGTATGTGCAATACGAGGTGGCTTGCGTACTTTTTAAAGATGCGGATGCCCACCGCAAGGCCTTTGCTACCGCCGTTAATTACCTGACTGCCCATGAACGCGGACTGGCTGCAGGGCCCGAAACGGTTTCGAACCATGGCATGGAACTTTCGCGGGGTTTTAAGGCGCTGAAGGTTTGGATGTCGCTGAAAGAGCATGGGGTTGAAAAATATGCGGCAATGATCAGCCAGAATATCGACCAGGCATTTTACCTGGGCGAACAAATAAAGAAACACCCGGAACTGGAGTTGCTTGCGCCGGTGAACATGAACGTGGTTTGCTACCGCTATAACCCCGGAAGTTTGGAGGATGACCGCCTGAATGCACTGAACAAAGAATTGCTGATGCGTATGCAGGAGGCTGGCATCGCGGCGCCATCGAGCACGCTGCTGAGCGGAAAATATGCGATCCGGGCCGCGATCACCAACCACCGCACACGGCGGCATCACCTGGACGAAATGGTTACAGCGACGGTTGAAATTGGCGATAAATTAATGAAACAGCTGGAAGCAAAACTGTTCAATTTTGATGTGCTCGTAAATAAAATATAAAGATGACCCTGAGCTTTGACCCAAATAACGAATATATTTTAGAGGATGAGCGCGCTTTATTGAGGCCGCTAAAGGAAAGCGACCTTGAATTTCTGCTGCCTTTCGCCCTTAACGAGCCCGATACCTGGAAATATTCCTTCATCAGCGCACGCGGTGAAGACGGTATGCGCCAATATATTCAGGACGCCATGGCTGGCCGGGCAACCGGGACGCAATACCCTTTTATCGTCTTCGACAAAAAAACTGGGGAATACGCCGGCAGCACCCGTTTTTATGATATTAAGCCCGCCTGGCAAACGCTTCAACTGGGCTACACCTGGTATGGTGAAAAATTCAGGGGAACGGGGTTGAACAAGCACTGCAAATTCCTGTTGTTGCAGTTTGCTTTTGAAACTTTGAACGCGGTGCGTGTTGAATTCAGGGCCGATGCGCGCAATGAGCGCAGCATTGCTGCCATGAAAAGCATCGGCTGCGTGGCGGAGGGAATTATGAGGCAGGATATGCCTTTATGTGATGGCGATAGAAGAAGTTCCATTGTTTTGAGTATTTTGAATGAGGAATGGAATAATAGAGTGAAACCTAATTTGGAAAACCGGCTTTGATCGCACCGGCAAAACCACAATAATGTCATAATTAAAAAATCTTAGGTTTTTTTAGGACGTTGCTCGTGTTAGATAGATATTTACTGGCGATGTTTAGTAACAAAACGGCAGTTTAAAAATCTATTTAACAAAACGACAAGGTGAAGACTATCCTGAATATTGAAAACCTGGGCAAAACTTACCAAAGCGCCGGGCGTACACTTACTGTATTAGATCAAATTAATTTTTCCATTGAGGCCGGTTCGACAAATGCCATCGTCGGCCCCTCGGGCAGCGGTAAAACAACGCTGCTGGGCCTGTGTGCTGGCCTCGACCGGCCTGGCTCAGGAAAAGTGGAATTGAATGGCATCAACCTTGGCGGCTTGTCCGAAGACCAGCGCGCACAGGTGCGCAACCAGCATGTAGGTTTTATTTTTCAGAACTTTCAGCTGCTGCCCACGTTAACCGCACTTGAAAATGTGATGGTGCCGCTGGAGTTAAGGGGCGAAAAAAACATCAAAGCGAGGTCGTTGGAGCTTTTGGATAAAGTCGGCCTGACCGATCGTGGCCACCACTACCCGGCCCAACTTTCCGGTGGGGAACAACAAAGGGTTTCGCTGGCCAGGGCATTTTCCAATTCACCTTCTATACTTTTTGCAGACGAGCCGACCGGCAACCTGGATGCCGAAACCGCCGAAAAAGTGGAGAAACTGATCTTCGACCTGAACAAAGAGAACGGCACAACCCTGGTTTTGGTGACCCATAACCTGGAATTAGCTGGCAAGACACAGCGCATCATTCGAATTAAAGGCGGACACCTGATCGCCGACGAACTAACCGCGAACAAATAAAAGCCATGGAAAGAAGAAAGATCAATATTCCCTGGCTTTTTCAAATGGCCTGGCGCGACAGCCGGCGCAACCGCTCCCGGTTGATGCTGTTTATTTCGGCGATTATTTTCGGTATTGCCGCGCTGGTGGCTATTTACTCGTTCAAATATAACCTCGAGAATGATATCAACAGCCAGGCAGCTACCCTGATCGGCGCCGACCTTGCCGTTTACAGCGGCAAACCGGCCGATGCAACCATAAAACCATTGCTTGATTCGCTGGGTGATGAAAAATCGCAAGAGCGGACCTTTGTTTCTATGGTCTACTTCCCAAAAGGCAGCGGGACACGACTGGTGCAAGTGCACGCCCTGCAAGGGGCATTTCCGTATTACGGTAGTTTGGAAACCACGCCCGTTGCGGCAGGGAAAGACTTTAAAAACGAAAAATCGGCGTTGGTTGACAAATTGCTGATGCTTCAATTCAATGCAAAAGTGGGCGATTCGGTAAAAATCGGTAATGTTACTTTCCTGATTGCCGGTACGCTCAACAAAGCGCCGGGCCAAACCGGGATATCTTCCAACGTTGCGCCGACTGTTTATATCCCGTTCCAATACCTGCAGCAAACGGGATTGTTAAAAAAAGGCAGCCGCATCAACTACACCTACTATTTCAAGTACAACCATCCGGTTGATATGAAACAGCTGGTGAAAAATATAGATACACGGTTGGACAAGGCTGATATGGGTTACGACACCATCGAAACCCGGAAGGAGAATACCGGGCGCGCCTTTGGCGACCTGGCACATTTTTTATCATTGGTTGGCTTTATTGCTTTGTTGCTGGGTTGCGTAGGCGTAGCGAGCGCCATACATATCTACATCCGCGAAAAGATTGCTTCTATTGCAATCATGCGGTGCCTGGGGGTTAAGTCATTTGAGGCGTTCCTCATCTACCTGATACAAATTGTGGGTATCGGCATTATCGGCTCGCTTATCGGCGCTTTTGCGGGCACTTTTGTGCAGCATATTTTACCAGTTCTTTTAAAAGACTTTATCCCGTTTGAAATTTCCACTGCTATTTCCTGGCTGGCCATTGGTCAGGGTGTTTTGCTGGGGGTAATCATTTCGATATTATTTGCACTGTTACCGCTGATCTCCATTCGCAACATATCGCCATTAAACACACTTCGTCTTTCCTACGAAGACATCAACCTGCTGCGCGACCCGCTGAGATGGCTGGTTTATGGCCTGATCATTGTATTCGTGGTAACTTTCTCCTATTTCCAACTGGATAACTGGATAGCGAGTATCTTTTTCACGATCGGCATTGGCGTAGCTTTTTTAATACTTGCGGCTATCGCCTGGCTATTAATGAAGGTCGTCAGGGTAATTATCCAAAACTCATGGAGCTACCTGCTGCGGCAAGGTTTTGCAAATCTTTACCGGCCAAATAACCAAACCATCATCCTGATGGTTTCCATAGGATTGGCTACCGCATTTATCTGCACGTTGTTTTTTATACAGGGTATGCTGATAAAGCAGGTAAATCTGTCGTCGGGCGCCAACCAGGCGAACATGATCCTGTTTGATATTCAAACCAGCCAGCAAAAAGGAATAGCCGATCTAACAAGGGAACAAAAATTGCCGGTACTGCAACAGGTGCCAATCATCACGATCAGACTGGAGCAAATAAACGGCCTGACGGCTGAACAGGTGAAAAAGGTCCCAAAATCAAAAATTTCGCGGCACGCTTTTTCAAACGAGTACCGGGTAACTTACCGCGATACGTTAACCCCCTCGGAAAAGATCATTGACGGTGCCTGGACAGGCGTGGCGCCTGCCGGAAAAGATGTGCCGGTTTCTATAGAGGAAGGTTTTTCACACCGCAACCATGTCAATGTAGGCGATCACCTGGTATTTAATGTACAGGGATTACCGATGCAGGCCGTTGTAGGCAGCATCAGGCAGGTAAACTGGAACAAGATACAAACCAACTTCCAGATCCTCTTCCCGAAAGGCGTGTTGGAAGATGCGCCGCAATTTTATGTCGAGCTAACTCACGTCCCGAATGTAAAAGCCTCTGCAAAGTTCCAGCAAGCGGTTGTGCGCAAGTACCCAAACGTTTCGGTGATCGATATTGGCCAGGTAATCAGCCTGGTTGACGACCTGCTGGATAAGATCGGCTATATTATCCGGTTCATGAGCACTTTCAGTATCATTACAGGTGTGGTGGTATTGATCGCATCCGTGAGGATCAGCAAATACCAGCGCATCCAGGAAAGCGTGTTGTTGCGCACCCTTGGCGCAAGCCGCAGGCAAATTTTCAGTATTACGGCGTTGGAATATTTACTTTTAGGGGGACTTTCTGCACTAACAGGCATTCTGATAGCGGTTACCGGAAGCTGGCTGCTGGCAAAATACAGCTTTGAAATACCTTTTGCGGCTAACTTTTTACCCGCCATCGCGTTGTTTGTAATAGTGGCTGTGTTGACGCTGGTGATCGGGTTGATCAACAGTCGTGGCGTTATAAGCAAGCCACCTTTGGAGATATTGCGGACCACACAGTAAGGTGAAAGGTGAAAGGAGAAAGGTGAAAGGAGAAAGGTGAAAGGTGAAAGGTAAAAGGAGAAAGGCAGGAAGCAGGAAGCAGGGGGTTGATAGTTTAGATCGATGTATTTCAAAATAAAAACATATTTAATTGCCACGGTTGTAATGGCATTTGTTTCTGCCTGCGGCGGGAACAAACAAACTTCGCGGGATAGCCAAACATCCGCTAATAAACCGGACAGCGCTTCATCCGTTCAAACCGTTCTTTTTTTTGGGGATAGTTTAACTGCGGGCTATGGGCTGGATGACCCTTCGCAGGCATTTCCCGGTGTTGTTCAAAATAAAATCGACTCGGCACATTTAAAGTATAAGGTAATTAATGCGGGCGTGAGCGGCGAAACTTCCGCCGGAGGCCGGGGGCGTATTAACTGGATATTAAAACAAAGGGTTGATGTTTTTGTGCTGGAACTTGGGGCAAATGACGGGTTGCGGGGCCTACCGGTAACTGCCACTACCGACAACCTGCAGGCGATTATTGATGCTGTGAGAACAAAGTATCCAAAAGCAAAACTGGTTATGCTGGGCATGCAGGTCCCACCGAATATGGGCTCCATTTATGCCGCCGACTTTAAAAATATCTTTCCTCAACTGGCTGAAAAAAACCAGATGGCGCTGGTACCGTTCCTGCTGAAAGGTGTTGGCGGCGTACCGGCTTTAAATCAAAAAGATGGCATCCACCCCACAGCTGAGGGCGCCAAAATTGTGGGCGAAAACGTATGGCAGGTGTTACAAGGCGTTTTAACGGCCAAAAGCTAAATTTTTAAACAGTGTTTATTTGTTGAGCAAGGATATTTACCTTCGCCGAAAAGATAAAATATGAGCAAAACCAGGCTAACCATAAATAGCAACGGATCAGTAAGAGTGGAAGGCGATTTCGAGATCGTGGATATGCAGGGCAACGAGTACGGTTTACAGGGCCGTACCTTACTTTCGATTTGCCGCTGCGGCATGTCGCAGAACAAGCCATTTTGTGACGGCTCGCATAAAGGTCATTTCGAGCATGAGGCTATAGCCTTCGATTTGCCGCCAAAAAAAGTTTAAAATTTTTACCGCAAAGGTCACAAAGAAGACGTTGAGAGCGCAAAGCGCTAATAGGTTGTGAATTAATTTTTCTCAGTGTTCTCTGTGCCTTCTTTGTGGCCTCCGTGTTAAAATACCAATCACAAAATCATGGAAAAATCTGTGATCATTAACGGGATAAAAATCAATTTCGTAGTTGCGGGACAGGGCGAGACGATTCTGCTGATCCATGGCCATCCTTTCGACCATACCATGTGGCAGCCGCAAATCGATGCCTTTTCAGCTAAATACCAGGTTATTGTTCCTGATCTTCGCGGTTACGGCAAAAGTACCCTGCCGGAAACCGGAACTACAAGGTTCGGGGACTATGCCACGGATATTCTTCTGTTATTAGATGCCCTGGAAGTGGATACCTTTCACGTAGCCGGCTTATCTATGGGCGGGCAATTGGCGATGGAGTGCTACCGCCAGGCGCCGGCAAGGGTTATCTCGCTGATACTTGCGGACACTTTCGCCAGCCTGGACACCCCGGAAGCTAAAAAAGCGCGTATGGAAGGCGCCGAACGCATGGAACGCGAGGGCATGGGCGGATACGCCAATGAGTCGATACACAAAATGATCAAAGCCGACCATGTTACCGCGATGCCTGCTGTTGCAGCACATGTCATGCGGATGATGACCGCGACATCGCCGAAGGCGGCGGCGACTGCCATGCGGGCACGGTCTGAGCGGATTGATTATTTAAGCGAAGTACTGCCGAACATTGAAGCGCCTGTTTTGGTGATTGTAGGGAGGCAGGATGAATTTACGCCGGTGGCCAAAGCCGAAGAGATGCATGCCGTGCTTCCCAATAGCAAACTGGTTGTAATTGAAAATGCCGGGCATATGCCAAATTTGGAGCATCCGCTGGAATTTAACGAAATAGCGCTCGGATTTTTAGGTGGGATTGATCTGTCGGTTCAAATTTTGTAGCGCTACACGTGCTCCACCCTGCTACAAAACGCTACACTATTGACGAACAGCATTTTAGTTACTGACAAGATTTTGTCACTGCCAAAATCTTGTCACCGTAATTCTTGCGCCGTAGGTGCAAAATATCGGTAGAAACAAAAGAAAGAAATTTCGCGTGCCGTAGGCACGCAACTAATGAAGTGGTGCCAACGCGTGCTATGAATATTCCGTACCTAACGGCACGGCTTTCGTTTTAATTCATTTTGCTACCGATATTAGACCCCTACGGGGCCTGTATTGCGGTATTAATTTTTTCAGTCAGTGTAGCAGGGATGAGGTTTTACGTGACTTCCACCATAGCCTTGATCACGCCATTAACCGGATCAAGCCAACTATTGAAATCCCTTTTCACTTCATCAAAACCAACGCGGTGTGTGATATAGGTCTTCGGATCGATCAACCCTTTCTTCATACAATCCATCACCTGTTCAAAATCCGCCCGTGTGGCGTTCCGGCTGCTCATCAGCGTGGCCTCGCGTTTGTGGAATTCCGGGTGACTAAAGCTGATCTCACCTTTTTGCAGGCCGATCAGCACAAAACGTCCGCCGTGCGCCAGGTATTGAAATGCATTGTTGATAGCTTTTTGGCTGCCCGTCGCGTCAATAATCACCGTAGGCATATCGCCATTGGTGATTTGTTTAATTTGATCAAAACTATCGGCAGATATCGCGTTGACAGTATGACTAACCTGCAAACTTTGCCGGCAAAATTCTAGCCGGCCCTCGTTAATATCCATTACAATAACCTGCGCACCGGCTATCCGCGCAAATTCAATGGCGCCAAGGCCGATGGGGCCCGCTCCAATTATTAGTGCAAATTCTCCTGGCTTAATACCGGCCCTTGCAATACCGTGTGCGCCAATTGCAAGCGGTTCAACAAGCGCCAGTTCGTCATAACTTAAACTATCGCCATGCACCAGCGCAGATGATGGCACCGATAAATACTCAGCCATGCCGCCGTCAATATGCACGCCGCAAACCTTTAGGCTTATGCAGCAATTGGGTTTGCCATTTCGGCAGGCAATACAATGGCCGCAATTGAAATAAGGGATAAATGTCACCTTTTCACCCTGTTCAAAGCCAGGAGCCACATCAAATGCAACCAAATCGCCCGAAAGCTCGTGGCCTAATACTCGTGGGTATTCAAAATAGGGTTGTGTGCCTTCAAATGCATGCAGATCGGTGCCGCAAATGCCGATCCGTTTTATTTTGATGATGGCGTGGCCTTTTACTAAAACCGGTTTTTCGCGGTCTTCATATTCCAGGTTGCCGGGTGTGGTACAAACTAAGGTTTTCATTATAATTCCACCTTTTTCATTTTGGGCGACAAAAAGTGCATGATGATCCAGGCCAGCAAATAGGCGCAGCCGCAGATCAGGAAAATAATGTTATAGCCGGTGACCAAATGCCCAGCCGCTTTATTGGTATCCAAAATATAGCCGATCAAACCCGGGAAAAAGAAGCCGCCCAGCGCGCCGGCCATGCTGCCGATGCCCACTACCGAGCTAACCGCTTTTTTGGGAAACATATCCGAAGCCGTGGTAAAAATATTGGCGCTCCAGGCCTGGTGGGCGGCCGCCGCCAGGGCGATAAGCCCAACAGCCTGCCAAATATTTGTCGCATACCTTGCCGTCATCACCGGCACCACACAAATTGCAAACAGCAGCATCGACAATTTCCTGGCTTTGAATATGGGCCAGCCTTTTTTAATCAGCCATGAAGAAAGCTGCCCGCCCCCAATGCTCCCGATACTGGCAAGCGTATAAACTACCACCAATGGCGGGCTCGGCTTCATTAAATCGATGTGGAAAGTACTGGCGAAGTACGATGGCAGCCAGAATAAAAAGAAATACCAGATCGGGTCTGTAAGAAATTTTCCCGCGACGAAGGTCCAGGTTTGGCGGATGCCTAAAAGTTTTACCCATTTAACTTTTTCGTCACCCCCGGCGCCTTTAGGGGTGTCATTGTCATCACTATGGATAAAATCGTTTTCGGCTTGTTTTAATTTTTTATGTTTTGAGGGAATTTCATACAAGGTTAGCCAAAAGATCAGCCAGATAAACCCGATCGCGCCGGTAGCTACAAAGGCCATTTGCCAGCCATACGAGTACAACAACCAGGGCACCAGTATTGGCGCAACAACCGCGCCGATGTTCGACCCCGAATTAAAAATGCCTGTGGCAAGCGCCCTTTGTTTTTTTGGAAACCACTCGGCGACCGTCTTAATAGCAGCCGGGAAATTACCGCCTTCGCCTATTCCTAAGGCTGAGCGGGCGACTCCAAAGCCAAAAACGGTTTTAACAAGGGCGTGGCCGATGGCGGAGAGGCTCCAGATTATCAGCGAAACCGTATAACCGATCTTTGTTCCGATCTTATCGATAAAATTGCCAAAGAGCAGCAGCCCAACAGCATAACTGAACGTAAACGCCATCACGATATGGCTATAGTCGGTTTCTGTCCAGTGAAGGTCTTTTGCAATAAATGGTTTGAGGAGGCTTAGTACTTGCCGGTCGAGATAGTTGATGGTAGTAGCGAAAAAAAGAAGGGCCACAATTACCCATCTGCGATTCCCAACTTTCGTTTCTGTCATTATCAGGTGGCAATTAGGAAATTACATAGCGGTTTTTACCAGCTCAAGCGCTTTTTCGGTGTCGGCAAACAGTTTTTCGTACAGCCTGTGTTCCAAAACATCTTTGCTGATCAGTTTACCGCCCATGGCCACAGCACTCACACCCGCGTGAAACCATGCGTTGATGTTATCAGGGTCCAGCTCAACCCCTCCGCTCGGCATAAAAAGCAGGCCGGGAAATAATTCCTTTATGGAACTGATAAATGCCGGGCCCAAAACGTTTGCGGGGAAAACCTTTACCAGTTCGGCGCCGTGTTTCTGTGCCGCATATATTTCTGTTGGTG
>DASRTD010000179.1:0-20533 GCA_035656115.1 Mucilaginibacter sp.
GAATTGAATTTTTTGCTGTTGAGCTAACATCTTAAAGCAGTTCTAATTCGACTTTAAGATAACGAAAAAGGAGCAGAAAACCTAAGCTTTCCACTCCTTTTTTTGCCCCCTTACTTATGAGGGACTTTTTCAGTGCCCTCCGGTTTCGGGACGGCCTTTTTTTTGTCAATAAACTGTTACCTTTAGTTGCTTACAAACGTAATGCTGATATAATCGCCCAAAATGAAAAAGGCAAAAACTTTATCGGTATCCCTGTTGCTTTTGACTGCGGCGTTAACTGCGTGCAAGAAACAATATCAGCAACCCAAGCTTGTTATATCCACATGGCAGCAGGTAAGCCAGCGGCTTTATCAAACAGATACAAATGCAATGTTAAGGTATGACACAACCTTCCGCGTTTCCTTTAGCTCAAACGATTACATTCAGATCTACGACGATGGTACCTGTTTAGTATCGAGTGATTATGAATTTTTACCGCCCTCGCCGTATAACCGGGTGAACCCTGAAAAAGTGCCGGCCGGTGGCCAAACGCTTAACTGGACAAGTTTAGGAAATGCATACGTATTTACACGACCACCATATACCGGGCTGCCTTCCCCTACCTGGTGGCCGCCCTCACTTGATACGGCTTTTATTGTGCATGGAGATACGTTGCGCTACCAAAGCGTTAGCCCTTTTCGTTCTCCAATTATGGAAACGGTTTCGGTGGGCTACTTTGTAAAGAAATAGCTTTAAAGTAACAGCTAAAGCCCTTTTGCCTTAAAATAATTAAACGCTTCCCGCAGGCTGTCCAGCTGCTCAGGTTCCATATTTTTTACGGGGATATTTAAAACGGCGGTCATGGAATCGACATCGCCATGCCGGTCGTTATAGGTTTGAACGATGATATCGTCGGCCACGGTTTTTAACGACAGGATGCCCGCAGTAGCATTGCCCAGGTAATCCATATCGCCAAACTGGTGCAGGTTAAAGGAATAATATTCCTGCATGTTTTTAGCATAAGTTTTGCGGAGTCGCACAAAATAATCGGGGGTGAGGGAAATCTCTACTTTCTTTAGTTTAGGATCGGCGGTTTGGTCGTAGGATCGGGTGAGGGAACGATTGACATAGGCCAGCCAGTCCTGGTCGTCGAAAGTTCGCTTAAAGCTAAAAAAAGACGATGTCAGCACGATAGCCGCTGCAGCAATAAGAACTTTGTTAAATTTCATTGTTCGTTAAATCTTTTAAAACCACTAAAGCGCCCTGAACTACTTGTTTAAGATGACAACAAAATTAAACCCGAAGTTAAGAAAATACATAGCTTTGCAAATGCAATTTTCTGAAAATTCGAGGGTGTGGGTTTACCAGGCGAACAAAAAGCTGAGCGACAACGAGGTAAACCAAATACAAAACGAGCTTAACAGCTTTACCACCGCCTGGACGGCGCATAACCACCAGTTAAAAGCAAAAGGTGAGGTGCGTTATAACCGTTTTATTATTTTAACGGTAGACGAAAGCCAGGCCGGCGCCAGCGGTTGTTCCATCGACAAATCTGTCCGTTTTATACAGGAACTGGAGCAGCATTACGGCATTGCCCTGCTCGATCGGTTTAACCTGGCCTACCGCGAAGGCAATGAGGTACACTCCGCCCCACGCCACGCTTTTGAGCAATTGCTAAAACAGGGCGCCATCAACAGCAACACCATTGTGTTTAACAATATGGTGCAAAATCTTTCAGACCTAAAAGCCAAATGGGAAGTGCCTTTTAAGGATAGCTGGCATATGCAATTGTTTGGGGAGTTAGTCACTGGTCATTAGTATGAAGACTTTGGAAAAGCCGGTACAAAACAAAAATCTCAGCGGTGAGGTTAAAAAATCTAAACAAAGTAAACTAACGTTGGAAATCGGCGAAGCTATAAAAGAAGTCAAGCAAATGCAGGATGGTTTAATTCAACCTTTGAGCCTTAAAGATATTTAAATAATTACTAATGACCAGTGACCAATGACTAATGACCAATACGATGCCCGGGTGGACGCATACATTGCAAAATCAGCCCCGTTTGCGCAACCAATCTTAAAACACTTACGGCAACTGGTACATTCGGTGTCGCCTTTATTAACCGAAACAATGAAATGGGGCTTCCCGTTTTTTGATTATTACGGGTCGGTTTGCCAGATGGCCGCTTTTAAAGAGCACATGGGTTTTGGATTCTGGAAGCAGAAACAATTGAACGACCCGGGCAAATTAATAAAGGAGGAAGATGGTACAGCAGGTAGTTTTGGAAAGATCACCAGCTTAAACGATCTTCCATCGGATGAGATTTTAGTGGATTTTATAAAGCAGGCAATGCAGCTAAATGAGGCGGGCAATAAAAAACCGGCTGTCAAAAAAGAAACTACTCCCAAAGCCCCAATTGAAATGCCGGCCGATTTTGCCGACCTGCTGGCCGGTAACCCCAAAGCGCATGCCGCTTACGAAAGGTTCAGCCCATCGCACAAGCGGGAGTATCTGGAATGGATAGTCGATGCCAAAAGCGAAGCGACCAGGGTGAAACGGATGGAAACTGCTTTGGAGTGGATAAGTGAGGGGAAATCGAGAAATTGGAAATACCAAAACTAACCGACCCGTAGTCCCCTAAAGGGGGATTTGGTGTAAAACTCAATCTGCCCGTCACCCGCTATAGTTCCCCCTTTAGGGGGTTAGGGGGTTAAAAATCCAGCGGCCCCAATCTCCGCATATTTTTCCTGATCAAATATTGGCGGTGCCTGACAAAATCATCCGGATCGGTGGCTGACCATTTGAGCGGACTCGGCCAGATAGAGGCGATGGCCGCGGCCTGGTAATTATTGAGCTCGCTGGCCGATTTATGGAAATAAGCCTGAGAGGCCGCTTCGACGCCATAAATGCCGTCGCCCATTTCAATTTCATTCAGGTATACTTCCATCACCCGTTTTTTACTCCAGAAAACGTCGATCAGCAAGGTGAACCAGGCCTCCAGCCCCTTACGCACAAATGACCTGCCCGGCCAAAGGAATACGTTTTTTGCAGTTTGCTGTGTAATAGTACTGCCGCCGATGAGCTTTTTGCTGCGCTCGTTTTTTTGATAGGCCGCCTCAATGGCTTTAAAATCGAAGCCATGGTTTTCCAAAAAGGTTTGGTCTTCGGCAGCTACTGCGGCGCGTTTCATCGGGTCGGCTATCTGGTCGAAGCTTACCCATTGCTTGTCTATTTTCCAGTCTTTGCCGGCAGATTTTCGCTCAAACCCACGTTGTAACATCAGGAAAGTGACCGGCGGATTAACAAAGCGATAAAGAATAACAAAGAAAATACTGCCGCCAATAAAAATGATAAAGGCCAGTTTTAAAATACGCAGCGGCAATTTAAACAAGCCGCCCCTGAAAATACCCGTCGATTTTCGGGAAGCGGGCTTACGATTTGAATTGGTGCTTTTACTGCTGACGGTTTTCATCGCCCTAAAAATACAAAATTACATTGTCTTTGTATTCAGGGAAGGGCATAGCCAAAAGTCCTGAGCCGAAAGTCTAAAGTCAGGAAAGGGGAAATTCCACTTTAGACTTGACGAGCGACTATAACCCGAAATTCCAAACCGCCCTTAGCGCCACCTGGCTGTAACCGCCGCCGGTTTCGGGACGATTCTCATACATCAGGCTTACGTCGAGGTTGGATTTGCCCCGATAACCGAAAGGGAATGAATAACCCAATGCCGGCTGATAAATAAAGGCATTGGCCTGCCCGGTATAATCTGATGGAATAGCGTTTACGTTAAAGGAAATGCCGGCCAACCCTGCGATAAAAACCCGGCGGGCTAAATAAACCTTGAGGCCTGCTTCAACCGGTATAAAAGAGGCGACATCGCCATAGTAATAAGCGGAATAACCGTAGCCGTAATAACCAAAGTCGGCGCCGTAGCCGCTGTTTGAAACATAAAAGGTATAGCCGGTTTGAAACAGTACGCTCACCGGCGATTTGCCGAGAGGCAATTCCAGGTTAGCGGTGATCTCGCCAGCTTCGGGAAAGGTACCCGACACCGGGCCAGTTGCAAATCCTGAACTAATGCCGAAGCCGATTTTGGGGCCATTAGTACTATTGTTGCTGTAATAATACTGTGCGGAGGCGCTGTAGAAGGCGCTGAATATAATAACAGTTAGGAGAATTAGTTTTTTCATGCTGCAAACGTAGGATTTTCGGGAAAATTAAATGTATTAATTGCGTAACAAAATAGCGAACGGTTAAACCCCCTCTAAATCTCCCCCTTTAGGGGGAGATTTTAAGAAGCTAAAATAAAAAAGGTGTCCCGCTTTCGCAAAACACCTGCAATACTTTTTAATTCTAAATCCGAAATTACTCTGCTACCACTTCAAACGGCACCTGTACCTTCACTTCCTTGTGCAGGTTAAGTGTGGCTACATAGTCGCCCGTGAATTTTGGCTCCTGGTCGAAAGTGATGCGGCGGCGGTCAACATCAAAGCCTTGCTCTTTCAGTGCATTGGCTACCTGTATGGTGTTGATAGCGCCGAAAATTTTCCCGGTTTCGCCTGCTTTGGCGCCGATGGTAAGCTTCACGCCTTCTAAACGGGCAGCAATTGCGTCAGCATCCTTTCGGATCTTGTCCTGCTTAAACTGAGCCTGTTTCAGGTTCTCGGTCAGCACTTTACGCGCCGATTCGGTAGCCTGTATGGCATAACCCTTGGGGATAAGGTAGTTACGGCCATAACCTGGTTTTACTTTTACGATATCGTCTTTTTCACCCAGGTGCTTAACATCTTGTTTTAAAATAAGTTCCATTGTTTTAAACCTCCTGTTTATTTAAGTGAATCCGTTACGTACGGTAATAAACCAATATGGCGGGCGCGCTTAACGGCTTGCGCCACCTTGCGCTGAAACTTCAGCGAAGTACCGGTTAAGCGGCGGGGCAATACTTTACCCTGGTCGTTAATAAACTTCAATAAAAAGTTAGCGTCTTTGTAATCGATGTACTTTATACCGTTCTTTTTAAAACGGCAGTACTTTTTACGTGTATCCTCAACCTTGGGGGCGGTAACGTATTTAATCTGTTCGTTTGCCATTAGTTTGCAGCCTCCTCTGTTTTAGGTTGTTTTTTCTGGTTAAATGCGCCGCTGCGTTTTTTCTCGTTGTAAGCAACGGCATGTTTATCCAAAGCAATAGTCAGGAAACGCAAAACGCGCTCATCGCGGCGTAACTCGATCTCCAGTTTATTAATTAAATCACCCGGAGCCCTGAATTCAGTTAAGTGATAGTACCCTGTCGTCTTTTTTTGGATGGGGTACGCAAGTTTTCTCAGACCCCAATTGTCCTCCTGGACAATTTCGGCTCCGTTATCGGCGAGTATCTTGCTGAATTTGCCAATGGCTTCTTTAGCAGTCTCTTCCGATAACAACGGGGTCAGAATGATCACAATTTCGTACTGTTGCATTGTTATACTTTGATTTTTAATAAATTACCCGGTATTACGGGGCTGCAAAGATAGATATTTTTGTGAAAAATGTACACATATTTTCACAAAAAATGTGTTTTACGTAGTGTGGCTGTTGTTTTAGGTGAGTTGTTTTATTGGTTAGCGTTATTAAGTCACTCTGATCCGCCTCACACTTCCGCCAGGTACTTATGAACAAAACTGATCGCCATCGAGCCCTCTCCTACCGCTGATGCAACACGGTTCATCGCGCCGGAGCGCACATCGCCGGCGGCAAAAATACCGCTGCAACTGGTCTCCAGCAGGAACGGGTCGCGCTGGTGTTTCCATATTTTGGCGAAGTTATCGTGTACCCGCAACTCGCGGCCGGTTTCGATGAAACCCTTTTCGTCGCGAATGATATCGAGCTTTATCCAGTCGGTAAAAGGCTTGGCGCCGATAAAAATATAAAGCGCAGCGGCCTTATGAATTGATGTTTCTTTGGTTTTGAGGTTGATCAAATGCAATTTTTCCAGGCAATTGATGCCTTCCGCCTCGGTGATCTCTGTATCCGTCAAAACGTGAATATTGGGGATGTTTTCGATCTGCTGTATCAAATAAGCCGACATGGTATAGCTGAGGTTGTCCTTCCGGATAATGATGTAAACATTACTGGCAAACTTAGAAAGATAAACCGCTCCCTGCCCGGCTGAATTGCCACCGCCTATCACATACACTTCCTGGCCCTTGCATGCCGCTGCTTCGGTCATCGCCGCGCCGTAATAAATGCCCGCGCCGGTGAAGCTTTCCACGCCCTTTACCTCCAGCTTGCGGTAATCAACACCAGTTGTGATCACTACGGTACGGCTGATGATCTGCGGGCCGTCATCCAGCACAATGGTTTTATAGCCGTCCTTTTGTGTAATATCTTTTACCGATTGCGGCGACAAAAATTCCGCCCCTAAACGTTGTGCCTGGGTGATGGCGCGCCGGGTTAGGTCAGCACCGCTTAAACCGGCCGGGAATCCCAAATAATTCTCGATCCTCGAACTGGAGCCTGCTTGTCCGCCCGGAGCTTTGCGTTCTATCAGTAAAGTTTTTAGCCCTTCCGATGCCCCGTAAACTGCTGCGGCAAGTCCGGCAGGGCCTGCGCCGATGATCACCACATCATAAATATCATGCGTTACTTCCGTTGCTTTACCAATTTTTTCGGCAATCTGCCGAATGGTTGGATGCTTCATGCAGATGCCATCCTCAAAAACAATCAATGGCAGTTCATCATGACTTACCTGGTTTAACTCCAATTTTTCTTTCGCCTCCGGGTTTTTCTCCACATCAAACCAGCGGTATGGTATCAGGTTACTGGCCAGGTAATCCTTTACCAGATGCGAAGCCGGCGAAAACTGGTAACCAACCACCTTTATCCCTTTGAACTCGGGTATATAATCGTTCTGCCAATCGTCCAAAAGATCGTTCAAAACCGGGTAAAGCTTTTCTTCCGGCGGGTCCCAGGGCTTCATCAGGTAATAATCCAGCCGAACATCATTTATCGCTTTTATAGCTGCGTCCGTGTCCGAATAAGCCGTCAGCAAAACCCTTTTGGCGTCAGGGAAAATCTTTATCGCCTTCTCCAGGAAGGCGGTCCCCTCCATTTCAGGCATGCGCTGGTCGCAAACAAACAGGGCCACCACGTCCGAGCTGTTCTTCAAATCTGTCAAACTCTCCAGCGCTTCATTCGCCGAAGTGGTACTCATGATCTTATATTCCTTGCCATACATCGTCCGCAGGTCGCGGCTTATCGCCCGCAAAACCTGGGTGTCGTCGTCTATTGAAAATATGATTGGTCGTTCCATGTTGTTTTGTTCTAAAATGTTGTGATTGGTTTGTCTCAAGTCGAAAGTCTTAAGTCAAAAGTCAAAAAAGACTTAGGACTTTAGACTCTGGACTTTAGACTTAATCAATTGGGAAGCAAACCAAAAACTCCGTCTTCCCGGGCTTTGATTCCACTTTTATCGTTCCGTTATGCTGGCGTACGATTCGCTGCACCACTTCCAGGCCCATCCCGGTGCCTTTGCCAACCTCCTTAGTTGTAAAAAACGGGTCGAAAATACGTGTTTTGATGTCGTTTGGTATGCCCGGGCCATCGTCCGTGATAGTTACCTGTGCAAATTGACGGTTGCGGCGGGTGCTGATGGTAAGCGTGCCTCTGCCATTTGGTTCCATCGCATCCAGCGCGTTATCGATCAGGTTGGTCCAAACCTGGTTCAACTCACCCACCATAGCGTTCACCTCGGGCAGGTTTTCGTCAAAGTCTTTTACCAGTTCGATGTTACCTTTTCTAAAACGATGCTTCAGCATCATCAACGAATTTTTTATGCCGAAGCGGATATCGGTGCGCTGTTTATCAAAACCGCGGTCCATGTGTGTAAACAGCTTAACGGACTGTACCAGTTCGGCAATGCGCCGCGAGGATTCCTGTATGTCCTGTACCATGCGCTCAGTCGTCAGCAGGTTGTTTATCCAGTTAAACACAGGTGAGCAATAAGCCTCCGGGATATGGCTGCAAAAGGTTTCCAGGTTCGCCAGCTCAAAACCGAACTCAACAAAATTCTCCGCCATGTCATAACTATTCTCCACATTGCGTTCTTCCAGCCATCCCGCTATCTCGTCCTCTCGGTTGGTTTTCTCCTTTAGCGTCAGCGCGGGCAGGTCTTTTACGGCAAGCAGGCGAAACAGCTCGTCGTTTACGGCATCAACCTGCGCGACGGTCATTTGTATGGAGATAACCTTTTTAAAGGTTTCGGGCTGCATCTGCAAATGCTCTAATAAGGTGGCCGAGTCGCGCACGATGGCCGAGGCGGGATTATTCAGTTCATGCGCCAGCCCGGCCGAAAGCTTTCCCAGCGCCATCATCTTTTCGTTTTGCTGCTGCAGGGCGGTAAATTCGCGTACGCGGTTACTCATCACATGAACAAGGGCCTGCGTGATCTCGAAATGATCTTTGATCAGCTCTCGCACCCTATCTGTAGGGAACGACATCATCTGCACATCTCCGTCGGCCTGGCTGTTTGCCGAGGCTGTTACCCCGCGCGAAAAAGGGAGGTAACCGGTAACGTCCCCTTTTTTAAAAGAGGTAATCTCGCGCCGGCTGCCATTTTGCATGGTGTACAGCACAATGTGGCCATCAATGACGAAATGCGGCCCGCCAAGTGGCTGACCCTGGATAGTTAGGTATTCACCATCCTTAAAAAAACGGTTGGCGCTGTTGTCGATGAGCCATTGCAACTCGTCATCAGGTACGTTTTTCAGCGCTTCGAAGGATTTTAAGGTAGATACGGTTACTGCTTGCATTGCTTAAAAGTAGGGATTTTTCGTTATTTTTTGTCCGAAAGTCACAAAAGTGGGAAAAGTCCACAAGAAAATATCGGATATTTACCAATCATCCGTCAGGTGCAAAAATATGGAAGTAAAAAATAGGAACGATGGCAAGCGCGGCGTTTTTTATATAGAAGACGAAGGAAAAGAGGCAGGTTTAATGCATTACACTTTTGCCGGGCCGGGTAAAATGATTATCGACCATACCGAAGTCAATGACGAATATGAAGGAAAAGGCCTTGGCAAACAACTGGTTAAAGCTGGAGTGGAATACGCCCGCGAGCATCATTTAAAGATTTTACCGCTATGCCCTTTCGCCAAAAAAATATTTGACTTGACGCCGGCTTATGCGGATGTGCTTTTTTAGTTGACTAACAATAAAAGTCATGCCGAACTTGTTTCGGCACCTCACATAAAGGTAATAAAGCGACTGGTAACCAATCGATAGGTAACCCGTATATTGGTTAACTATCAGCGGGCTACCTGCTTGATGAGGTGCCGAAACAAGTTCGGCATGACGATTTGTTTTTTTACATGCCCAAAAATTCAAGACAATAGCGATATTATTAAACTTACAGTTCTATGAAATACGCTCTCGAAAACCCGGTAGTTTCCAAAATTGGAACAGAAAAATATAAATGCGTGGTTAACTGGCGACATGGCAAGTTTATTGCCGATGAACCAGATTTTGCGGGGGGACAGGATAAAGGCCCCGATCCTTACACCCTGCTGCTGTCGTCGTTAGGCACCTGTACGCTTGCTACCCTGAGAATGTACATCGACCGCAAGGAATGGAACATACCCGAAATAACGGTTTCTGTAAATATGTACATCGATGAAGCCGACGGGAAAAAAGTAACTGTGATAGACCGCGACCTGCAGTTCTCTACGGAAATAACCGCCGAACAGCGCGAACGCCTGGTGTATATTGCCAAAGTATGCCCGATATCAAAGATACTGGAGGGAGACATAAAGGTTAGAACATTTGCCTACAGCCAGGATGAGGAAGTAAAAAAGCACCTTTATCCGGGCGACGACATCACAGTTGTCTGGAAACCTGAACTTTGTCAGCACGCCGCCCGCTGTGCTACCCAGCTGCCGCAGGTATTTAACCCTAAGGCCCGGCCATGGGTGAATATGGATGGCGCCACGAGCAAGGAAATAATGGAACAGGTAGCAAGATGCCCGACCGGGGCATTGAGTATTGCTTCAAAATCTTAAAGGGAAATCCTGGTCAGCCTTAAATAATCCACCATTGCCTGGTTTATCTCCCGGTTCATATTCTCGTTTGCGTCCTTAAACTGGAGACTGACAATATGCTTTCCCTTCTTCAGTGTGATCTCAACCGAATTTGTAAAACCCCAGTTTGACCATTCACCCTTTCCGCGCTGTGGTAATATGACGGTGCCGGCAAATTGATCGTCGACATTCAGCGTGCGGATGGCACATTTGTTTTCGGTGTTGATAGGGCCGTTGCCGTTGGCGTAGCGGAAGTCGATGGCGTAAATGCCATCTGCGTCGACTGAGACCGGGATATTGAGCACCATATTTTTTGTTTTACTGATCTCCACGAAACCGCTACCCGAATAACCTTTGTAGGGTAAATCGGATTTGCCGGCAGTTGTTTCCGCTTCTATAATGGTAATGATGCCCACAGGGATCACATCTGCAGGTTCGCTGTAAAAAGAACTTATCCCCTTTGCATCTATCGCCGCCACCTGGTATTCGCCATAACTATCCGCCGGAACGGCCGCCGAAGTGCCGCTGACCGCTTTAAATTTCACCCCATTTTGCATCACTTTATAACCGGTTGCTTCCTTTATGGCCGGCCAGGACAGCTTACCATTAGCATAAGTGATTTCAGGTGTTTCAGGTGCGGTATAATCGGGCTGTAAATTACTAAGCCCCGCTACAATATTATTGCCCAGCACGATCTTTACCGTATGCGTACCTTTCAGGTCGGCGGCAATAAGGTGGTTTGCCAAAGGCTTACCGTCGAGCCACATGCTCTTAATTTGATTGCCAAAACCTTCCATCGAAATGTTTAGCACCGCACCCCGGTATTTAAAATTTTCCAGCGTTCTCACGCCTGCAAATGCCTTCGGCACAAAGGGCTTAAATTCAATATTGTACACATTATAATGTATGCCGAAGAAAACTTTATACACAAGTGCAATATTGCCCGACAAGCTCCACAGCATATTGCTGGAGTTGATCTGTGTGCCTGCGTAATCGCCATCGCTTACCACAAAATTTTCTTTGTTGGTCAAAAACATGGCCGCCGGGCGGTAAATAGCGCTGACAGCCCGTAACAGCGAATTTTCATTGCCCGCCTTTGCCGAGGCCATTGCCCAATAGGTCTCCACAAATGGCCAAACTGCTTTGTTGTGGTACGGCAATATGCCCGGTATCTGCGGGTAAATACATGGTATCCCGAAAGCATTCACCGGCGTATTGGCAACTACCTTTTGCTGTTGCTCAACATCCGCCGCGTCAAAATAAACAGCCAGCGCCTCGCCTAATGCTTCCGAGCGTGGCGACAAACTTTTAAAGTTGCGCCCGTACAAATATTGGCCGTAATAACCTTTATCCGCCATCCATAGATGCTGGTTAATACCCTTCCTGATAGTATTGGCCCTTTCCGTATAAACCGGCCCGACCGGGTCATTCAGCAATTTGGCCATCGAGGCCAATACTTTATTCACCTCGTAATGTACCACATTGGTGCCCAAACATTCCGACTCATAAATATCCGCCGGCTGCATCCATTTGGGATAAGTTTCTTCGCGCCAGTCCAGGAACGACGATTCCCCACGAACCATCCGGGTCACTTTATCATAGGCATTTAAGGCGTCATCATCCGCTGAGGCTTTGATGATCTGGTAAACTTTTTTCAGCCAGGCTTCATCCCCGGTTACTTTATAAACTTCGTAAGCCGCAACGCCCCATATCATCCGGTCAGTTGAACACGGATAGGCGCCGCCGGTCCCCGTGTCTTGTATAATGCGGCCGTTTTGCACTTTCTTCATCAGGCTATACATAGCCACTTTTGGCTCCAGTACCGCCATCGAAAGGATGATACTATAGCTAATATCCCTTGTCCAAACGCCGCCCCATTCCTTGCCGGTACGGAAAGTGCTGTCGGGCTCAACAGCGTTCTGCATTTCTTCCAACCCGAGGTTATAAATTGCATCGCTGATTTTATAAGATGAATGATATTGCGGGAACGCGGTTACATCACGGCTCATTTTCCACGTTGAAGCCAGTTTTTTTTCATCTTCCGGCGCGTTCAGCACTAAAGTAGTTTCGTAAATGCCGCCACCATCAGGGTCTTTAAGCTCAAGTCCGGCATGGTTTACCAGGTTGTTAAAATCCCATATCAGCGGGGCCGTGTTGCCGGCTACAAATACGCCTTTAAAATCGTTTTTATATATTTTTTCGCCGTTTGCGCCGGTATAATATCCCTGCGTTTTAAAGGCATTCAGCACAGGCCTCATGTCCAGCCGTATTTTAAGCTGGGTGGAAGGTTTAAGATAAATATCGGGTTTTGCCTGTGGCTTTGCCCCTGCTTCCGGTTCACCGAAAACGATAACCGCCGTTTCATTTACCTGTCCCGCACAATAAAAATAATGGTTTTTGCCGACGGCCATTTCGTTGTCCTTGCCGTTGATGCTGAACTTAAATTCGATCACCGGGCTTTTAAACATATTGGCCGGGCTGGAGTAGTTGGAGGTGAGCTCAGTTGCCGACAATGCCTTTGCCGTAAATTTGCCCTGCACCACCTTATCAGCATAAATGCTGTAGGCTTTTGAAGAATAGATCGGTTTGCTGGTTTGTGCCAAACTATAAACTGCCGGAAATAACAGAAAAACAAAGAAAGACAACGAGGTTTTCATCGATTTGAATTTGACCCTAAATAAAGATATAAAATAAGGTAAATCAAAAGGATAAAAATATTAGGCCCGTTAAAACCAGCAACGCACCGTAGATGCAAACACGTCGGTAAAAAAAAATCGAAAGGATAAAATAATTGGATCGGATGAAACCGGACATTGCGCCGTAGGTGCAACACGTCGGTAGAAAAAGATCAAAAGAAATTAGCGTGCCGTAGGTACGCAACATATTAAAGCGATTTTTACCTAAGCCAAGGCTGGTGTTCTGTACCTACGGCACAGAAACTTCCTCTGCATTTTTTCTACCGACCTGCGACCCCTACGGGGCCGGTTTTGTTGACTAATTATGGCTCCCTACCAGGGAAATGAAAAAATTACACTTTTTGCAATGTCGCCAAAAGCCCTTTTATATCTAAAGCTTTTGTGTACATCGTCAAATCTCCGTTTTCATTCACCGGCCATTGCTCACGCGGCCTGTCCCAATACAATTCGACGCCATTGCCGTCGGGGTCATCCAAATAGATTGCTTCCGATACGCCATGATCGGACGCCCCGGTTATAGGGTATTTGGCATCGATCAGCCTTTGCAATATCTCAGCCAGGTCCTTACGCTCGGGATATAATATCGCTGTATGATATAATCCCGGTGCATATTCCGGCGCAGGTGGCGCGCCTTTACTTTGCCAGGTGTTTAAACCGATATGGTGATGATAGCCGCCGGCTGAAATAAATGCGGCTTGTCCGCCATACAGCATTACTTTCTCGAAACCCAATAGTCCGGAGTAAAAATCAAGCGATTTTTGAAGGTCGCTCACCTTTAAATGCACGTGGCCGATGCGTGTTTGTGCAGGTATTTTATAATCGTTCATTAAATTACATGTTTAAACATCAAATTTACAAAATGTAAATTCTTTTAATGTTTTTCTACTGTAAAAATAAAGGTTTTAAGGCCGGAAATGCCTGGCTGCAAGCTAAATCGTCATTCCTGGTTTTTAAAGATCAATTCTTCGGCTTTATGTTCTTCTGATTCTTTTAACTCAATGCGTAGTTCGATAACGTTTTCTCTTCTTTTGTTCATCGGTATGGGCACTCCACCGATCAGCCCCACGCCAAATGAAGCCAGCGCGATTAACATGATCATGCCGGCAATGCGCAGCATTTTTTTAAAATTTTTCACGAATATTAAATAGTCAGGGCCATCGTAGATTAACCGTCGATGCCATTTTTTATAAAATGATTTGATTTGCCGCATAGCGGCCAGAAAGATTGGGGATTACGCTAAAACAGAAGGCTCGGCTTTGCCATTTTGGGGAATGGTTTTGAGAAGGCCGGCAGACATTTTATGAGCGTTTAATAAATTAAAATCATTGCATATTTTTAGCCTGGTAGCGGCTGATTTACTGTGATGCTGACTTAAGCCGGCTACAAAAAGGGCGGCATGATACTTATTGCAGCAGTCGGCGAAATCCTGTTTCGGGATTGAGAACTGAATTCCTTTGACCGTAGGGTTAACACCGCGAATGATCCATGTGGTTTGCACCGGTGACGGCCCGGCCTGGGGTGACGCGCCAAGCCCGGAAAACGCAAAAACACTTGCGAGTAAAACAATGGTAAATAACCATTTATTTAATGAGTGTTTTAAGCTATGTATATCGGGATTGCACATGGTATTCGCCTAAAATACAAAAAAATTGCCGGTTTTCTTTTTTTAAGAAGTTCCCAACAAATCATTTACTTTTTTTAAATATTCAATTGTCCCGCTGAAATCCGGAGATATTGCTTTTGCTATCTCAAATTGCTGTTTCGCTTTTTGATACTCCGCTAACCTAAAATAACATTCGCCTATTGAAAATTCAGCAAGCAGGGTATTCGGTTTCACGATCAAAGAACTTTTAAAATCTTCAATTGCATCTTCCCATCGTCCCATATCCATCTTGCAAAATGCCCTATTATCAATTGCTTCAAAAAAGGTGGGTATTAACGCTATTGCTTTTGAATATGCTTCGATTGCTTCATTGTGTTTTTGGTGATCGGTCAAATATAAGCCAGCCTGGTAATATTTATCGGCGGAAGCAATTAGCTCTTTCGATTCTTGAGTCAATTTTAAATATTCATGGTAGCCGGTAAGGTCATCTTCAGTTATTTCGCAATTTGCAAGAAAAACTGGTCTCACAAAACCACTTGTGGCGATCGGTGCGTGGTAAATGGCTACTTTAAGCCTATTAATTTCGTGTTCTGTGGGCAGTTTATCGACAGGTTCATAACATAAAACGTGATAACATTCAAATTCCTTATCAAAAACTAACAGTTTATATACGTGAAATTTATTATCGAAGTGGGTATAAAAAATGTCACCTTCAACAAGTTCATTTTGGCTTCCGTTTGGAATTTTCTTTCTAGTGGAAAACAGATTTTTTAAAATACCCATGCGATGGCTAAGCTATTCCTAGATTTTAGTAACCAAATTTACGTTTTTGTCATGCTATTACCCCCAACACCATTAAGATTGTTCCCCAATATTTCGTTTCATATCTTAACCTTATCTTTGCCCCATGGTCATCAAATCAGCCGAGTTTGTTTGCAGCAATACCCAGATATCAAAATTACCGCCGCCGGTAAAACCTGAATATGCCTTTATTGGCCGCTCAAACGTGGGGAAATCATCGTTAATCAATATGCTTACCAGCAAAAAGGGACTGGCCAAAACATCGCAAACTCCTGGTAAAACACAGCTCATCAATCATTTTTTAATCAACGAAAACTGGTATATCGTCGATTTGCCTGGATATGGTTATGCGCGCATCTCCAAAAGCAAAAAAGAGGATTGGAATAAATTTATCCGCACCTATTTGGATAAACGCGAAAGCCTGCAATGCGTGATGGTATTGATAGACAGCCGGCTGGAGCCACAGAAGATCGACCTGGAGTTTTGCAACTGGCTGGGCGAAAAGGGCCTGTCGTTTGTGTTGGTTTTTACCAAGGTCGACAAGCAATCCGGGTTGAAGACGAGTCAGAATATTGTTAAATTTAACAAAGCGCTGCTGCAAACCTTCGAGGAAGCTCCCGGATATTTTATAACTTCGGCCGAGACGCAGGACGGGCGCGACGAGGTGCTCAATTTTATCCAAAACATCAATACCAACTTTGTAATTCCTCAAATTTCAATAACAAAAAACTAAAACTATGAAACGCACAGCACATGCACATTGGAGCGGGACCCTGATGGAAGGAAAGGGAGAAATTACCACTCAAAGCACCACCTTAAACAACACCCAGTATTCATTTAAAACGCGCTTTGCCGATGGCGTTGGCACCAACCCGGAAGAACTGATCGGGGCCGCCCATGCCGGATGCTTTACCATGGCCGTTGGCGCCGCCTTAAGCCAGGCGGGTATTACGCCAGGCGACTTGAATACTGACGCAATTGTAGACTTCAATATGCAAACGTTGACTATTGACGGCATTCACCTTGAACTAAAAGGATCGCCAATTGACGGGGTTAGCGAAGAAAAATTTAAGGAAATAGCCGAAGGAGCCAAAGCAAACTGCATTATCTCCAGGGCACTAAGCGTGCCTATCACACTGGGCGTCACCTACGCATAAACCGGGTTTTCTGTAAAAGCCGTTAATCAGGGTTCTACGAGACCACAATCGGTCCATATCAACATTTGTTTAGAGAGCAGCATAACAAACTGCTCTCTTTTTTTGTAGTGTATACATAAAACAATACAATTATGGCGAACCGCTTTGGCAGCCGGATACTGTTTATCCTGGTAAGCACCATCATCATAACCGGGTTCCTGGTCTTCCTTTTCTTTTATATCAAACACCAGTTTTCAGTTTCGCGCATCGAAATTTCCGACAGCGGCCTGGTGCAAAAAATAACCAGCATGGGCAAGCTTGAGCTGGTTAAATATGAAATGAAGGATATCATCGAACAAAAAGAGGTTCACCCGATTTTGCCTGATAGCCGCGTATTGCTTTTGGCAGTCGGCGAGGTTACTGCGTGTATCGACCTTACTAAAGTCAAAAGATCGGATATTATACAGGGCAAAGATTCCGTCACTGTTTTTTTGCCAGCGCCTGAGATCTGTTATGCAAAGCTTGATCATGAAAAATCGAAGGTGTATGATATAAAGGGCGTTATGTTTGAAGACGGGGCAAAAGATTTGGTGGAGGATGTTTACAAACTCGCCGAAAAGAAAATATTGGATGATGCCAATGAAATGAATGTTTTAGGCATGGCGCGCCAGAATGCACAAGTAATTTTCAAACCCTTACTGGAAGGTATTTCCGGCAAAACGGTTATTTTGAAATTCAGATAAACGGCCAATTTATTTTTTAGCTTTATAGCAACTAAACCTTGCCTTTGGGCGTCCTATCAAAAATCCCCCTGTTAAAATTTGTTAATAATTTGTTTTCGATAATTGATAAACTATATTTATAGGTAATTAGCTAATCTTATTATTTATGACCTCAAAACTTACACGAATTTTTATTTTGCCTGTTGCTTTGCTGTTATCGGCCTGGCAATTATCGGCCCAGCCGCGGCTTCCCGACGGCTATTTTTGGAAGAAGCTTCCAAACGGGCTGGAGGTGGTAGTAATTGAAAACAGCAAGGTACCGCTTGCTACCATCGAGATCGCCGTTAAAAATGGCGCCTATACCGAAGGCCCTGAATATAGCGGCCTGTCGCACCTTTTCGAGCACATGTTTTTTAAAGCGAATAAGGATTATCCCGACCAGGAAAAATTCCTTAAACGCACCCAGGAGTTGGGAGCAATATGGAACGGTACTACGGATGTGGAGCGTGTAAACTATTTCTTCACTTTCGATCGCGACAGCCTGAAAGCCGGCCTGAAGTTTATGAACGCTGCCATCCGGTTTCCCATCTACCGGGAGGAAGATATGGCAAAAGAACGCCCGGTTGTTGATGGCGAATTCCAGCGCGCGGAAAGCGACCCGGGTTTCCAGTTGTGGATGGGCGTACAGCAAAAGCTTTGGGGCGACCTGATCACCCGTAAAGTGGCCATCGGCCTGCACCAGGTGATCAATACGGCAACGCCCGAAAAGATGATGATCATCAAAAACAAGTATTATTTCCCCAATAATAGCCTCGTAACCATTTGCGGCGATGTAAAACATGAAGAAGCATTTGCCCTTGCCGAAAGCATTTTTGGCGATTGGGCCAGCAGCGGCTTCGACCCGATCCAAAAATACCCGATACCGCCGTTTAAGCCGCTGGATAAAAGCGAATACTTTGTAAAGGAAACGTCCATCGCCCAAACCCCTTATATGCAGCTATCCTGGCAGGGACCATCCTATCTGACGGATTCAGCATCCACTGTAACAGCAGATGTTTTCTCGACCATCGTCGGCTTAAATTCCTCAAAACTGCAGCAGGCACTGGTTGATAAGGGCCTGGCGAGTTCGGTGTCATTAGGTTATACTACTTGCAAATATGTCGGGCCGATAGACATTTTCGTGGTACCCAACCCCAATAAATTACAGGAATGCTATGACGAACTGATGAAACAGATCAGCATGTTTGCCAATGACGACTATTTTACAGATGATCAACTGGCCACCGCAAAAGCTATTTTGCTGCGGAACGACACTTTCAATAAAGAAAAGCCTTCTACGCTGCCCAGCCAGATGAGCTATCAATGGTGCAGCACCTCGTTGAATTTTTATACGGACCTGATCGACAACTATCAGAAAGTGTCCCGCGCCGACATACAACGCTATCTGAAAACCTATGTGGTAGGGAGACCGATGGTTGCCGGGATGGTAATAAAACCCGAATTAAGCAAACAATACAACGTGGCGTCTTTTTTCGCAGCTAAATAACCTTAAACTATTACAAGCATGAAAAAATTAATATTCAGCCTGTTTATTGCGGCAGCCATAACAGGTATAAACCAGGCACAGGCACAAAAAGAAGCCTACGAAACCAATGTCGACGGGGTAAAAGTAATTGTACAACCCAGCGGCAACGGCATTGTGGAGATACAAACGATTATAAAAGGCGGCGTCCAAAACTACCCGGCCGATAAAATGGGGATCGAATCGATGGCAATGACCGCATTAACCGAGTGCGGTACCGTAAACCACGATAAAAATGCCTTCAAAGACGCATTGGATAAAGTAAGTGCATCGGTTTACGGGTCAACCAATAAAAATTACTCGGTAATACGAATGAACTGTATCAAGAGTGATTTTGATACCGTTTGGCCGCTTTATATTGAAGCATTGACGCAACCCCGGTTCGACCCGAAAGAGTTTGCGCGCATTCAGCAAGACGCCATAAATAACCTGAAAGCCAGCGAATCGCAGCCCGACCAGGCAATCGACAAATATGCCGACAAGATTGCTTTTGCCGGCCGCAGCTATGCCGAGGACCCGGAGGGTACCGTAGACATTATCCAAAAGCTAACCCCCGACGAAACCAAAGCATATTATCAGGGTATTTTGGCCCGCTCGAGGATGGTTATCGTAGTGGTAGCCGATATGGACCGGGCAACCCTTGAAGCTAAGCTAAAAACCGTGCTCGACGGGGTGAAGCAAGGCCGGCCATTTGAGTTCAAAAAGGAGTTCTTTCGCATTTATAAAAACACCTTTTCTGCCGAATCAAGGGATCTTGCAACGAATTATGTTGAAGGCATAACCAGCGGCCCCGAAGCAGGTTCGCCGGATTTCGACGCGTTCCAGGTGGCCATGCGCATTTTCGCCCAGCGCCATTTCCTCGATGTTCGTACAAATAATGGCTTGTCATATGCGCCCCAGGCATGGTTTAGCAGCGGCGCTACCTCGGTGGCAAAGGTTGCGGTATCAACCACACAGCCCGATAAATACATTGCAGTTTTTGATAAGCTGGTAGATAAGATCAAAACCGAAGGTTTTAAGGCCGATGAGGTAGCCGACATGAAGATCACCTACCTCACAGGTTTTTACTATAAAAACGAAACCAATGCGGCACAGGCATCCTCTATAGCCACCAATGAAGTGGTTTATGGTAACTGGCGGCGGTCCGTAACGCTTGTGGATGACGTGAAGAAACTTACACCTGACGAAGTGAGTGACGCCTTCAGGAAATACATCGGTAATATCGTATGGGTTTACCAGGGCGATACCAAAAAAGTTAACCCGCTGCTGTACACTAACGGCACCATACATAAAGCTGATAACCCGGTAAGTAATTGATGTTCTGGTTTGGAAGACTGAGAGCGCTGCCCAAGGCATCCAGGCTTTGGTCTTCCTCACACAATGTCCAACCGGCTTTGGTTAATAAAACCTGCCGGGATGGTAAACGAGAACATTGTGCCCTCGCCTTGTTTGCTGTTGACCCAAATGTGGCCGCTGCAACGTTCAACAAGGTCTTTACAAAACAACATGCCCATACCGGTACCCGATTCGTTGTTGGTGCCTGCTTTGCTGTTCACTTTGCTTTTAAATAGCTTGTTTAATTGGTCATCGCTCATGCCCACACCGGTATCGCGCACGGTGACCACCTGCGTCTGGTCGTCCTGTGGTTTAGCGCTGATCTCGATTGTGTCGTTCGCGCGGGAAAATTTGATCGCATTCGTAATGAGGTTGCGTATGACGATACGTATGGAGTTCGGGTCGGCCGATGCGATAACGTCATCGGGCACACTGTCTATCAGCCTTATTCCCTTTATTGCCGCCTGCTCCTGGTAGTTACCGGCCTCAAAAGCGACGATGTCTTTTAAATAAAAACTTTTGGCTGCGCTTTCAAAATTTTCCATCTGGCTGTTTATCCAAAACAACAGGGTATCCAGGAAATCGGAAGTATATTCAAGTTTCTTCAATACACCCGGTATCATTTCCAGC
>DASRTD010000180.1:0-7857 GCA_035656115.1 Mucilaginibacter sp.
TGCTAACCCAGCCGTGTACTTCATTGAAAAATAGTAAAGTTTATTCCCGTTCACATTCCCGGCAATGGCCTTTCGCAACTCATCCCGAAGCGAATCTAACCCGCGGCAATTATTTTGGTCACTGGCTATGTTCCTGTTGCAGCGGGTAGTGTCATATTTCAGATTATTCACCATCTCCCTGATGTATTCCTTTTCCCTGTTATGCTCTACAACAGACTCCCGCACATTTTCGGCAATAAAGCCCATAAACACTGCCATAAATATCATCAGGCCTTCGAGCAAATACTCCTTAAAGCCTTTCTTTTCTACTTCGGGGTGGTGGTGTACTTCCATGTTCTCGATTTTTTCACTATTGTTTGTTTTTTTTAGGTGTTCAAGAGGGCTTCGCCGTTCGGATTTACGATTTACGATTTCGGATTTATTAATTTCGGATTGCGGTCCGTCAATGGTCAGATCGGAATTATTTTCATCTTCCGGCTTCGGACTTTCGTCCCGATAGCTATCGGGATTAGACTTCAGACTTTCTTCCGGACTTTCGGACTTCGGACTTTCGATCTTTCTTTCTTCTTCTTCCGCCATTATTTAATATTGTATGCTGTTTTTAAATAAACGATCAGCCGCCGGCTATAGTCAAGGTGTTTTTGGAGCCTGTAATTATATACGGACTTGGTAGCCATGTACAATGATGCATAATTGAAATATGCTTTCATCAAATCCTTATCGCCGCTTATTGCCGGCAGTGTATTGCCCGTGAAGGTATATTGAACGCCCGACGCACCGACAACTTGTTTGCGAAGTGCGCTGCTATCCTGAAAAATAGTCAGGTCCTGCACCTTCGCCATGGTGGTCAGCATTTCTTTAAATACAAAATAATCGTCAGCCTCCTGGGCAGCAATATTTTTGTTAAGCAGTTCATACTTAAAAATACTGTCAACGGTACCACGGTTGCTGATCAGCCGCAGGGTACCCGATGAATTTAACTGCTGCAATGCCCCGTCGTTACTCCTGAAGTAAGTATCGTTTGAAAACCCGGCTAACGAAAAAAGATAAAACTTCTGCTTATTTCCGGCTTGGGTGAGGTCCGCATTTTTCAAACCCATTAAGCTGTTAATCGCTTTTATCGACCCGGTCGCCTGGCTAATAACGTCGTGCAGTTGTACCGTATCACTCGCCGCTGCCTTTACAAGGCTTTCAATACTTTGTTTTTCGTGGTCGTTGTCGGTGATATGCTCCCTGATGCTTTCGGCAAAAAAACCCATCATTACAGCAATAAAAATCATAAGGCCTTCCAGCAGATATTCCTTCCAGGGTTTGGGCTGGTGATGCAGATCGGGGTGGTGGTGTACTTCCATTTCAATTTCGGATTTACGATTTACGATTTCAGATTTAATTAAGTCGGAACGCGAAATGTCGATTGCGGAATTAGTTATTTCGGACTGTGGAATGCTGATAGTAGAATTTTCTTCTCCCGACTTTGGACTATCGTCCCGATAGCTACCGGGATCAGGCTTCAGACTATCTTCCGGACTTACCGACTTTCGGACCTTCGGCCTTCTTCCCTTACTCATCTTCCAAATCGTATTGTTTTCTTATGTATTTTATTAGATTCACCGCATCCTGTTTCATTTTTTTATCGTACGAGATCATATCCCCGTTAAAAGCTTGTATCATGGCAATTTCGACGTCGAGCTTTGTAATATCTTCCTGTACCAGGTTGCGCATTTCACCATTTACAACCGGCTGGTCGTGAAGCAGCGCATACATGTTGACAGGCGTAAAATGATCTTTAAAAAACGTTGCCAAATAATTAGTCAAATTACTTTTCTGAATATTTTCCAGCTCCTTTAAAACGTCGGCCCTTCCTTCATAGCCCGTTATATAAGTTGATATTTTCGACTTTGAAAACTGCTTAAGGTGCAGTTCATTTTTTATAGCCGTGATCGCTCCTAAAGACGGATAAAATAATTTGACGTTATAGTTTTTCGAAATAAGCAACTGCATTCTTTTTGTGTCGATCTTTTTCAGCGGCTGCCGCAATAAAGTAAAAAGGCTATCCTCCCTTCTATTAAGCGTTCTTTCGTATATAATATTTTCCTGCAGGTTTGCCGTATCATTCTTAAGGTCTCCGACCAATTGCGTCGTCAGTTGCTTTACATGTTCGTAGTTAGTGATATTTTCCCGTACATTTTCAGCCATAAAGCCCATCATCACGGCTAAAAATATCATCAGGCCCTCGAGAATATATTCTTTGAGGCCTTTCTTTTCTACTTCGGGGTGGTGGTGTACTTCCATTTCAATTTCGGATTTACGATTTACGTCCCGATAGCTATCGGGATCGGAGTTGTTTTCTATTTCAGAACGCGAAATGTCGATTGCGGAATTAGTTATTTCGGACCGTGGAATGCTGATAGTAGAATTTTCTTCTCCTGACTTTGGACTATCGTCCCGATAGTTATCGGGATCAGGCTTCAGACTATCTTCCGGACTTTCCGACTTTCGGACTTCGGGCTTTCTCAGCGAACGCTTCATCAGGGATCGGCAAATAGTTTAATTGCCCTAAATATATAAAAACCTGATGTTAAAACACATATCCCCTTAAAAAGCCTTTTTAACCATAAGCATCAAAACTGTTTGTTTTTTATTAATTTCGAAGCCGCTGATTATACCCCAAATGAAAAGGATAGCCCTGTTTTTGTTTATTACACTATTTATTGCCAAAACTTATGCGCAGGCCGAGCCTGCAAGTTATAAAACGGCGATCACGAAGTTTAAAGCCTATTATAACGGCAACCATGTTGACAGCATTTTCAACATGTTTAGCCCGGAAATGAAGAAGGTATTGCCATTGGAGACTTTTAAACCCACCACCAACCAGCTAAAACAGCAATACGGCGAGTTGATGACTGCAGAGTTTGTAAGCTACAGCGGGGCGATAGCTGTGTATAAGGCCACTTTCAGGGGCAGTATATTTTTGCTGAATATAGCGCTGAGCGATCAAAATAAACTGAACGGCTTATTTTTGAGGCCTTACCAGGGAGAAACAGCTGCGGCACAGGAAGCAGCCGACCCTGACGTTACTGAATCACCCATTTTGCAAAAAACCTTAAGCGGCCAAATTTCAGGCACAGTGGCTATGCCGAATAATGTTAGCGGCAAAATACCGGTTGTACTAATTATTGGCGATGCCGGCCCTACCGACAGGGATGGCAACAACGCGAAAACCGGCATTACCTGTGGCCCTTATAAATCACTGGCGCACGATCTGGCTAAAAACGGCATCGCATCCGTCAGGTACGACAAACGCCTGGTTGGCGAAAGTACCAGTGTGACAAAAGAGTCGCAGTTACGGATTGATGACTATAGCGATGACGCTGTAACGCTGATCGGTGTACTGAACGATGACCCTCGTTTTTCAAAGATCATCCTTTTCGGTCATGGTGAAGGCGCACTGGTAGGTATGATCGCCTGCATAGACCAGCCGGTAAAAGGCTATATTTCGGCCGAAGGCCCCAGCGAACAAGCCGATAAAATAATAATGGATCAAATGAAATCAAAACCTCAATACCAGGCCGATGAGGTAAAAAAGGTTTTGGACAGCCTGCGAAAAGGAAAATTGACCGACAATGTCGACCCCTCCATATACGCCATTGCCGGCCCAAGCAAGCAAAACTTTCTAATGTCTTGGTGCCGGTTAGTACCGCAAAGGGGAATAAAAGGAATGAAAATCCCGGTAATGGTTGTGCAGGGTACCGCGGACCTTGCTGTACAGACGCAAAATGGAGTACAGCTAAAAAAAGCAAAATCCGATGCTGCTTACCTGGAGATAAAAGGCATGAACCATATTTTTAAGGATGCTCCCGCCGATCCTGATCAAAATGCAGCCACCTATACTAAAGAAGATGTTCCGCTGAGCGCCGCTTTGGTTCCGGGGATCGTTGCATTTGTCAATAAACTGAAATAGGTTAACTCCAGTCGCCCAAAATCCGTCTTATCGCCACAATTTCGCCTATGTGATAGGCATTATGATCAGCTATTTGCAACGCTTCACGCAAAATGGTTTGCCCGTTGCCATGAGGTATCTTTTGGTAAATATCGCTATGCTCCATTAGCTCGATAAATTCATCCAGGTCACTATTAATCTGTGATAAAGAACCCTGCCAGGTATTATCGTTTACCGGAGCGGTCTCTTTTGGCCAATACTCTTCAGGCCATTTAGGCGATTTGTGTTCCGCATCTTTGCTAAACTGCAGTATGTCCCATTGCGCTATCCTGATATGTTCAACCAACTGCCAGATGGTGTACGGCATGTGTTCCACCTTCACCCCGCGCACCGCAGGCTTTAATCCCTTTAGTGCTTCCTGTAAAGAAATATGCGCCGAGCCGCCCAGCAGCAGTTTGGTTAGTTCGCTGACAATAAACTTATCGTGGTTTTCCATAGGTTATAATATTGCTTTTAAACAAGCGCAATGATAGTTTGGTTGCTAAAATTATGAAAAATAAAGAGGCTGCGTTGAAGCCAACAGGTAAAATTTTTAACGGCTGCGGGCAATCCAGCTGTTTTTTTGACGTAATTGTTTTAAGTTTATGGCTTATAAATAAACCACGCTCCCGGTGATCAAAAAAATATTGTTTGCTGCCATCATCACGTTCGTTATTCTGGGTGGATGCAAAAAAGATAATACGATAAGCCCGCAAATGGGCAAAGACGATGCATCCTTTACCGTTTATGAAAACAGTTTTCTTGAAGGGCTATGGAAGTTGGATCCCGACCGTGCAATCATGGCAGGTTACCACAAATATGACAGCCTGCTACTGGTGCCCGATGATAAAAGCCGCGACAAATTGCTAACCTATGCCAAAGTGCAGTTAGACTCGCTAAGCCGCTTTGAAACAACTACGCTGAGCGCCGCCAATAAGATCGATTACCATATGATGCAAAATGAGATGCAATCGATCGAATGGAACATCCAGCAGCTCAAGCCCTTTCAATGGAATCCAACCGTTTACAATATTACCGGCACATTCGCTTACATCCTGAACGGGCATTATGCGCCGCTGCCCAAACGGTTGCGCAATTTTTATGAAAAAATGACCAATATACCCGCTTACTATAAAGAGGCTGAAAAACAAGTGAAAAACCCGGTTAATGAACTAACCGAGCTTGCTGAAACCCAGTTAGAAGATGGTCTGAATGTTTTTGAAAAAGATTATGCCGATTCGCTAAAAAAATCAAATATCCCGCAGGGCGAGCAAAAACAAATGACCGACCGGGCACACGCCTCGGCCGATGCGATAAAAGGTTTTGCCGAATGGCTGAAAGCGCTTAAAAATGACCACCCGCGCAGCTTCAGGCTGGGTAAGGATCTTTATGCCGATAAGTTTAAATACGAGTTGCAGTCCGAATCCTCTCCGCAGGAGCTATACAACTCCGCAATTGAGCGAAAGAAAACCATCCATCGTGAAATGCTGCTGATCAGCAAAAAATTGTGGCCAAAGTATTTTGGGTCAAAACCGATGCCATCGGATTCGCTCGACCTGATCGCGCAGGTTATCGATACTATTTCGGCAAATCATGTGCAACCGGCTGAATTTCAGTCGGCCATTGAAAAAACGCTGCCAAAGCTCACAACGTTTGTAAAGACGAAAAACCTGTTGACACTGGATCAGGCAAAACCTTTGATTGTTCGGAAAGAACCCGGCTACATGGCCGGCGTTGCCGGCGCTTCCATGAGCGCGCCGGGGGCTTATGATAAAAACGGGAATTCATACTTTAATGTTGGCAGCCTGAACGGCTGGACATCTGAAAAAGCCGAAAGTTATTTGCGCGAATACAACAATTATATGCTGCAAATACTTTGCATCCACGAGGCTATTCCCGGCCATTACGTTCAGCAAACGTACGCCGCTAAAGCGCCCAGCCTCATCAAATCAGTTTTTGGTAACAATGCTATGATTGAAGGCTGGGCCGTATACGGCGAGGAAATGATGCTGGATGCTGGATATGGCGGCGACGAGCCGGAAATGAAGCTGATATGGTATAAATGGCATTTACGCTCGGTATGTAATACCATCCTCGACTACAGCGTGCATACCGAAAACATGCCGAAGCAGGATGCTTTGAAGCTGCTCACCCGCGAGGCGTTTCAGCAACAGGCGGAAGCTGAAGGTAAATGGCACAGGGTTACCGTAAGCAGCGTACAACTGGATGCCTATTTCGCGGGCTATAAAGAAATAATAGACCTGAGGGAAGCTTATAAAAAGAAAATGGGCGATAAATATACGCTAAAGGACTTTAACGAAAAGTTTTTAAGCTATGGGAGCGCACCTGTTGCTCAAATAAAGGAGGCTATGCTCGCCAAAGAGGCCGCACCTCAAAACTGAAAATTCATGCAAATCCCGGATGCCGGCCGGATGTGTCCACCTTTAGTTAATAAATTATGACATTATAATTATTGATTAATTACAATACGCCATTATACACGGTTAAACTTTGTGTCAAAGTACCGGTCTAACCTCGCGGGTATGAGTTAGAATTTGCCCGCAAGCGTAGTTTTCGATACTCATTATCAAATATTTAGCAGTTATCCAGAAAAACAACGATTAGCAGCGCCGGCGTTATTAACTACAATTGCAACAGAAATGTTGCAAAAAATAATATTTTGATTTTTAATATAATTTTTATTAACTTTGATATAATAGTCAAAAAATCTGCATTATCATGAACACTCTCACTTGGATCGGTATCGCTATACAAGCTATCCCGGTGTTTTTTATCATTAAAACCAGTATTTCAATGATAAAGCGCAAAAGCATGTTTTAATGCTTTTACCACGTTGAATAATTGAAAAAAAGCGATAGTATTTATTGCTCAGGTGTTTTTCGCCTGGGCTTTTTTTTTGTAACCCGGCCAATAGTTACTACGTATAAAAGACCGAGTGAATATTTAATGATAATGCTAGTTTGAGTTATAGCCAGGTGTGAGAGCCTGGCTATTTCTATTTTTGCCTATTCCCCTTTCTTTATTCCGGGTGATCAGCGAAGGCTTCTTCATGATAAGGCCTGGCAAAGCGCCATTTGGAATACCTTTGCGATTTCAGCAAGCGCGACTTTATGGTAACTTTATCGCTTGGCAAATTAAGCTCGTGAAATCAATTTTTACCTTTTGTTTTTTGTTGAGTTTTGGCTGTGTTAAAGCCCAACAGGTGAAACCGCAACTTCATTTGGCCCTGGGAAAAAGTTATTATTTGCAAAGCACATCCACCACCACGTCACTACAGTCCGTCAGAGGCGCCGAAAACAAAATTCGCACGGCTATCTCCTATCATATTACTTTAAAAGTAACGGCTATGACCGATAGTCTTTACAACCTTGAAGGCCACTATGACTCATTGGAAATGAATATCCGGCTGCCTGATACTACATTGGAGATGAGTTCAGGTTCCGGCAAAAAAAACGACACGCCTTCCGTCATTATGGCCAGAATAGTGAACATGCCCTTCCTGGTAAAAATGGCGCTAAACGGAAAGGTGCGATCCATAGAAAACCTCGACAAAACCATTTTCACGGCGTTAAGCGATTTTCCGCCGTTGGATTCCATCAAAAAATTGAAAGTGGCCGCCCAGTTTACACAGGCGTTTGGCGAGGCGTCCTTGAAAGGCGTCCTTGAAATGGGGGTCGCGGTTTTTCCAGGCCGGCCCGTTGCCAAAAATGACCGGTGGGGACAAACTGCGACAATATTTTCCCCGGCATTTGCGTCTGTCCACTCCACGTGCCGTCTCATTGATTCAACGTCCGATTCTTATTTTACAAGAAGTGAAGGCTCCATAACGGCCGGCAGTGACACAAAACCTGGCGAGT
>DASRTD010000181.1:0-16169 GCA_035656115.1 Mucilaginibacter sp.
AGTCCCACATAAAACTTTTGACCATTAAAGTCGATTGGATTTTGCAGATTTGTACTAAGCATAGTGCAGTTTTTTTAATTGTTAATAATTGCGAAACCTTCAGTTATCGCTACTAATTTAATTAAATGCGGCTTCGCCTTCGGCGAATGACCGCTCATACTGCGCTATGCTTTATTACATAATTACTTCGGACATCTGACAAATCCGAAATCGAACATCCGAAATCCGAAATCAAACCCTATCTTTACAAAATAATTCTCAAGGGGTGCCTTGCTTTGAGCAATCAAACTGAAAGACAGGCTGAGATCAAACCCGTTGTTGTGGGCCAACCGGTGTAGAGACGCAATATTTTGCGTCTCGCTAATGCACAGCCGGAGACGCAAAATATTGCGTCTCTACAGCCCGCCACATACACCTGATCCGGGTAATGCCGGCGTAGGGAGAGGTAAAGTTAAGTGTACTGCTTATCCACCCTGGTAGGCAGATGGTTTAACTAATTAGTTTATTTATTTTGAAGAATTTAATTGTGGCGTTCTGCGCCCTGCTGCTGCCTTTTCTGGCGTCGGCACAATTCACCGTTTCCGGCCGGGTGACCGGTACGGATGGAACCGCTTTGCCCGGAGCCACGGTAAGCATCTCCGGCGTTAACCTCAAAACCGTTACTGACACCGGGGGGCATTATCGCTTCACTGACCTTTCTGCAGGAAAGTATGTTGTAAAAGCATCCTACATCGGTTATGAAACGGAAACCAAAACATTTATTTTAAAGGACGATGCGTCGGTAAGTTTTATCCTTGAAAAGAGCGCGATTTTAACCGAAGAGGTTACAGTTAATGGGACCCGGGCCGCCAAAAACGACCCGACCACATTTACCAACTTAAACAAACAGCAGATTGCCAAAAATAACCTGGGGCAGGACCTGCCTTTTTTGTTGGATCAAACGCCATCGTTTGTTTCGCAGTCGGATGCCGGGGCGGGGGTTGGTTATACCTATATCCATATCCGGGGGTCGGATGGTACGCGCATCAACGTTACGATTAATGGAATACCCTACAACGATTCGGAAGAAGAGGCGACATTTTTTGTGGACGTGCCTGATTTTGCATCTTCAATCGATAACGTACAGATCCAGCGCGGTGTAGGCACTTCCACAAACGGCGCGGGGGCTTTCGGGGCCAGTATCAACATTCAAACCACTACGCGAAATGACACGGCTTATACCGAGTTAAATAATTCCATTGGCTCATATGGTACGGTAAAAAACACGCTAAACATAGGTACCGGCTTACTCGGCGGTCATTTCAGTTTCGACGGGCGATTATCACATATTTACTCAAACGGCTATATCGACCGTGCATTCTCTAACCTGCAATCCTATTTCGCGACCGGAGCCTATTATAGCAAGAATACGGTTATCCGTTTTAACACCTTCGGCGGCACCGAGCACACCTACCAGGCCTGGGACGGCGAGCCTGAAGACAGCCTGAGAGCCGGCAACCGCACCTATAACCCGCTTGGCAGCGAAAACCTGAGCGGCACCGCACCCTTCTATAAAAACCAGACGGACAATTATACGCAGGATCACTACCAATTGCTCGTCGACCAAAAAATAACCGATAATTTGTCGTTTAGCGGGGCCTTACACTATACCCATGGTTTCGGCTATTATGAAGAATACCAGCCGCAGCAAAATCTGGGCAATTACGGCATAACACCCGTTATTATAGGCACTGATACGATCAGCACAACCGACCTTACCCGCCGTTTATGGCTAAACAACAAGTTTTATGGCGCCACTTACAACCTTAACTATAAAGCAGGTAAAAAGCTGAACCTTGGCCTTGGTGGCGCTTACAACGTGTATAAAGGCGCGCATTACGACAATATTGAGTGGACGCAGCAAAGCACCAATATCCCCCCCGACTATCAATACAGCCGCGATGATGCGTTTAAAACCGACTTCAACATCTTCGGCAAAGCGGATTACCGCGTTGGAAAGCTGACGCTTTATACGGATATGCAGTACCGGCATATTTCCTATTCGTTCCTTGGGTTTAATGATCAGCTGCAAAATGTGCAACAACAGGTTTGGCTCGACTTTTTTAACCCTAAGGCGGGCGTAACCTACCAGCTTAACCCGGACAATAATGTTTATGCCTCCTTTGCTGTAGGTAACCACGAGCCTGACCGCGATGACTACACCCAATCGACGCCGAATAGTCGCCCAAAGCCGGAAAACCTGAAAGATTGGGAAGTGGGCTACCGTACCCAGCAGGGAATTTTCAGCGGCGGCATCAACGCTTATTATATGCTTTATGATAACCAACTGGTTTTAACCGGCGCGTTGAATGACGTAGGCGACCAGGTTCGCAGCAATGTAAAAAACAGCTATCGCGAAGGGCTGGAATTTGATGGTTCGTTAAGGATCAGTCGTCAATTGCTATGGTCGGCAACAGCAGCATTGAGCAGCAATAAAGTCGAGGGCTTCCAGGAATATTTGTACGATTATGACAGCAATAGCCAGGTGGAGTACACCTACAAAAAAACGGATATTGCCTTTTCACCAGATTTTATCGGTTCCAGTACCATCAGCTTCCGCCCGGTTGGCGGTGCGGAGATCGCACTGATCAGCAAATATGTGGGCAAACAGTATCTGGATAACACGTCCAATATCAACCCGCCCGGTTATGCCTCTGCTGATCCAACATCAAATCGCTATCTCAACAGCTATTTTTTAAACGGGTTGAGATTAGGATATAACTTTAAAACATCCTGGGCAAAAAATATCGGTGTTACGTTATTGATCAATAACATTTTCAGCGAGAAATATGAATCGAACGGGGCGACTTACCCTGATATCGAAAGCGGGGAAGTGGTAAATTACAATTACTTCTTCCCGCAGGCGCCGGTTAACTTTTTATTAGGGTTAAATCTACGGTTCTGATTTCACCGATTATTTTTGATTACACCGTTTGAAATCAAAATCGGTGCAATCATTTTTCAAATCGGTGAAATCCCAAGCAAAAAATATGAAAAAATACATTTCCAAATTCCACTATCTCACCCAGGACCTGCCGCATCGCAGTCATATCGAACAGGCGATCATCGCCTGTGAAGCAGGCGCCAACTGGATACAATATCGCTGCCTTACGAAAACGAATGATGAACTGATTGAAGAGATCAATGAAATTGCCGCCATTTGCGATGACTGGGGTGCCACGCTCATCCTTACCAACCACTACTACTTGCTGGATAAGGTTGACGCGCAAGGCGTGCATATCGAAGATTTTGACGCCAATTGGGGCGCGATAAGAGAAATTATTGGTGATGAAAAAACAATGGGGGCATCAGCCACTAATCTGGAAAGCCTGCTAAAAGTGCAAAATGCCGGGGCGGTTGATTATTGTGGCTATGGCCCATTCGCCCATACCAATACAAAGCTGAATAACAAACCCCTGCTAGGCTTTGAAGGTTATCGAGAACTCAGCAAACATCCTGAAATTGATATTCCCGTTATTGCCGTGGGCGGAATTCAGCTGCAGGATGTAGTACCTTTGCTCGAGACCGGCATACATGGTATAGCGGTATCGGCCGCGATAAACCTGGCCGCCGACCCGGAACAGGCGGTTAAGGACTTTTATCGCAAGATTTATTAGTATTTTTGACTAAGATTTATGGGATTTGAAGGATTAGTAAGAGTTAACTTTATTTTAATCCTACAATCCTCGTAATCTTAAAAATCTTAGTCCATGTCATCCCACCACATCGTCCGCGAAAAACAGGAGCCTGCATTGCTGGTGCTTGGCCTCGAGAATTTTTCCGACGAATTACTTGGCCAGCTACTGGAATGGAGCCCGACCGTGATCGCCACAGTCGAAACTGCTGATGACCTGTCCAGCAGGGAAATTAAGATCGACTGGATCATAACATCCGATTCAACGGAAGTATCACAGCCTCATGTAAAACTTATTCCGGTTAGCGAGGGAAACACTATAGTCACCGCGCTAAAATTTCTTGCTGAAAACGGGTACGCGTCAGTCAATATTATAACAGACGATCTTCGGCTGAATGATTATGAACCGTTCATCAACAGGATAAACCTGGTAATTTTCAACTGTTACCAAAAAATATACGCGGTAAGCAGCGGTTACAGCAAATGGAAATCTGCCGATGAAGGGATCAGGCTATTGATTAATGGAAATAATCTTATAACAGAAGGGTTATACCAAACGAGCGACAAGGAATATAAAACCACTTACGACGGCTTTTTTACGCTCCAGTTTGATGACCCGTTTTTGTTTGTGGCGGAAGATATTTGAATTGCCCCACTTTTGTTGAGACGCGGGCTAAATATCAAACCGAGCCCGAAGCATGTCTCCATTTGCCCGGCTCGAAGTTAAACGAGTATTCTCTTTATCGTTCATCACGAAAACAAAAGCTCCGTTGAATCCTCTCCTGATCTCTTTAATATAGTCGCTATTGATGATATGGCCGCGATGTATGCGAACGAACTGTTCCGACAGTTTTTCCTCCAGCGACGAAACAGTAAAATCGGTCAGGTGCTTTTTTCCGTCGATGGTATGCAGGAACACATACCTGTCTTCGGCCTCGATAAAAACGATGCTATCGAGTTTTATCAGCAGTATTTTGTCGCCGATCTTGACTGTTAATGTCTTTATCTCATTTTTAACGCGGAATGCCTGCATCAAAGTCGCAAGATGTGTATAATCGGTCCGTTCGTTTTGCCAAACTTCCAACCTTTTAATCGTTTTCTCCAGCCGCTCCGGCTCAACCGGCTTCAATAAATAATCAACGGAACCTTCTTCAAAAGCTTTGATAGCATATTGATCATAAGCAGTTGTAAAAACAACTTTTGGCTGGTGGGTTATGCGGGCGAGCATTTCAAAGCCGTTAAACACGGGCATTTCAATGTCCAAAAAAATAAGGTCGGGCAGCAATTGCTCAATTTGTTCTATCCCGTCATTTCCGTTCACCGCCTCGCCGATGACATCGATATGCTCAAATGGCTTTAATAAACGTTTCAGCCGTTGGCGCGCAGGCTCCTCGTCATCAATAACCAGTGTTTTCCATGTTTTATTCATATACTGCCGGAATTTCTATCCTGATCTGTTTTTGAGGACTATTTACGATTTGCACCTGGTAATTTTCGCCATAAAGCAGTGTTAATTTATCATAGGTGCTTTGCAAGCCATAACCCATATTCAATTCAGCCGGAAAGGGTTTACCGTTATCTGTAATTGCAATTAAAATATTTGCCCCCATCATACCAATGTCTATTTTTAACTCGCCATCTTTTGCCATATCGTTCAGCCCATGCTTCAAAGCATTCTCGACTAATGGTTGTATCAAAAAACGGGGTATTGCCGCGTGTTTTACCGCAGCATCAATTTGCATAACAAAATTTAACCTGTCACCAAAACGCACTTTTTCTATGCTGAGGTAGGTCTCCACAATTTCTATTTCCTGCGTTACGGTTGCGGTATTTTCGTTGGGAGAATTAATGCTGTACCTGAAGAGGCGCGACAGCTTAAGCGTCATATCTTCCGCCTTATCAGCATCCTCGTGTACCAGCCCGGCAATGGCGTTGAGGGAGTTATATAAAAAATGAGGATTTATTTTTGATTGAAGCGTTTGCAGCTCCGCCTGGGTTTTTAGTTGCTGCAATTTAACCAGGTCAAGTTCTTTTTGCCGGAGCTTGGCTTTCATTGTCTCGCGCTGCGCGATATAAAAGTAAACAATGGTGTTTACGATCACTACAATAAGAAGACTGAAGCGATAGATGGCAAAATGGTCTAAAAAATGGTAAGGGGTATTATAAATAAAGGACACGATCAGGAAAGATAGTTCGATGCCGACCAGGGTGCCCAATATGCTGCAGCTATAGTATATTAATATAAATTGCCATGCGAACCTATTGTCAGACCGCCAAAAACAGGCAAAAAGATAAATGGAATTGGTAATGCTGAATGTAATAACGGTGCTAAAGATCAGGTTTGCAATAATGTTGTCCGAAGAGATTATTTTGTCGTTTATAACAGATTCGAATAGGCTTATTATCAACCCAATTGCCACACCCATTGAGCCGTAAACCACATTGGTTTTAACAAGTGACCTGTTGAAATATTTATTTTCGGGGACGTGCATATTCAGCAAAACTGGTTATATCCGTTTAAATATCTGCATTAAATCGGATGAAGTGTTATTCAGAGATGATAAATGGCGTATTATAGCAGGTACAATGGTATGGCAGTCACCGACCATTTTTGTAACATTGTCGCATTTTGGCGCAATAAATTAGTTTTTTAGGTATATTTATCATTTATTTGTTACACAACACGTATTAAACCTTTTAAGATCAGGACAGTCTGTTGTTTATAGTTCTTCTCTTAATTTCTTACGTGTTCTTTAATAACCTAATGTCATGAAAGCTCTTTATAAAAATCTGATCAAAACAGCAGCAGGCGCCGGGGTGTGCTTGTTTTTGGCGTTTCCTGCCAGTGCACAACATACCACATCATCGGGCGGCGGCGGTGGCGGCGGCAGCCATTCTTCAGGCGGCGGCAGCACCGGCGGTAGCGCTGGTGGCGGTAGTCATTCTTCAGGCGGCGGTAGCGTCGGCGTCAGTCATTCTTCTTCCGGCAGCCCCGGTATAGCCCATTCATCAGCTGGCGTATCACATGCAACTGGCGGTGTGGGGTACCGCGGCGTAACATCGGGTCCACAGAAACCCACTTATGTTTACCGCCAGGGCGCTATTGTTCGCAATACTGCTCCGGCCCTGGGTGTTCGTACCGGCGTGGTTGCCCGTGGTAATTATGGTTACCCGCAGCGCGTTGGCGTTGCGTCGAGCGTTTCATACCGGTCGATGCCAAAAATTGGTTATGGACATGCACCGGTTGGTTATTGGGGTACGCACGGGTATTACCATTTAAATCACGGTTACTATCAGCGCTATTACTGTAATCACCTGGGGTACCATTGCGGTATCCTGCCCTACGGGTACTATCCTTTCTTTTGGGGCGACCTGCAATATTTTTACTGCGACGGGTTATTTTACACTTACGATAACAGCGAATATACTGTTGTTGAACCTCCGGTTGGCGCCGAAGTTGCGTCGATATGCGACAACGCAGAATCGATTGTGATCAACGGTGAGCAATACTATGAATGTGATGGTGTTTACTACCAGAAAGTTACCAAGGATGATGGCTCAGTGGTGTATGTTGTAGCTGGTAAGGACGGTGTTTTGAATACCGACCAGCAGATACAGGACGACCAGCCGCAGGGGCCGCATATCGGCGACGTTGTGCTCAAACTACCTGCCGATTGCCGCAAGATAAAAATAAACGGAGAAGTTTTGTATGTATCACCCGATGGTGTTTATTACCAGGAAATGATCGATACTAACGGCAATAAAACTTACAAAATTGTAGGTCTTCCTTCGGACGAAACCCAACCCGACCAGGGCACGGATTAAATTGCCGGCACAAAATAGTTTAAGGGCGGTTATTTTTCATGACCGCCTTTTTTGTTTACTTTTTTTGGCGAAGAAATGTTATAAAAGTATTGATTTGAATTTAGTCGATTAACTAAGTTTACCTTCCGGAATAATTGATATGAGATATATTTTTTTCTTGTTTTTAGCTTTGATAAGCAGTGTCGGCGCCTTTGGGCGAAATAAACCGGCGGAGCAGAAACTGTTCAAAGCGGACGATCGTCATATTCAATATTATGGCAGAATAGATAGTTCAAACCCTGCGGCGCCGCGCATGTGGGCGCCGGGCGTTTATATCATGGCAAAATTTAAAGGGCCGAAATGCCAGGTATTGATCAATGACGGGGCCGGCGGCGCTAACCACAACTACCTTGAGATAGTGATCGACGGTGGAAATCCTTACCGGATAAAACTAACGCAAAAAGAAAACACCATTGACCTGCCGGAGGGACTATCCGATACGGAGCATACGGTGTTGATCTGTAAAGATACCGAATCAAACACGGGCTATATTGACTTTATTGGCTTTAGGTGCGAAGGGCTTTTGCCACTGCCAGCCAGGCCTAAAAGAAAGATCGAATATTTCGGCGACTCCATCACGAGCGGAACAGGGATGGATATTTCAGTCGTTCCCTGCGGCCAGGGGCAATGGCATGATCAACATAATGCCTACATGAGCTACGGCGCCCAAACTTCGCGCAACCTGGGCGCGCAATGGCAGCTAACGGCGCAGGCCGGTGTGGGCCTGGTACATAGCTGCTGCAATATGAATGTGGTGATGCCGCAGCTGTACGATAAAGTTTTCTTAAGGAACGATACCATTGTTTGGAATTTCGACAGGTATACACCCGATGTGGTAACCATTTGCCTCGGGCAGAACGATGGTCCCAACCAGGACTCAACGATATTTTGCAGCGCTTATGTAAACTTAATAAAAGCCATAAGGCAGCATTACTCAAAAGCTGATATCATTTGCTTAACCAGCCCGATGGGCGATCAAACGCTAACTACAGTCCTGAAAAAATATCTTACGGCAATAACAGCCAACTTAAATGCTTCGGGCGATAAAAGGGTTTACAAATTTTTCTTCTCGCGGCAATACCATAATGGCTGCGGCGGACATCCCGATCTGGAAGAACATAAACTGATCGCCGCTGAGCTCACGGCCTATATCAGACAGTTAAAGGGCTGGTAAAATAGAACCAGCCCCCAACCGTCCTTACCCCTATTGGTCTTTTTTTATAAAATTGCCGGTTTCATCAAAAATCAGGTCAGCGCCTTTTACTTCTGCTTCGTAAGTGGTTTTTCCGGCGGCATCGGTTACGTGCCCCGCTTCAGTAACCCTGGCGCCCTTATAATGCACCTTGATATAGGGTACTACGTTTTTGGGCAAACTGCTTACCGGTATAGCCTTCACTATTTCAACGAAATCGCCCGACGGCGTAAACTGAACCGAATTGTCTTCGCCTGATTTTCCACCCCAGTTGGCCTCATAATTGCCTTTTTCTTTTTCCCAGCCAACCTTAACCGCTTCCGGGTACTTTTTCATTAAAGCGGTCTTTACCACAGTCGGTACGTCTTTGGTTTTAATGTCCTGCGCTTTAACGCTCCCGGCGGTAACAACCAAAATCGCCGCCGCAAATAAGTTCGTCTTCATAGATCAAGATTTACTCATCCAAGTATAATACAGGATTCTGTAAAAATGCTGGCTGAAAGTTGTAGAAATATGGGATATTTCCCAATAATCAAAAAATCGCCAAAATCTCGTTAACTTTAAGTAATTTTAACAAAATCAGTTTTATGATCTTGTTCTCACGGCGAAATTTGCATTATTCGGATTACAAGTGGTCGGCCTACATACCAAGCGACCCAAGGGTAAACGGTAAGCCGGATGAAACCTCTTTTAATAAAGAAGAAGGCAACGAAGTTGTTTACCTGATTAACCGCCTGATGAACCTTTGGGATTACCGTTTTGCCAATACCGGCAACAAAATGGAAAAACTCATTCACGATAAAATGCCCGGCGATATTACCAAACAAGAAGAAGTTCAGCAATGGCTGAAGGCTAATTTGAAGTTTTAGGGGAATGCCGATTTTTGCGTTGCGATTGTTTTCAAACCATCGCTATGGAAAAAAGCTAACGTGAACATCAAAACGCCCTTATTCTTTTCCATCAACATTCCCGCCTCCATCAACAAATTTTGTATTTTTGCCGCTCAAAAAAATATAAAATGGGCCAGCGAATAAAGATCAAAGCATTACTGGAAAGTGAACAAACTGACATAGAAGTGGTGGTTAAAGGATGGGTACGTACCTTCCGCAACAACCAGTTCATCGCTTTGAACGACGGCTCAACCAATAATAACCTGCAGGTAGTGATCGATTTTGAAAATACCGATCCCGCTTTGCTAAAACGCATCACTACCGGCGCTGCCATCAGCGTTAGCGGCATGCTGGTGCCTTCATTAGGCAAAGGACAAAAGGTAGAAGTAAAGGCAAGCGAGATCGAGATTTTGGGCGATTGCGACCCGGAAAAATATCCTTTACAGCTAAAAAACCGCCCAAGCCTTGAGTTTTTGAGAGAACATGCCCACCTGAGATTCAGGACAAATACTTTCGGTGCCGTTTTCCGCGTACGGAATGCCCTGGCTTTTGCCATTCACCAGTTTTTCCAGGAAAGGGGATTTGTTTACCTGCACACGCCGATCATTACCGCGTCGGATGCCGAGGGTGCGGGCGAAACTTTCCATGTGACCAATTTCGACCTGGATAACATTCCAAAAACACCGGAAGGTGAAATCGATTTTAAAGAAGACTTTTTTGGCCGCCCCACCAATCTCACCGTATCCGGCCAATTGGAAGGAGAGCTTGGCGCTATGGCTTTGAGCGATATTTATACTTTCGGACCAACTTTTAGGGCTGAAAACTCCAATACTACCCGCCACGTTGCAGAGTTTTGGATGATAGAGCCCGAAATGGCATTTTACGACCTGAATGATAACATGGACCTGGCCGAGGCCATGATGAAATATGTGATCCGGTATGCGTTGGATAAGAATGCGGACGATATCGAGTTCCTGACCCAGCGCCTGCTGGATGAGGAAAAGCAAAAACCGCAGAACGAACGCTCGGAAATGAACCTGCTGGAGAAGTTGCAGTTTTGCCTGGATAACGATTTCGAAAGGTTGACGTATACCGAAGCGATCGACATTTTAAAGGAATCTACCCCCAATAAGAAGAAAAAATTTCAGTACCCGGTGGAAGGCTGGGGTACCGACCTGCAATCGGAACACGAGCGCTATTTGGTTGAAAAGCATTTTAAAAAACCGGTTATCCTGACCGATTATCCTAAGGAGATCAAAGCGTTTTATATGCGCCAGAACGACGATGGTAAAACGGTACGGGCAATGGATATCCTTTTCCCCGGCATCGGCGAAATGGTGGGCGGCTCGCAACGCGAGGAACGGCTGGATAAGCTGGAGCAGCGGATGGATGAAATGGGCATCCCGAAAGATGAACTGTGGTGGTACCTGGATACCCGCCGCTACGGCGCCTGCCCGCATGCGGGCTTTGGCCTGGGATTTGAAAGGCTCGTTATGTTTGTAACCGGGATGGGAAACATCAGGGATGTGATACCGTTTCCGAGATATCCGAAGAATGCGGAATTTTAGTTTCTGGGATTACACCGATTAGATTTTGATTTCACAGATTTCTTTTTAGGATTATAGGGATTTTTTGAACATTACGTTGATTTTTGGCGTCTTTCGCTTAATCAGAATTATCGGCGAAATAAATCCTTAATCGGTGAAATTTAAGAACAAGCGCCAATCAGTGTAATCAAAATCGAATCGGTGAAATCACCAAAAATAATTATCGAAACCCTAATCGCCGCCCCCATCGAACGTTGCTTTGACCTTTCACGCAGCATCGATCTCCACACCGATTCTATGAAACATACCGGTGAAAGGGCTATCGCCGGTCGCACCAGAGGGCTGATCGAATTGGGCGAGACCGTGACCTGGGAAGCAAAACATTTCGGCATCCGGCAAAACCTGACTTCAAAAATCACGGAATTTGAATATCCCAATTATTTCGTGGATGAGCAGGTTAGCGGCGCATTTAAATCCATCCGGCATGAGCATCGGTTCGAGCGGAGGGGGAACCAAACCTTGATGACCGACAATTTTATTTTCGAGTCGCCGCTGGGCCTATTGGGCCGCCTGGCGAACGTGCTTTTTCTTAAAAGTTACATGAAAATACTGTTGCTGAAAAGAAATGAAATTATAAAGCAAGCAGCCGAAACCTTACCTTAAAAATCGCGCTTCGATCTATTTTCTTTCTTATCGGTGTAATCATTTCCAATCGGTGAAATCCCAGGCTAATCGGTTAAATCATAAAATAATCGGTGAAATCATCAAAAAACTTTCACTACTTTAGGTGCTCAAATAGCTGACCAATGAAAAAATTCCTGCTCACTCTCGTGTTTACCGGCCTTGTTATCTCCCGGCTTTTCGCCCAGGACCACATCTTATGGATGCAGCAGCCCGCCATCTCGCCGGATGGCAACTGGATCGCCTTTGAATACAAAGGCAATATTTTTAAAGTGGCTGCCAGCGGCGGCCAGGCCATTCCGCTCACCATCAACACCGCTTATAACGGTTACCCGGTTTGGAGCCATGATGGCAAGTCCATCGCCTTTGCATCCGACCGTTACGGCAATTTCGACGTTTTTATAATGCCTTCAAGCGGCGGAACGGCTACCCGGCTTACTTATAACTCCGCCATGGATATTCCCTATGATTTTTCGCCCGATAACCAAACCGTATATTTCGGTACGCGGAGATATGACGTGGCCAGTTCAGTACGATTCCCCGATGATTATTATTTCCCCAAGCTGTATAAGGTGCAGGCCAAAGGCGGGCGCAGCCTGATGGTAAACTCCGCCGGAACTCAATACGTCCACTTTAATAAAGCCGGCAATAAGTTTATCTTCCAGGACAGGAAAGGTTACGAAAACCCGTATCGCAAACACCATACTTCTGCCGTAACACGCGACATTTGGATTTATGATATGAACGCTAAGACGTATACCAAAGTGTCGCCCTTTATCGGCGAAGACCGCGAGCCGGTTTGGGGTGACGGAGATAAATTTTATTACCTGAGCGAGCGTAACGGGAACCAAAACTTATACGGTTCATCCGAAGGTGATATCAATAACATCTCCCAATTACCCCATTTTGATAAAGACCCGGTGCGCAACCTGTCCCGGTCGGATAATGGCATATTTGCCTTTACACAAGACGGCGACATTTACACCTTGAGAGAAGGCGGCCAGCCGCAAAAAGTGATCATTGCAGTTGGCGCTGATTTTAACGGCGACCAAATAAAAACGATACCGGTTACCGGGCAGGCGAGTGAAATAGCTGTTTCGCCCGACGGCAAGGAGGTGGCCTTTGTTTACCGCGGCGAAATATTTGTTACCGCGGTTGACGGCAACGTCACCAAAAGGATCACCAATACACCTTACCAGGAGCGGATGATCCAGTTTAGCCCGGACGGCCGCAGCATCTTATACTCGGTTGAAAATGAAAAGTCGTGGGATATTTATAAGGTTTCCATCGCCAATAAAAATGAGCCTTATTTTTATGCCTCTACCACTTTGATCACCGAGCCGGTAATTGCAACCGATAAAGATGAGTTCCAGGGTGTCTACTCGCCTGATGGGAAAAAGATCGCCTATCTTGAGGAAAGGAACACAATAAAGGTTTATGACATCGCCTCAAAAACAAGCATCACTTTATTGCCCGAAGGCATTAATTATTCGTACGCCGACGGTGACCAGTATTTTGCCTGGTCGCCGGATGGAAAATATTTGCTGGCACAGTCAAGCGAGGGGTACATTTTTACCGCGCAGGTTGTACTAATTAAGGCGGATGGCAGCGGCAAGCGGGTAAACCTAACGCAAAGTGGTTTTAATAATGGCGAGCCGCAATGGGGAATGAATGGCCGGATGATGTACTGGTTTAACGACCGCAATGGCATGAAGAACCTGAGCCGGGGCAGCCAGGCCGATGTTTTTGGGATGTTTTTTGACAAAGCCGCCTGGGATAAATACCAGTTGAGTAAAGACGACCTTGGATTGAAGGAAGAACAGGACAAACGCGATTCGACTGATAAGAAGAAAGAAGATAAGGGTAAAAAAAACAAAGATACCACCAAAGCCAAAGAACCTGATTTTGTACCCGACCTGGCTAACCTCGATCAACGCACCAAAAGGCTTACGATCAGTTCGGCCGATATGGCTGACGCCAAGCTATCCAACGATGGCGAGAAGCTGTTTTACCTGGCACGTTATGAGAACGGCTACAACCTTTGGCAAACCATGCCACGCACCGGCGACACCAAAGTGCTGGCTGAATTAAAAGCGCCGAACGGCTCGCTGGTAATGAGCAAGGACGGTAAATCGTTATTCGTCCTGGCGGATGGGAATATCATGAAGGTGGGCGTCGACGATGGCAAAGTAAGCCCGGTAAAAATCAATGGTAGCATGGAGTTGAATGCAGCTGCAGAGCGGGCATACATCTTCGACCATATTTACAAACAGGTGCCGAAAAAGTTTTTCGACCCTAAAATGCAGGGCGTCAACTGGAAATATTACCATGATAACTACGCGCAATTTCTGCCGCACATCAATAACAATTATGATTTTGAGGTGCTGATCAGCGAATTTTTGGGTGAGTTGAATGCATCGCATACCGGCGGCGGCTATATTGTTCGTTTTCCTGACGCGGATAATACTGCCTCATTGGGCTTACTATATGATTATTCAGTCGGAGGTAATGGACTAAAGGTAGACGACATTATCGCCGGAGGGCCCTTCGATACCGAACACACCAAAATGAAGAAAGGCGACGTGATCGATAAGATTGACGGCGTGGCCATTACCGGTGATGACGACTGGGCGAAACTGCTAAACCATAAAGCCGGCAAGTTTGCCCAGATTAATTTCCATCGCCCGGGAACAAACGAACAATTCCAGGAAACGGTTAAGCCTATGGATGCCGGCATGGAGAGCGATATGCTGTTATATGACCGCTGGGTAAAACGGATGGAATTTTTAACGGACAGTCTATCGGGCGGCAAAGTAGGTTATGTGCACGTGCGCGGGATGGACGACCCCAGCTACCGGGTAACATTTGACAAAGTTTTGGGCAGGAACATCGACAAAAAAGCGCTGATAGTGGACACCCGTTTTAACGGCGGCGGCTGGCTGCACGATGATTTGGCGACTTTCCTCGGTGGGAAACTTTATTTAACCCTTCGCCCGCAAAGCAATAAAACCGACGGCGGCGAATCCATGAACAAATGGACCAAACCGAGTTGCGTGCTGATGAGCGAAGGCAATTATTCTGATGCGTTTATCTTCCCATATGTGTACAAAGAGTTGAAAATAGGCAAACTGATAGGCATGCCGGTGGCTGGTACCGGTACTGCAGTTTGGTGGGAGGATCAGATCGATAACTCGCTTTATTTTGGCATCCCGATGATCTCTACCTATGGCATGGATCAAACCGAACCAACTGAAAACCACCAGCTGGAACCGGATATTAAAATAAGCAACGAATACAGCAAGGTTTTAGCGGGGGAAGATCAGCAGTTGGAAACGGCGGTGAAGGAGATGCTGAAGGAGATCCAGTAATTTTTTTGTTTTTTTGTGATTGCACCGATTTGAGGATGATTGCACCGATTTGAGGATGATTGCACCGATTTCGCTTTGAGTACATCAATTGATTACGATTGTCCTGATTACTGATATTCCCAATGGGGTTGCCTTTAGATTAACCGGCAGACCCATCGGGTCAAATATTGGTAGACAAAAAACAAACGAGAATTACCGTGCCGTCAGGTACGGAACACCCGACATGCATTGGCGCCAATGTCGCTTTGTTAGTTGCGTACCTACAGCACGCTAATTTATTTATATTGTTTTTCTACCAATATTTTGCACCTGACGGCGCAATATTAAAGTAAAGCAAATGCTAACTTTTATATTTCGGACCTTCTCGATTTAGAGGAGATTGGGTAGCCATCGCTGTTCCCCCTTTAGGCTACCGTGTACCCACAAGTTTTTATGTCCCCATCGGGGACTACCTATTTGTAGAATAACCAACAATAAATTTTACAGCTCCGTAGGTGCTGCCTATTAATAGCAGGGTAGTCAAGCATGGAGTTAGAGAGGTAACCGCTACGCGGCAATATAGCAGGCGGTCGTGGTTTCTACAAATAGGTCGCCCCCGATGGGGGCAGACTGTCCTGATGGCTACTTTTAAAGATGTGGGTACACGGTAGCCCTTTAGGGGGTTAGGGGGTATAATTTTTATGCACGATCAAAAAACTCGCCCGTTCCGTCTTATGAAAAGGGACATCCCAATTGCCCTGGTAAGTGATCTTGGCGGGCAGCAGTTCGCCGCCAACCTTAGTTAGCTCGATATTCATCTGCACATCAAAGCTGAAGAACATATTGCTGTATTTCAGATCGACGTAACGGCCAAGGATTTGAAAAGTGCGGGTATCAAAAATGGTCGTCAGCTCTTTAATGACGACATCGTTATCTGATATGCTCGGTTTTCGTACCACCCGGAAACGATAAACG
>DASRTD010000182.1:0-13873 GCA_035656115.1 Mucilaginibacter sp.
TTTTTCAATGTTAGAATAAGTGAACAAGAAAAACAGTATCTCGAATAGTTTCTTCCCTCCGCTTAAAATGCCTAATGCCACCGCAAAAAGTACGATAAATACGCTGCCCATTATTATATATATAATCGGTAAAAACTGCAAACCGATAAGGTATCTTGCCAATAGGGGCGAAGCTAAAACCAATGCCAGGGTTACGCCTGCAATAATTTGCGCTGGTAACAGACGGGTAAGCGGCTTGTACGATCCATAGCTAAAATAGTGGATGCGGTTGGTTTTTTCTTTTGTTACCAGGTCGGACCAGCGGCCAACCTGCAAAAACCACAGGCACGGCAAAATCATTTGATGTGCTACGGTTAGCCCGGCAAAAATTAAGGCGATCATCCCTCCCAAATTGATCAGCCAAAGCCAGCGCGGACCTTTGCGGATGAGCATCAGCAGTTCAGTTTTTACAAATGGCGCGATTCCGTATGCAGTCACTATTGGCGGCAGTGCCGAAAGTTTTATATCGCGCAATGGTTTTTTAAGCTGTATTGTTTCAGAAAATTTAGTGCTCTTTTTAGCTTTAAATTTTTGCTTTATTTCGAAACGATGAAAGAACCGCGAGGAAACAAAAATGAGCAGCACCCCAAAACAAATCAGCATTATTCGGCCAAAGATTGTTTGTACATTCCAGCGTACGCCTTCGAACAAAAAATAATGAAAATGCGTTTTTGAGCTCAAATAAATGAACCCCATCGAAACTGTTTGTGTGGTATCGTGATATTGGCGAATAACAGATTGCTGCATTGCTGTAACAACTGGTTTGCTGCCTATAAAATCGAATGAAGAAGTAACGATCAGCTGCGAGGATACGATCGTGCAGAAGAAAATAAAGTATACCACATTCACAACAATCGAATAGCGGTATAAAAACACTTCTGCCACAACAGCTAATGCGGCAATAAAAAAAATAGCAGGTATCGTAATGAACAGATAAGGCAAAATAAACTGACTGATTTGGAACGGATATTTATCGGAACGAATAAAAAATAAGGCGATTCCCATAAAAAAAATACAAGCAACGATACTAAGCAGCACAAAAAAATTGCTACAGGTTTTGGCCAGCAGGTATTTGAAATTGCTAATGGCTGTTGTGGCGACGATCGCGCCCACGCCGGTATCAATATCCTTTTTGATGCCGCTGTTGACGAGGTAAAAGCCTATCCAGGAAACGAAAATGCTCGACATCAAGGCAGTGACATAGCCAATCCAGGCAGTATTTTGTGCACCCAGGTAGTTTCCGATTCGCAAGGTGGTATAGGCAGCATGCAGCGGTGGGACAAACGAATACGCGGCATATAAACTTATAGCAAGCGTAACCAGGAAAGCGTAGCTGCGGGTGCGCTGTTTATAATCTGAAATGATGATCTTGTAAAAGGCGCCCATTTTAATTGTTTTTATAGGTGAGGAATAGGTAAGCGTCTTCGAGGGTAGGGGATGCAAATTCCGATCCTTCAGCCGGATCATCGCTGATATACCTTACGCGTACCAGTTCTTTTTGCCGGCTCGTATTTACAACCAGGTGTTTTGTTTTAAAATCGCCTAATAGGGCGGTTTCAAGCAAACTTTCAAATACTTTTCCCGCTACCTGTTTTACCACCTCGGCCTGCGTCCCTTTGGTAATGAGTGTTCCGCTTTGCATGATGGCGACCTCATCGGCGATGGTTTCAATGTCCGATACAATATGCGAAGACAAAATGATGATGCTGTTTTGAGCGAGGTCAGCTATCAAATTTCTAAAACGCATCCGTTCCTCCGGGTCAAGACCGACGGTGGGCTCGTCAAAAATTAAAACTTTAGGGTCGTTGAGCAGCGCCTGCGCAATGCCGATACGTTGTTTCATGCCTCCAGAGTACGTACCGATCGGCATTTTCGCGCTTTCGATCAGGTTTACGCCTTCCAAGAGCGCCTCGATCCGTTTTTGCAAGCCGGGACCGCCAACCCCCTTCATGGCAGCGATATATTCGAGGAATTCGTAAGCATTAAGGTTTGGATAAACTCCAAAATCCTGCGGTAGGTAACCAAGCATCTTGCGGATGTGGTCGGGCTCCCGTAAAATATTATGGCCGTCCAGTTCAATGCTGCCCTGCGTTGGCTGGCTTATAGTGGCAATGATCTTCATTAGGGTTGATTTACCGGCTCCGTTTGGCCCCAACAGACCCAGGATGCCGTTTTCGATGGTCAATGAATAGTCTTTTAACCCATATCTATCTTTGTTGTAGCGCTTAGATATGTTTTGTATGCTTAGCTTCATTTTTATTGCTGATAGTAATTGATAAAACCGTAAGACATTGATGCAAGGGTTAGGTTACAGGCAAACCAAAGTATTTTAAAATTACCGGTTTCGCCTTCACTAAATGACGATCAGCTCTGAATGCATGAAAAAATATAACAAATTATGAAAAACTCTCTCGCAAAGTGAAGATTTATAAATTATTTAACACCGTGAGCAAACAATGATTCGTGCCATTTTAAGCATGACGGCAAACCGATGTCTTATTCAAATATTTTTATCGCACATAGCATTTAACTCTTCAATCAGTTTCCTCGTATGTTTTATTCTGATCCAGGCCAAGTGGGTGCAAACCAACAAAAAACAGAGCTGCGTTCATTATTTGAAATTAAATCCCCCTTCAAGGGTGATAATGCGTTTTAAGAATTGCCTTAGTTTTGGCCGACCCGGATCATTTAATTTCATTTATGACAAGACCGGGGCTCCATAAATCAACACAGTAACCATCAGCAAATAAACGGGATTATGAAAACACTATTTAAACTAACTGCGCTAAGTTTTTTGGTTGTTGCCTTTTTTGTACCCTCCGCAGTTCGCGCACAGGAGAGCCCGCGAGAAAGCGTTAACGGGTCAATCAATGGGGCAAACGTTTCCATTGGGTATGGCAGCCCTTCGGTTCGGGGAAGAAAAATTTGGGGTGACCTGGTACCCTATGGACAAATATGGCGCACTGGCGCTAATCCGGTAACGGAGATTCAGACGAACAAAGACCTTAAAATTGGAGATAAAACGCTGCCCGCCGGCAAGTACAGTATTTTTACCATTCCCGGGGAAAACGAATGGAAGGTGATCTTCAACTCGGAAACGGGGCAATGGGGCATTAAAGATGACGGATCGGCAAATGACGATCCATCAAAAGATGTATTGACTGTGACCGTAAAACCTGAAAAGTCACCGGCATTCCATGAAAAGCTAACGTTTGCGATTAGCAACGGGGGCTTCACACTTCTTTGGGAAAATTTGGCAGTTCCTGTTTCGGCGAATTGATCAAGCTGAATTTAATCCCAAAACCAGACGACTGCTTTTCCCTTTGAAATAGCAGCGTGATTTTCGGAAGAATGTTTACGCCCATTTTGATAACCCCGGTTAGATTATTTAACGCTATGATAAAAAAGTATTGCGCCACATTTACGCTGATTATTTTTCTTTTCATTTTTTATACTCATGCGGAAGCGCAGCAGGGAGGCTTTAATTGGGCCAAAGATGGCTATCACTATTATAGTGCGGTTCCTGGCAAGGGTATCGAAGAATCCGACGCCCGGGATTCTTCGCTGAAAAAGGTGGTGGTTAGTAATATGATGTTGACGCCGGCAGGCAAACGACCGTTAATGATAAGTGGGTTTACATTTTCGGAGGACGGTAGCAAAGTGCTTATTTTCACCAATACTAAAAGAGTTTGGCGTTACAATACCCGGGGAGATTACTGGGTCTATGACATAACTTCAAAAACGCTCCGGCAATTGGGAAGAGACAAGCCGGTGTCTTCGCTTATGTTTGCTAAATTTTCACCGGACGGAACAAAGGCTGCATACGTAAGTGAACACAATATCTATGTTGAGGATTTGGCAAATGGCAGTATAAAACCGCTAACCACCAATGGCAGCATCAAATTAATAAACGGCACCTTCGACTGGGCTTACGAGGAAGAATTTGACTGTCGGGATGGTTTTCGCTGGTCGCCTGACAGCAGGAAGGTTGCCTACTGGCAGATCGATGCAAGGAAGATAAAAAACTATCTGATGCTGAACACGACCGATTCAATCTACCCTTTCACTGTATCGGTGGAGTATCCGGTTGCCGGCGAAAACCCGAGCGCTTGCAGGGTAGGTGTGGTGGATATAAGTACGGCCAAAACTACCTGGATGAATATCCCGGGAGATGATGTGCAACACTATATCACCAGGATGGAGTGGACGACGAATCCGAACCAAATCATCCTTGAGCAGTTGAACCGTGCTCAGAATGATAGCAGGATATTCGTCGCAAATGTCGATGTTGGTACCGCCAGGGCCATTCACGAGGAACATGATGAAGCCTGGATTGACGGCAAATCGCGGTGGAACAGTGGCGACCCGGTGGGCTGGGACTGGCTGAAGAGCGGTAAAGAATTTATTTGGGTAAGTGAAAAGGATGGCTGGTGTCATATTTACAAAATTACTGTCGATGGGAATGAGACGCTTATCACCAAGGGCGACTATGATATGACAGGCCTCAATTGTATCGACGAGGCGGATGGGTATGTCTATTTTGAAGCTTCGCCCGGTAATGCCACACAAAGATATTTGTTCCGGGTTAAGCTGGATGGTTCAAGCGGCGCCCCGGAACGGCTAACACCGGCTGATTTGCCCGGCACGCACAATTACCTGGTGTCGCCAAATGGAAAGGTAGCGCTTCATGTTTTTTCGAATAGCTACACCCCCCCGCAAAAGGAAATCGTCAGCCTGCCTCAAAGCAGGCATCTAAGTGGCGATCACCTGGCAGTAAATAAAAACGCTGAGAACAAACCGGTATTTTTTAAAGTCAAAACCGTCGACAATATCGAAATGGATGGTTGGATGGTAAAGCCGATTGGTTTTGATTCAACTAAAAAATATCCGGTTTTGTTCAGCGTGTATGGCGAGCCAGCTGCTCAAACGGTACTTGACAGTTATGGAAGTACGCAAAATTTTCTTTATAACGGCGATATGGCCAAAGACGGATACATCTATATTGCTGTTGAAGGCAGGGGTGCGCCTGCGCCGAAGGGCGCTGCCTGGCGGAAGGCTATTTACAAAAAGATAGGCACCCTCAACATCCGCGATCAGGCAATGGCCGCCAAAGAAATATTGAAGTGGCCTTTTGTCGATTCGTCCCGTATTGCGGTACATGGCTGGAGCGGCGGCGGGTCCACAACGCTTCAACTATTGTTCCAGTATCCCGATATCTATAAAACCGGCATAGCGGTAGCTGCGGAAGGCTGGCAGCTGTCATATGATAACATTTACCAGGAACGCTATATGGGCGTACCTGTTGACGAGGCAAGCCGCAAACCTTTTATTGAAGGATCGCCAATAACCTACGCGAAAAACCTGCGCGGAAACCTACTATACATACATGGCACCGGCGACGACAACGTACACTTTGTAAATGCAGAATTGCTCATCAATGAATTGATCAAATATAACAAACAGTTTCAGTTGATGATTTACCCAAACCGTACGCATGGGATATTTGAAGGGAATGGGACGCGAACACATCTGAACACCCTATTTACACAATATCTAAAGGAACACTGTCCGCCGGGAGGCCGATAAGCAAAAAAAAGCTTTCAATGTGTTTTTCCGTAAAGAAATTTCAGTGCTAGCGGGAATCTTTTAGCGAAAAAATCAAAATTGTGACTTGCCCCGGTATCAATTTTAAGCCAAACCTTTTTATTCCCATATTCAGCAGTTAATATCTTGTCAAGTTTCTTTGCATCGTTTAAAGCCGTTAACTGAATGGCTTTAGTCGCCCCTTCCCTCGTTCCGATACCTATATAGGTTTTCGGGAACTCCGGCATTTTGCCCAACTCCTTTAGCACTTGTTCATCATAAACATACAATGAGGGGCTTTCCAGTAAAAGGAATCCAATTTTACCCGGCCGATGAATCGCGGTATATAGCGCGATCAGCGCTCCATAAGAGGCGCCGCCCAATCCTGTATTCAATTTCCCTGTTTTAGTTCTGTATTTTTTATTGATCATCGGCATTACCTCATTAAACAGAAATAACGGGTACTCATAAACGGCAGGCTTTTTGATTTTATTAGCGTTTACAGTTTCGTTTAAATCGGGCCATGGCAAATACTCATTTGCCCTGTCGCGAATCGGGTTTTTAGAACCTTCGACGGATCCACCGTTATCAATCCCAACTATTATAAGCGGTTCAATCAACTTATTATTGATCAAACTATCCGTCAACTGCTTAAGGTTGTAGGCATCAAAAGTGGCGATCCCATCGTTCATGTAAAGCACCGGATAACTCTTGCTTGCTTGGTAGTAGCCTGGCGGCAAGTAAACGCGAATTTTTCTGGTGTTGCTGAATATATTACTGTGAAGCTGTTGAATATCAATGTTTTGAGAAAATACATTTGATGTAAACAGTAAATAAAAAAGGAGCGAAAGATGAGTTGGCTTCATGGAATTTTTAATTTTTATTATAATTTAATCATATCTTTTTATGTTTTTCCTGATTCTTGGTCTTATATCGCGATCGCGAAACAGGTGAAATGACAGCAACTATCCCGTCTTGTTACTTTTTTTGGGCTGGTGGCAGATATAAATACATCAAATCAATGGCATATACATACCCATCTGCACTTCCAAAATAAATAACGCCGTCACTTATCGCCGGTGAGGAAACTATCGGCCCCAACTTATAAAGCTCGTCCATAACAGCTACGCTCGTTGCATAAGCCATTGTATCCTTGCTTTTTATCAGGTATATAAAATCGATATTATCTTTATTCAACAGCTGTCGGCTGTTGTGAATTCGTTCGGGAGTAGCGAAAGTACTGATCGGTTTACCAGATAGTAAATTCAACGCAAATAGTTTGCCTGAGAAATCTCCGAAATAAGCGGTATTGCCCGAAATAGCTGCCGACGAATAGATATAGCCATTGGCTTTAAACCTGAATTTTTCTTTTCCAGTTTTCGCATCCAAAGCCATAAATAAATAACTATCTGATGTACTTATATATAAAGTCCCATCTTTAAAAGCGGCTGTGGTTAACACCCACGAGCCGTCTGTGCTTACCTTCCATTTCAATTTGCCCGTATTGGCATCCAAGGAATAAAAATGCGCATCGCGGCAGCCAAAGTAGACGGAGCCTTTATAACAAGTGGGTGATGCCTGGATCCCTTCCATTTGATGAAGAACTGGCTGGTCCCCGGTTTTGAATTTCCAATTCAGCCGGCCACTTGCTGCGTCGAGCGCGTATAGATAAGTATCAAAGCTCCCAAAATAAACCACGCCATTGTATAGCGCCGGGCTGCTATGAATGATGCCTTTCGCCCGGAACGCCCATTTCTTTTTGCCGGCACGCGCATCCAATGCATACAAATTTCCGTCGCTGCTGCCGAAATACACTGTTAGATTTCTGTCGTTGAAATTCAAAACCGGCGAAGAAAGGTAAAAATCGTACTGATCCTCCATATATAAATCCTTAGGTGTCATTCCCCATAACCCCTTGTAGCCGATCAGTTTTTCACCGCCGGTTTTGAACCTCCACAATAAGCTGCCAGTGCGTGCATTCAAGGCGTAAAAATATCCGTCAAAACTTCCAAAATAAATTACATTTTCATAAACGGCAGGAGAGGAGTCGACAGCTCCGCCCGTTTTAAATTTCCATACCGATTTTCCCGACTTTGAATCGATGGCATATAAGTAATGATCTTCACTGCCAATGTAAACCATGCCATTCCAAACGGCCGGAGAGGAAAAGATTTTGCCATTTGATCTGAATTTCCAATCCAAGATGCCAAGTGTATTATATTTAGATGGTGGATATACGCCGGTGTGTGTCTCTGAAGCTTGAAACATAGCGTACCTGAAATTCGCGGCTTTTTGCGCTTTGACCAGGAGCACCGCAAGGAAACAAACAATGGTCATGACACCTTTATTTATATTAGTTTGTCCGATGCTTGCCATATAGGTTGAACTTAGAATGCCTTGCTTTCTAAATGCCGTTGTTACAGCTAAACCTAATGTTATTTGCCCAAAACAAAAATACCCCTTTAGGGGGGATTATCGAAAAGTTACATTCCGATATTTTCGATAGAAAATTAATTCGGCCTTTGAGGATAAAACCGGCGTAAATATTTTCGGTCAAATCCGGGACGGAAGCAGGTTTAGAAGGTCTTATTTTGTAATATGAAAATCGACGTAGTTTCCGATATCAGCATTAACGCACCATTGGAATATGTTGCCGGTTATGCATCGAATCCCGAAAATGCTTCCGAATGGTATGTCAACATAAAATCGGCCGAATTTTTAACAACCAAACCAATAGACATCGGTTCGCAGGTAGCGTTCCGCGCGAAGTTCCTGGGAAGGCAGTTGGAATATGTATATGAAGTGGTTGAATGGCAGCCATTGGAAAAACTGGTTATGATCACGGCGAACGGGCCCTTTCCAATGCAGACTACTTATACCTGGGAAAAAATTGGCTCCGGGAAGACCAAAATGTTTCTTCGGAACACAGGCGAGCCTAGCGGCTTTTCAAAATTCGTAGCGCCTTTTATGGCTTTCGCGATCAAACGGGCCAATAAAAAGGACCTGGAGCAGCTAAAAAAAATCCTTGAAAAATAGTCCCGGGCCCTTGTTTATGGATTTGAGGAGCAGCAGGATAAAATCCCCCTCAAGGGGTGATTATATAAAAATATCAAAGCCATACTTTCGGAATAACGCTTTAGATAGTGTTTTTCCCCAGGAATATGACCAGGTTGCAAATATGCTCATCACCATTAATTTTCCTAATTTGCCTTTGGGGATCTGTGGCTTTAAGTTTTGCCGGATCACCGGAACCCGAAATACGCACCCGGATATACTACTACAAAATTCAACTCGGGTTAACAGCAGGAGAACGCAACTTTAACGGGCAAGTCGAAATACGCGCAAAAATTTTAAGCCGTGGTGATTTTATTGATCTCGACCTGACGTCGAAAGCTATAGTAGATTCTATCAATATTGGCGGTAAACCCGCCAGATATACACTTGCGAATGATAAACTCAGAGTGGTTATCCCTGGTCGGAGCCCCGGTAAAAACGTCAACATAAAAATATGCTATACGGCGGACTATAATGATGATGGATTAAAGATAGACACTGAAAATAATACCATCCGAATTTCCTCCTATGGCCTTCCCTATACAGCAAGGCTTTGGTGGCCTTGCATGGACAGACCATCAGAAAAAGCCGATTCGGCGGACATTGTTATAACGGCGCCGAAAAGTCTCACCGCAGTTTCAAACGGAAAGCTCACCAGGCAAATCACTAACGCGGATAATACGTCAACTTTTTATTGGTCCGTTCGGTACCCGATCTACCCTGACGTAATATCATTGGCCGTGGGTAATTACGTTTCATTCAGGCGGTACTATAAAAATATGCCCATGATATTCTATGTCTTTCCTGAAGATATGAAAAAGGCAGAAAAAGACTTCAGCGTATTGCCTGAGATCATAAAAAGTCATGTCAAATATTTTGGGGAATACCCCTTTATAAAGGAAAAATACGGCGTAGCGGAGTTTACGACAGAAAGCTATCGCGAGCACCAAACCGTTCCGAGCCTGGGGAAGAAATATATCACCGGCGAGGATAAATATGAAAGGATATTAGCGCATGAGCTGGCGCACCAATGGTTCGGGAACAGTTTATCGGTTAAAAGCTGGGCTGATGTTTGGTTAAATGAAGGTTTCGCTACTTATGCTTTTGCGCTCTGGATGGAGAGTAACAAAGGAAAAGATGCCTACTTCAAAACCATAAACGGTTTTAATAAAAAAGATTTTCCCGGCACTGTCCTTGTTCGAGACACCATTAATACCGATAGTATGTTTAATACCACAACATTTTTAAAGGGAGCATTGATCTTGCACATGTTGAGGCACGTGATGGGCGACCAGCTCTTTTTTTCCTCGATCAAAAAATACATTCAAAAATACTCGGGGAAAAATGTTTCGACGGCGGACTTCATTAAGGTTTGCGAAACTAACTATGGGCGCCCTTTAAAGTGGTTTTTTAGTGAATGGCTATATACATCATCCCGTCCACAATTCGACCTTCGGTATACATACCGCCAGACGGAGACTGCTTGCATCGTAAACGTGCACTTAATACAACTGCAGAAGAACGGGACAATATTTAAGATGCCGGTGGATATTCAGATAAATTTTAAAGACGGTAGCACCAGCAAAACGGTCGTTTGGGATAAGAAGGCAGACCAGAGCTTTCTGATTCATGTCAACAACCCCCCGGTTAGCGTCATACCGGATCCGGATAACTGGATTTTAAAGTAAATAGTTGACAGTACCATTAGCGCTGTACCCTATTAAGCTTATTGATTTAATGCAACCCTAATTTAACCACAGCATGATTTTAATATGGAACACCTGCAATATCCGATAGGAAGATTTACATATGGCAAAACCTACTCAGAAATTGAGACTCAACAATCCATCAATGAGTTGAAGGACTTGGTATTTTTCATCAAAAGAGTGATCAATAAATTTAAAATGGAAGATTTTGGAAAAGCCTACCGCGATAATGGCTGGACGGCGACGCAAATAATTAATCATTTGTGCGATGTTTACATTAATGCCTACATAAGGACTAAATGGTTGTTGACTGAATCCGGGTCGATACTAAAACCTTATGATCAAAATGCTTTTTCGAATTTGCCGGATAGTTTTTATGAAAATGTGGATGAGTCGGTCGATTTATTGGATTGTCTTATTAAACGGTGGGTGTACCTTTTGAATAGGGTTGAAAGATCCAACTTCCAGCGAAAAATCTATCATCCAGAAAATAAAATTTATTTAACCCTGGATGAAATGGTCGCCATGTATGCATGGCACGGCTACCATCATTTAGCGCATCTCAAAATAATAAATAATATTGTCATGGGCGTTTTGTAATAAGCCGTGTGCTTCGCTTGTATGAGTCCTAAATAAAATTAACTATTGCGAACTAAGTTATGATGAAAAGAATCGGCGTTCTATTTTGCAGTTGTCTGTTATTTACCAGTGCGTTTCGGACTAATACATATGCACAAGAATTGCAAGTTTTCCGGTTGAAAGGCCAGCTACAGATCGATGCCAGGATTAATTACGCGTCGGTGGTTGTCCAGCTGCTTAAAAATGATAAAAAAACCATATCAAAAATGGAATTTGCCGACACATCCGGAAACTTTTCATTTGATAAAGTGGCCGCAGGAGAATATTATGTGTCAGTTTCGGATTTGAACATCCAACCCTGGTTGTCGGATAAAATACAATTTAATGCAGATGTTAACCTGGGAACGATAAAGCTGACCCCGAAATCAAATAACCTGAATGAGGTAAGCGTTTCTGCTGCAAAACCGTTGATACAGCAATTTTATGATAAAACTGTTGTAAACGTTGCGAATAATATAAAAGCAGCAGGCAGCACCGCACTGGATGTGCTGGTTAAGTCTCCGGGCATCACGATTGACAAAGATGACAATATAGCGATGCGCGGGAGACAAGGCGTGCTGATCATGATTGATGGGAAACTTGTCCCTATGTCAGGAACAGATCTAGCGACGATGCTCAGGAACATGTCGGCCAATCAAATTGACAGAATAGAACTGATCACCAATCCCTCGGCAAAATACGATGCGCAGGGAAATTCGGGGATTATCGACATCAGGCTAAAAAAAGACTCGCGTAAAGGGACCAACGGAAGCGTTACCGGATCGTACGGACAGGGGAAGTATGGGAAATTTACGTCAGGTATTTCATTGAACAACCGAACGGCCAACCTCAACTTATTCGGCTCCTATAACTACGGTGACCGCACCACCTTCAATCAGCTAGACATCATGAGGTCTTTTTACGATGCGAATGATGTGGTGCTGGGCGGGTACGACGAACACAATTATCTGAAAACAGACTTTATTAGTCATAACGTTAGGCTGGGCGCCGACTATTATTTAACGCCGAAGACGATTATAGGCATTGTGGCCAATGGGCTTTATTTTAATAACTATACCTACATAAATAACAATGCCTTTTCACTAAATAATCAGTTGCAGGACACCTCTTCGTTCACCACCGGGGCGCATAACAGCACAGCGAGAAGCAACAATAGCGTCAATATTAATTTTAAAACCATAATTGACTCAACCGGGAGAGAACTTACCGCTGACCTCGATTATGCGAGTTTCGACCGCACCGACCTTCAGCACTACCTGACGCAATATTTCAATTTAGAGAACGTACAAGACCAGCCTCCGTATGTGTTATTTGGAGATTTAACAGGTAATTTAAGTATAAGATCTGTTAAAAGCGATTATACACAACCACTGAGTAAAAAGGCAAAGCTGGATTTCGGTATAAAAAGCAGTTGGGTACACGCGGACAATAATGTAGCCTACTATGACCAAAGCAATGGCGGAGATGTGCTGGATACGACCAAAAGCAATCATTTTATATATGATGAAAACATAAACGCGGCCTATGCCAACGCAAACGCAAACTGGGGCAAAACAAGTTTGCAAATAGGTTTACGGGTTGAAAATACCGTTGCAAAAGGCATACAATTAACTAATGACTCTTCGTTTAACCGGAATTATACACAGCTTTTTCCCAGTGGATTTTTCGGTTATAAATTAGACAATGATAATGACCTTGGCATTTCTGTAAGCCGCAGAATTAACCGGCCTACCTATTCCCAGCTAAACCCGTTTAAGATATTCCTGGACCCTACAACCTATGCCGAAGGTAACCCATACCTGAAGCCGGAAATAACCGACTCCTACGAGTTAAACTGGACCTTTAAGCAAAACTATTTGCTGAAAGCCGGGTTTAGCACGACAACCGATAATATCATTTTTGTGCTCTCGCCTGATGCGCTTAATTCGACCGTTGTCGTTCAGGAGCCGCAAAACATCGCGCGGTTTAATTATTATAACATCAGTTTGTCTGTTCCTTTTTCTGCCGGCAAGTGGCTCAGCAGTACAAATAATTTACTCGCGTATTATGGTAAGTATAATGGGAATGTTGCTAATACTGATCTCACTAACAGCATAGTAGCATTTAACCTGAACACGGCCAATACGATCACGATAAATAAACTGTGGACGGCTGAAATCGACGCATATTATCATTCAAGGGATATTTACGGGTTCCAAAATTCAAAACCTTATGGCTCGCTCGATATGGGCGTACAGACAAAGCTATTCGGCGATAAAGCTGTTCTGAAATTTAACCTGAGCGATATTTTGTACACCAATTATTACGAAGCAAACACCTCGCTAACCGGGTATAAAGAGCATTTTATCCAACATCTCGACTCGCGGGTAGCTACCATCAGCCTTGTGTACAAATTTGGCAACAGCCAATTGGCGCCTTCAAGGCGAAAATTGTCCGGCGTTGAGGATGAAAAACGGAGGGCGGGTTAAGCAATATTTGTTTTAAATAACGCATAATCCTCACAACCTTTTGAAATAATTTTTCATCTTGGTATAGTAGTAGCAGTTTCATATAACTCAATTTAAACGTAGTATGACGATGAAGCAAAACAAATTTTCGGCAGCAGTGCTGGCTAAGATCACGCTGATGGTTTTTCTTTTCATGAGTTTAACCAAAGGCTTCACACAGCCCGTTAACAGTTATCCGCCAACCGGGCAACTTGTGGATGCCGGCGGGCACCTTTTGCACATCCATGTAATGGGAAAGGGAAAACCAGTTGTCGTTTTTGAAAACGGCAGCGGAGATTTTTCATTTATCTGGGACCTGGTACAACCCACAATAGCAAAAACAACAATGACGGTTTCGTACGACAG
>DASRTD010000183.1:0-5828 GCA_035656115.1 Mucilaginibacter sp.
TCCTTTAATATCTGCGGGATTTTGGGGATGCCCTGCCATAGCATGGCGTCGTCCTTTATTTTTTTGCTGATCCGTGATGTTTCTATCTCGTCAAGCACTTCGCTCAGCTGGCTGCCCAGGAAGATGGATATAATGGCCGGTGGGGCCTCATTGGCCCCCAGGCGATGGTCGTTATTAACCGAAGCGATGGATGCCCGCAGTAGGTCGGCATGCTCATAAACGGCCCTGATGGTGTTCACAAAAAAGGTAAGGAACATCAGGTTGTTTTTGGGCGTTTTGCCCGGCGAAAGCAGGTTTTTGCCCGTATTGGTGATCATCGACCAGTTATTGTGCTTGCCCGAGCCGTTGATGCCGGCATAAGGTTTTTCGTGCAGCAGCACCTTAAAGTTATGCCTTTTGGCTACACGGTCCATCAGGTCCATCAGCAATTGGTTATGATCTATCGCCAGGTTGATCTCTTCATAAATAGGCGCGCATTCAAACTGCGAGGGCGCCACTTCATTATGCCGCGTTTTTAGGGGTATGCCTAATAATAAGGCCTCGGTTTCCATATCCTGCATAAAGGCATACACGCGTTCGGGTATCGAGCCAAAATAGTGGTCCTCCAATTGCTGGTTTTTTGCCGACATGTGTCCAAACAACGTGCGGCCAGTCAGGTACAGGTCGGGCCTTGCATTAAATAAGGCAATGTCAACCAAAAAATATTCCTGCTCGATGCCGAGGGATGCGTTAACTTTTTCGATGCCTTTATCAAAATAATGGCAAACATCAACGGCGGCCTTGTCCAAAACATTTAATGCCTTTAATAAAGGTACCTTGTAATCGAGCGCTTCGCCGGTGTACGAAACAAAAACGGTTGGTATGCACAGGGTGCGGGCCATGATAAAGGCGGGGGAGGAGGGGTCCCAGGCGGTATAGCCCCTGGCCTCGAAAGTATTGCGTATGCCGCCGCTGGGAAAACTCGAGGCATCGGGCTCCTGTTGTGCCAAAGCATCGCCAGAGAATCTTTCAATGGCGGTATTGTCGGCGGCCGGCTCGAAAAAAGCGTCATGTTTTTCAGCTGTGGAGCCGGTGAGCGGTTGAAACCAATGGGTATAGTGGGTAGCGCCTTTGCCTATGGCCCATGATTTCATGGCCGAGGCTACCTGTTCGGCCAGGTCGCGCGGTATGGGTGCGCTTTTGTCAATGGAATTGATGATCCCGTCATAAGCTTCGGCCGAAAGAAACTCTTTCATCTTCTTTTTATCGAAAACATTTGCCGAAAAAAACTCCGAAATTTTAAGATTAGACATTTTTACTTCCGGTATTGCCCTGGTTAATACGCTTTGAAGTGCCTGAAATCGAAAATTAGCCATTGAAAAGGGATTATTAATATTGGTTAGCGTTCAAAAATAGAATTATCCTTTATATAATGCATAAATATTAAAGCAAATAAAATTATTGCTCAAAAACCGCATAATTGTTGATAAGTCGGGCGCTTTTTTAATAGTTTGACACAATTTATCAACAAAGAAGCTGTTTTCTGTACGTTTTGTTGGCTTATCTGACAAAAAATAATGATTTGCGGCCAATTTATTCTAAAATCCCATCAATAATCACAATATTTTCAGTTAAAAATTTTAGTTGGTTTTTTTCTGTTGCTATTTATTCAAAAATAGAGGTTTTATGCGCCATTATTTTATAAATTTCATAAAAATTGTGATTTTTTATTAACAATGGCGGATAAAAATTTGGAATTATTAAGATTCATGCTTATTTTCATCAAAAAATTAAAAAAAACATACAATTATTGAATTTTTCATAAAAACTGGTGACACATTAACGAAGCAAACAAACTATTCTAATAATAAATCAATCAAACTAAATTAAACTAAACAAACAATGAAAGTAAACGTTACAAAGTTCAAATTCCTCGACTCAGTCCGACAGCTGACGCGGGACAAATGGGCGCTGGGTGCAACCATTTTTAGTGGAAAAATGATAGGTTTAGGCCTTGTCGTTTTAGCTATTTTCACTTTACCCGGATTTTTTCACAGCACTGCCCATGCCGCTACTACTCCTCCGAAACCAACCGACCTGGAAACATCCATGATGAATTCGATCGACACGGTTTGGACGCTGGTGGCCGCATTCTTAGTATTCGCCATGCAGGCGGGTTTCGTAATGCTTGAAGTTGGCTTTGCGCGTAAACGCGAAACTGTGAACGTTATGATGGAGTGTATATTTGATACCTGTTTGTGCGGGATTTTATTTTACGCTTGCGGTTATGCGTTTATGTTTAGCACTGGTAACGGATTTATCGGTTATCACTGGTTTTTCCTTCAGAATACGCCCGATCTTTATCCCGGCCAGGGTGTTCCGGTAATTGCACACTGGATATTCCAGTATGCATTTGCTGATACCTGTTCAACGGTTGTGTCGGGTGCGATGATCGGTCGTACCGGTTTTCGCGGAGATATCCTGTACAGTATCGGCATCACAGGGTTCATCTATCCGATTATCGGTCACTGGGCATGGGGTCCCGATGGCTGGTTAGCTTTAATGGGATCATCGGGTCATTTTTTCACCAGCTTAGGTCAAGGTTTCCGCGATTTTGCCGGCTCAACAGTTGTGCACACCATAGGAGGGGTGGCGTCACTGGCGGGAGCCGTAGTATTGGGGCCGCGGTTAGGGCGCATTTTCGCGCGGGACGGCGGCGGTATGCCCCCGGCGCATAACTTACCTATGGCTGCTTTAGGCGGTTTTGTACTGTGGTTCGGCTGGTACGGTTTTAACCCGGGCAGCTCACTTTCAGCAATGGATGCCATTGGTATTGGTCGAATCGCTACCAACACCACGCTGGCGGCATGCGGCGGTGGCTTTACGGCCATGGCGGCTGGCTTATGGTGGGGCTCAACGAAGGGTAAATTCGATTTGGGCTTTACGATTAACGGCTTCCTGGCTGGTTTGGTTGCTATTACTTGCCCTTGTTATTGGGTTAGCCCGCTTGGCGCAACCCTTTTAGGCGGCGTAGCGGGATTTGTGGTGTTTGGCGGCGTTAAATTACTTGAATATATGCGCATTGACGACCCCATCGGCGCTGTGCCGGTGCACGGTTTTGCCGGTATCTGGGGAACGCTCTCGTTAGGCTTATTTGCAACCGGCCAATTCGGAAATACCGGCCCTTACGGCGCCGATAATTCTGCGGGGGCTGTTGTTAAAGGGCTATTTTATGGCGGCGACCTCAGCGTGTTAAAAGCGCAGGCGATAGGTACTTTCACAATCGCTATATCGGTTTTTGTTGTAACCTGGGTTATGATGAAACTCATCATGCTGGTGCCGCATCCATGGAAGCTGCGTGTTGAAGCATCGGGTGAGACCGGTCCCGGCGGTTTGGATATGTACGATCACGGCGCTATCGCTTACGACTACGAAGATAAAGACATTACTTTGGACGGCCTGTTTGAAAAAGGCGCCAAGGTGACGGTATAGTTCTGAGCCTAAAGTCCAAAGTCTAAAGTTTTGAGTCATGGAGCATTGACTTAAGACTTTAGACTCAAGACTTAACATCCCCTTGTGCGGCTGGTTCTAATTTATTCAAATTTTAGCCATCCGGGACACCCAGCCGTACAGGGTTTTCTTTACTACTATTTTGTATTTTCTAAAGCAATTTGCTGAATTATAAGCAACGAATAATTCAGGCAGATACCCTTTTGCTTTAATATGATTCAAAATTTTCAAAAAATTCAGGTATTTCAATCAAACCAAACTATTAATATTTCAAATCAACCATCAAACAACAATTGTTATCATGAAAAAGAAAATTTTACTTTTAGCTTTATTCGCGTCTGCCTTTAGTTTTGCCGCTACAGCGCAGGACACGATAAAAACTACCGGCGACGCGCCCCTTGTGATCAGCGGATCGGTAGACACGTACTTTAAGACGGATTTTTCCGGAAAACCCAATATCCCCACCAGCTTTGCCAACGAAAATAATTCCGTTTCGATCGGCATGGTCGACCTGGGCTTGAAAAAATCAGTTGGTAATGCCTCATTTGTGGGCGAGCTTTCTTTTGGGCCACGCGGGCAGTGGCAGTCAATTCCTAACGAGGCGCCGGTAACCGCTCCGGATGGCAGCGTCACTGGTTTTTCCAGCTATCATATTCAAAACCTGTATGTTTCGTATAACCTGTCGGCCAAGTTCAACCTTACTGCGGGTTATATGTCAACATTTATAGGCTATGAAGTAATCAGCCCTGCTGCTAACTTTAACTATTCCACGTCGTACCTGTTTACAAACGGGCCCTTCCAAAATGCTGGTTTAAAAGCTACTTACACGTTTTCGGATAAAGTGAGCCTGATGGCCGGTATCTTCAACGATACCTGGAACAATTACCAGTCGAACGGAAAGGTTAACACTTTCGGCGCCCAGTTGACCATTACCCCGGTTAAAAACTGGACCGCCTACCTCAACGTGGCCAGCGGAGATGTATCCGGTACTGAATATGACCTGACCACTACTTATCAAATTACCACAGCCTTTAAACTGGGCTTAAATGCCGCCGATTTTACCGCCGGGGCTCCTTACGGTTATTCAGGTGGATTTACCGGTGTGGCTTTGTACCCTCAGTTGGCTGTGTCGAAGGTGGTTACGCTTGGTCTCAGGGGCGAGTATTTCTCGAGCAAGACCGGCACCTATGCGCCGGTTGGCCCCAAACCCGGCGAATCGGTCACCGGTATTACTTTTACTGCTAACGTAAAAGCTGGCCCCTTAACCTTTATACCGGAGATCAGGTTCGATAACACCTCCAAAAGTGATTTGTTTTTGGATGGCAGCGGCAACGCTACGGCAGGCGCGACCCAGTTCGTGCTGGCGGCGGTTTATGGCTTCTGATTACTTTGTATAATTTCTTTTTTTGAAACCGTTCCCGAATTATCGGGAGCGGTTTTTTATATTTATGGCATGAAATATTTGATACCTGTCTTTTTTTTTATCCTGCTGGCTAAAACTTCGGTCGCTCAGCAGGACCTGTTATCGTTTGACGAGCATAACAAATACATTTATTACCAGGTTGAAAATATGCCGGGGATACCCGCAGACACCCTGGAGCAGCGCGGCTTAAAGTTTTTAAAGACAGGGTACCCCAAAATATTGGTAAAGCAGGATAATACCGGTAAAATAGGGGGCCAGGGAAAGTTTTTGGTTTATGGCGGGATTTCGGTGCTAAAACATGAAAAAGGCGAAATAGCCTTCATGGTAAACATCGAATTTAAAGACCAAAAATACCGGTTCTGGCTCACCGGCTTTGTTTTTACCCCATACCAGCGCGACCGTTACGACAACTTTGTGCCGCAGCAGGGCGTAGACATACCATTAGAGCAGGGACCTGCAAAATTGGATAAAAAAGACTTCGACGGCTACCTTGACGAAACCGGCGCGTTTTGCAAACAATTTGGCGAACGCCTGAAAACATGCCTTTCGAAACTGCCCGAAGCAAAAAAAGCAGAAAACGTGAAGAAAGTAGTAACGGACAACTGGTAATTCAAAATCCACATTGTTGCATTTGTTTGTGATTTTTGCAAAAAAACCTTGTCGTAAATAACAATCCTTTAATATATCAGGAGTGGATTGAAATAATACTAAATGTTACAATGTTGCAATAACACCGCAATATTTAATATGTGCATGTCGTTTAACTATAAAATTTAATTTCAATCGACATGCTTATCTCAAAATTTGATTTGTACAGGATCGAGTGGCTCGAGCTTGTATTTGACCGCCGTAACAAGGAATACGGCGCCTATGACCTGCGGCAACATTACGCTGGTAATGTGGTCAAAGCAATGGG
>DASRTD010000184.1:0-4688 GCA_035656115.1 Mucilaginibacter sp.
AACGGATTTGCAGCGGTTAAGCCGATGCTCGCCTTTTTGTTAAATATCTGCTTACGCACCGCAAAGTTATAAAACAGGAAAGCGGGATTAGTACCCTGGATAGTGCGCTGCGACGAGCGGTAGTTGATAAAAAACTCTGCCGCCAGGTCTTTAGCAAATTCATAGCTGGTATTTAAATTTATCCGGTAAGTAAACCCGCTTACTTCAGGGAAGCCGGGGTTATCGGTTATCCTGTCCGCAAAGAACATGTTCGAGCGGAAGGTCAGCTTGCCGACCGGCAGCGAGCCGAAAAGGTTAACACCTTCAGTTGTTTCTTTTCCTATGTTAAACCTTTGGGAAAGCGACACATTTGTGTAGGTAGAATCCCCAATTGTCAGGTAATGATAAAACGTGGTGAATGATTGGATGTCGTTTGTGTTGTACCGGTAAAAACCGGCCACATATATATTTGCGCCGTTGCTGAATGACTTGTTGTACCCCATCTCAAAATTATGCCCTAATTCGGGCTTCAGTTCAGGGTTACCGGTACTGATGTTATGCGGGTCGCTGATGTTATAGAATGGGTTAAGCCCGTTATAATCGGGGCGCTCCAGCCGGTATGAGTAACTGAACTTGATACTCTCCGTTTTATCCAGCTTATGCGAAAGCACGAACGAAGGCGCGAGGATATTATATGACGGAAGAGTGGTGTTTGGAAAATCGGAAGTAGCGGTGGTGTACTCGTCTCTCAAACCCAGTTTGCCGTCGATAAATTTATTGAAAGCCGAAAAAGTTGTCGACAAATAGTAGGCATAAATCTTACGATTATACATAAAGCTATAGCTTTGGAAAGGACTGTATGCATAAACCCCGTTTTTAAGGGTTTGGGTGTTCACCGTATTGTTAATGTCTTCAATGGTCGCCTTGGCGCCGGTTTCAATGGTGAAGTCGTCGGTCACCGGCTGCGTATAGTCAATTTGTGCATCGGTTTCCTTGTCGGTACCGGGGTTGTTGCCAATCGATCCGGAGGAAGGAAAAATAACGTTGCTATAGTCCTGCTGTTGGGTATAGTCATTAGTATTGTGGCCAATGCTTTGGTCAAACAACACATCCAACTCCTGGTCCTTTTTTGCAAATGTTTTCTTATAGGATAAGCTATAATCGGTGGAATTATCGCTAAAAATGCTGGTTGAATTGGTGCGGCTAACAGTATCCAGTGCAACACCGTTTAAATAGGTTGTTTGATAATTATTGACGAACCCGTTGCTGTTATTGCCGAAATGATTAAAACCCACGGAGGCCGTTAACTGATCTTTAGGGCTTATGTCCCAGGTAAAGTTGACGCCCGACCGATAACCGCTTCTTTTAAAATTACTGATGCCATTTTGATTTAAATAGGTAGTGGTATCTCCGCTGGTGCTGGTGCGGCTGCCTGAACTTGGTGTTGCGCTGGTGAGGTTTTCGTTGCCGCCAAAGTACGCGCTTAACCCAACCTTGCCTTTTTTTGCATTGATATTAAAGTTGCCGTTTTCAAGGCGCGTGCCTGCGGACAGGTTTACGCTGCCGTTAACGCCCTGCACGTTGTTATCTTTTAAAATTATATTGATGATACCGCCAGTTCCTGAAGCATCGTATTTTGCGCCGGGGTTGGTGATCACCTCAATGCTTTTTATCTGGCTGGCCGGTATTGCCTGCAGTGCATCGGTAATGCTGGCGCCAAAAATCGTGGACGGTTTGCCATTAATCAGGAACTGGATGCTGGTGCTGCCCAATAACTCCACGTTACCGTTGATGTCGACCGAAACCATAGGCACTTTTTGGAGCACATCCAATGCCAGGCCGCCCTGCGTGGTAAGGTCATTGCCGGGGTTGTAAACTAATTTGTCTATTTTATTTTGTACTGAAGCCGCCTGGGCGGTAACTTTCACTTCCTTAATCATACTTTGCGCGGGGGCGAGCAGTATGGTGCCCAGTGTGGCATTTTTGCTTCCGCCGCCGAGTATTACGTGCGCAATGGTTTTGCGTTTATAACCTAAAAACTCAATCGCTAATTTGTAGTCGCCGGGGGGGATGCCGGGGATGGTGAAATTTCCATTCGGATCGGTGCTTGCACCGTTAAAGGGCGAAGCAACGCCTTGTTTGTAAACACTTACGGTTGCGTAATCAACCGGTTGATTGGTTACCGAATCGATGATCTTGCCCGTAATTTTACCATTGGCATCGTAAGAACCTAAATGCGGTCCCCCGTTTTGAGCATTTGCAGATAGACAGGCAACTATAAAAAAACACAGCAAAAAAATATTTTTCATTTAAATATTAAATAGTATGAAACCCATTATTAGGGGTATTGCGCAAAGTTCGGGCGAAAAATTGGATTAAAACTGAATTTTGGCCCTATGTATAGGCAATTGTTACCGTGTTGTGCGATTGTTACACTAAGGAGAAAAATAGTGTGATTGGCTTAGCCGTTTGCCGGCAGTTCATCATCGTTCCGCTTTAACACGCGGATAACGGTGACAAAACGGCGGCGGTAGGTTTGGTCCATAGTGGTGATGGTAACGCCGTGCTCCTTGCCTGAGGTGGAGTGAATAAATTCAAAGTCATCGCCTTCATTGCAAAGCACTATGCCTACATGGCCTATTCGGTGATGGTGGGTGGGGCTGGTGAATACGATGATGTCGCCCGGTTTGGCATCTTCAAGCCTGATCCTTTCGCCGATATTTGCAAATTCCGGCGATGACCGCGGTACATCAAAATTAAAATTTTTGAAAACGTAACTGACGAATCCCGAGCAATCAAAACCACGCAACGGGTCGGATGTCGCCGAGCGGTATCTTACGCCGATCAGGGTGCGGGCAAACTGTATAATACTGTCGCCGGTAACACTGTCGGTATTTAATGAACTGTAACTATGATGGGGGCGATAATGACGATTAATTTTTCCGGCGTAAGCGGAACCGGCTAAACTAATGGCCAGGCATGACAAAGCGGTTAATGTTAGTAAATAGTTCTTCATTAAAGGTGCCGCAATGTATAAGGATTATTTTAAGATGCCTAATTTTTTGCAAAAAAGGCAAAAAAGCACCCATAGGGGATGTAAAATACAAAAAATAACATGAGTTCGACGATAATCTTTTAGGTCAATCCCCCTGTGATAGATATTCATGACAATAGTTTTATGTTATTTTTTAGTCGTTTATATAGCCAAAAAAGCAGTTGATACTTTAAATACTGTCGTTGGTGTAATAGTTGGTTTTTCCTTGTGTTAAATAATTGCGGCATTGAAAATTTGGCTATATTTAGCCTTATCTCAAACTAACTTTTATAAAGTTTACTAAACCTGTTTTTCATTAAAATAAAAGCTATAAATCTCCTTATCACTCACCACTTTAAACGTGTTTTTGCACTCAGTTTAGCACTGACGACATTATTTCCTGTAAAAAGGATTTACCTGTTAAAAATCCTGTATCTTTAATCGGAAATAGCACCGTGGCTGCTAAAGATTTAAATTTTGTATCGCTCGCCGCAGCGGCTAAAGCGGCTAAACAGGTTAACAACAGTCGCCTGCTGAGCGGCATCATAACTAAAAAAATCATCCAATCTACCAGTGGCTTATCAGGCAGGCCCATACTGGATTCACTCGCGGTGCCGGATAACGTAAACCCGTCCTATTACATATTTAACTATGTAGGCGGGGGTTATACGGTGATCGCAGCAGATAAGCGGGTTGAACCAATTTTATCATATTCCAACACCGGATATTTTCCGCACTCTGGTCGTCTGCCCTGGGGTTTGGCCAATTGGCTATCGGTAAACCATAATAATATGCAGCTGTTGCGCAAAAACCCCGCTTTACCCACACCTACCGGTATCGCAAGTCTTTGGAACGAATTAGCGGTTATAGATTCGGGCGGCGGCAAAGTTGTTGATGTTGCCCAGCCGCCGCCGCCACCGTGTGAGCCTACCACAACGGTCCAAACCGTGGGGCCTTTAACGACAACAACATGGGGACAATCAAGGCCGTACAACTATCTATGCCCTACGGACCCTAAACCATCCGACGGCTTTATGCCAACAGGCTGTGTTGCCACTGCAATGGCTCAGCTAATGTACTATTGGAAGGCCCCGGCAAAATACAATTGGAGTCTTATGCCGCTGACTACCAATGACAACCCTATTTCGTATCCGGGTAATCGGGACGTAGCGCAATTAATGGCGGACGCAGGAAGCTCTGTTGACATGCTATACTTTGACTCCGGCTCCTATCCTTTTCCCATTATTGCTACCTCCATTTCCAGTGCCTTGACAAGCACATTTGGATACGGGTCAGCAGCTGATGCGAGTTATAACTATTTTAATGTAGTAAGCAACTTGAATGCACATGAACCTGTTATTTTAGGTGGTACCGATGACAATACCACCATTCTGTTCTGGAGTTTCGGCGAAGATGGGCACGCATGGGTGAGTGATGGTTACGAACAAATAAACACCACATGGTGCCCCTCGAATGGAAACCCAGGAGGTGGCGAGGGCTATCTTTACCTGGATATGAACTGGGGTTGGGATGGCTTAAGCAATACCTGGTATGATTTTAATTACTGGAGTGTTTTTACAGGGCCGGGAAACACGGACCCAAAAAATTGGCAATACAACCAGGTTATGACTTATAATATTCACCCTTAGAAAAACAACATGAAAAGACTAATGTA
>DASRTD010000185.1:0-5126 GCA_035656115.1 Mucilaginibacter sp.
TGTGAAATGCGTGGGCGAGTTGACATACATTTATTGCGCCCGGCTGCTGGACGATATGAAAACCGTAGCTGAAGGGCGTATTTGCACCGCTCTTTTAGACCTCTATAATGAGCATGGCATCGTTGCAGAACCGGCAGGCGCACTGTCCGTGGCAGCGTTGGAACTTTACCGTGACCGCATCCGAGGGAAAAGGGTGGTCTGTGTGATCAGCGGGGGAAATAATGACATCGCCCGCATGCCGGAGATCAAGGAGCGGTCCCTGCTTTACGAAGGTCTTAAGCACTATTTTATTGTCAGGTTTCCGCAGCGGCCGGGCGCACTGCGAGCATTTGTCAACGAGGTACTGGGGCCGCACGACGATATTACCCGCTTTGAATTCATCAAAAAGAATGAGCGGGAAAGCGGCCCAGCATTGGTGGGAATTGAACTGAAAGTTGCCACGGACTATGAAGGGTTACTTTGCAGAATGGCTGCATATGGCTTCCCGTGTGTTGAATTGAATAGCGAGCATGTGCTTTTTGATTACCTGATCTGAGCGTTTTTTATTTCTCACCAAAATCCGGGGAGTAATCGCCTTTTCACATAAATCTGTTTTTGCAGTAAGTCTGTAGTATACTCTCTTTTTTTCATTGAAAGCCTTATTCTTTTGGGGTCAAACACAATTTTTTATAATTATGAAAAATGACTTTGACAACCAAAGCTTCCGGGATTTTGAGTACATCCCTGGAATGGATACCTGGGCGCGGGCGCGTATGTTCCAGGCTTACCTGGACGACCAAATGGCAAAAGGGCAATTGAATTACCGGCTCGTCACCTCGACCGGCTGCGGCCCTGTGGTGGAAATGCAGGGCCACAAACTCATTAGCCTGGTATCCAACGACTACCTGGGCTTTACACAGCACCCGGCTGTGAAACAAGCCGCAGTTTCTGGTTTGATGAAATACGGTTCCGGTGCAGGCGCGTCGCCGGCCATCGGAGGGCATTACGATTACCATGAACTGCTGGAAAAGAAAATCGCTGCTTTCTTCCGGAAAGAACATGCCATCGTTTACACCACTGGCTATACATCCAACAGCGCTTCATTACAATGTATCCTAACCAAAGACGATTTCGTCCTACTCGATGCGGGCGTACATACCAGTGTCATGGAAGGTTGCCAATTAGTGAAACGCAAAACGGTTCCTCATAACGACCTTGATGCTTATGAACATAACCTGAAACTGGCGCAGGGTAAATATCCATTGGTATTGGTCGTCATCGACGGCGTATATTCACAGGACGGCGACCTTGCGCCATTGCGTGAAGTTGTCACGCTTTGCAAAAAATACGGCGCCCGCCTTATGGTCGACGATGCGCACGGCACCGGTGTGATCGGGAGAACAGGAAGGGGTTTGATCGAAACCTGTGACGCCTGGAATGACGTCGACCTAATAACCGGCACTTTCAGCAAGACCTTTGCCCATGTCGGCGGCTATGTAGTAGCCGGTAAAGAAATGGTGAACTACCTGAAGTACCAAAGCAAACAACATTTGTTTTCCGCCAGCTCCACACCAGCTGCGCTTGCTATTATCAAGGCGATTGAATTGATCGATGAAGAACCGTTATGGATGGGCATCCTGCGAACTAATATCGACTATTTCCGTCACGGACTGTTAAGCCTCGGGCTGGATATTGGCGATACCCGCTCAGCTATTTTCCCGGTGCGTGTTGGCGACAAGATTAAAAACGCGAAGATATGTTATGCCTTGCAGCAAAAAGGCGTTTATGCCAACCAGATCAATTACCCGGCGGTATCATTGAAGGACGCGCGGATCAGGATGGGCGTTACTGCGCTGCATGAAAAAGCGCACCTGGATGAGGCGCTGAATGTATGGAAGGACATAAAAAGGGAATATCATCTGTGAAATTGTAACATCAAAAGATCATGAAAGAAAATATCAAGACCCTATACGATGATATGATCGAGGAATTGAGCTTGTATAGCGACATGGGTGGTCTGCCGGTAAGGCGGCTGGCAGGCAAATTGAATGTGGTTAACCGGGTAATGGCTGACCTTAAAAAGTTTATCGGGGAAAACCCTTTTTCAGATCAGCAGGAAGAAGTAAATTTTTTCAAATATGAAAAGCCGCTGTTCGTGTGCGAATTGCTGTGCGCCCATCAAATGTTCACCATTGAAACGCACAGTAGACAATTCACTGAGGCAACACTGATCCGCAACTATTACGAGCAGGAACTAAAGGTGATCAAACATTACTTTATGCAACATCAGTTCCTGTACCAGTATTACCTATTAGAGGCCTCAGAATTAGATAACATCCTTTTTGTTCGCGGTGCGGAAGCTTCAGCTACGTTGCTGCCGGAGACACCCGACCTTGATCCGGAATACGCCACCAAAGGCGATCATCTCTTTGCGCAATTCCTGGCACATGAAAAGGTACAGGATTATTTGATCAATGAACTCTATCCATCATCGGAACGGGTGCGCTCTGGCAAGGTTTTACACTGGACTGGTGAGACCGTCAATCTGGTCGAACTCGCCTATGGCCTGTACCTTACTGGTCAGCTAAATAACGGGAAAGCTACCATTGTCGAAATTATTAAATGGCTGGAAATGCAGTTTAATGTCGACGTCGGTAATGGCTATCGCCGATGGCATGCTATCTCGAACCGGAAAAGAATTACCCCAACCAAGTTTATTGATCAGATGCGTGAGGCGATTAATAGAAAGCTGGATGATGATAATGATTTGAATAAAGGGAAATAAAATTATTATATAATATATAGGTAGTTGTCATAATCGCTTGCTATAGCCCAGTATAATTGTGATTCATCGTCATTTCTTAAACACAGTGTCTAATTGTGGCGATGAATTAATTGATCAAATCGTATGGCAGCAGAGATTATAACCAAGGAAGACTTATTACAGTTTGAAGAACGTTTAACGTCGACAATAAAGTCCCTTTTAAGCGGAAAGGGTGAACCGACACCGAAGTGGCTGAAAAGTTATCAGGTTAAAAATATGCTGCGAATCTCTCCGAACACGCTTCAAAAGCTGCGCATGGATGGAACAATCCGGTTTACAAAAATTGGCGGCATTCTTTATTATAAGTATGAGGACATCCTAAAAATAATGGAAGGAAGTCAAAAATCGAAATAGAAATTTTTAATGCTACCTTCCTAAACTTTCTTCACAACAACGTTATCCTGTTGGTCAAAAATTGCAAAATTCTGTCCTTCAAATTTTTATATTTCGGAATAAAAATCGTATATTTAGTTATGATTTAAGTGGTTTTTTGCCTCTTTGTTCTTTCAAAATCAATCAAAAAGCCTCGGTTACCTAATCGGTTACCTTTTGGTTGTTGAAATTATAACTCATTGATATAAAGCAAAATATAAAGGTGGTTCTGGTCCCGTCCATTCCGCAAATAAGGCTTCACATTAAGTGAGGCTTTTTTTGTTATATGGGGTTTTACGTTTACATCATCCGAAGCCATGCTGATGGAAGCTATTACAAGGGTTTCTCTGAAAACCCTCCCAAAAGGCTTGTGCAGCATAATAATGGAGAATGCCGGTACACGTCACTAAAAATGCCCTGGGACTTGGTTTATATTGAAGAATTGCCAACAAAAAGAGAAGGGCTAATCCGGGAACGCGTTTTGAAAAAATATTCCCATCAACAAATTCAAAGCCTGATCTTATCAACTAAAAATATCCTGAAAGATTTTGGCGGTTCAGCTGGTTAGAATACGTGCCTGTCATCCCCAGCCACGTTGGGGACGGGTTCGAGTCCCGTCCATTCCGCAAGAAAGCTTCATCCCAACTGAAAGTCGGGACGGGGCTTTTTTTGTTTTATCAGCTTTTGCGTTCCGATTAGTAAAAAATCAAGCTTTAACATATCCATCCATTGCCTTACCCAGTTCATCCTTTATCCCCTTAACCAGGTTGCGCGGCCAACTATAAACCGGCACTGAACCGGGTGAACCACCCGGAACACCTGAATACACCTGAATACACCTGGGACACCTGGGACACCATCGCATATTTGAAAATGAGGCAGTTATGAAAATCGGAGTTGCAAAAACGGACAGATTTGTGTCAACTTATGAGCGGACAGAAGAAAAAGCGGCTTTGGGTCGATGATTCCGCCCTTGTTTGGTGTTTTCACCAACAAGGCCCGGGTGTAAGAGATTTGGACGGAACCCGCCACACTAGTTTCCGTCTTGACGTCGAATTCGTCCCCGCGCGTCCGCCCAGTTTCGTAAATTAGCAAGCGAACGGAATTACACAGGCATCACGGTTTGTTGGTGAAAAACATCAACAAAGGCGGAAAAATAAGGCTAACTCTCGAGTAACCGCAAATGGACTTTCGGATTACCTGTGTTATAAAAAAGGTTGCGATATAATGTAACATGCATTTTACAATAAATTGAAATTGAACTATTTACCTTAGTTATAAGTAATCAAAATCCGTTGAAAAAGATTATTATCATTGAAGACGATGTTGATACAATTGACATATTGGAAATAATACTCCGTGACAACGGTTATGCTGTAATTAAAGCTAATAGGCAGGTACCCATTAAAGAAATAATTGCAATAGCCCCAAGCTTAGCAATAGTTGATGTTAGGCTTCCTTTTGGATCTGGGGATCATCTATGTTTAGAAATAAAAAGCCATCCAAAAACCAAAAACATACCTGTTATCCTGTCTTCAGCAAGCGACAATCTGAAAAAAATTGCCATAAGTTGCCATGCTGATACTTATATAGAAAAGCCCTTTGATGTAGACAGTTTGCTTAAAACCGTTAACGAAACGATTTCATAATTTTAAATTCAGGCCGATGTGCGCAAGGCGGACCCGTGCCATCCAACCTGTCCGACCGTCCAAACCCATATGCCCCCATGCTGCCGCAAGCGTTTTTCGCTGCCGCCCCGATTTATCGGGGTGGCCCGTCAACGGGTAACGAACAAACGCTTTGACAATATCAGGGCTGACGCATAAGAAACAGTAAAAATCAGTGTAGATATTAACAAGTTGTTGATAAAGAGGGAATAAGTTCAGCTATTCAAGGCCGTGTTAAAGGCATTGAGCGGTGTTTCTTTGTGAAAAGCATATGAGCACCACTT
>DASRTD010000186.1:0-14991 GCA_035656115.1 Mucilaginibacter sp.
AAGGTAACATCACATATTTAAAATTGGCCAGTTTGTTTTTGGCCGCGTATTCGTCCTTCGCATCCAGCGAGTTTACATACAGGCCATTGCTTATCAGCGATACGTATTTTTCCGACAATTTCGAATCAGCCAAATCGTCAACAAAAGCTTTCCACTGGTTCTGCACATCGGCGCTCAGTTTTGGCAGCTGCTGCAAAAAGCCGAGTATGCGCGATCGGTCGAACTGCCCGGTTTTTGGGTCGCTGAACGCCCTTACGATTTGCTGATCGGGGTTATTCCCTTCAACCATTTCGTTCAGTTCATCCGCTCCAACCTGTAAATCAACCTTATCAACTTGTTTTTTCAGAATGGCCTGCCTAACCATCACATCCCATACGTTTTGCTGCACGTAGCTTGTGATCTGTGGTGATAAGCTGCCCTGGCCACCCTGCTTAAACTGGGCGCTGCCTTGATCAACTTTTTTGTTAAACTCGTCATAAGCTATCTTTTCGCCGGCAGCTTCACCTAATACGTTCCGGTCTTCCTTGAAAAACGAGCCGCCCGACTTTGCCACATCAAGCGCAACAAAGATGAACAACGAAAAACCGATTGATATTGCAAGGATCCTTCCCATCCGGTCCCGCAAATAACCCATTATACCCATATACCTATTTAATTTTTATCACTTTAAAAAGAGGGCGCAAGATACAACTTTTAGCAAAATTCTGTTATACAATTTTTTGTGGTCTCCTTTTTAGGCGGCAGTTGCAGGGGTTTTAGAGGTTATAAGGGTTGTAAAGGTTACAATATCTACAACCCCTTCAGCGCGGGCGAAAGCATTTCGCCCACTGCAAACGTTTAACCATTTCAACTTACTACAACCTTTACAACTTATTCCAACCTTTACAACTTAACCCTATTGCTTCCCCGGCTCATCTTTTTCATCCACATGAAATGTCCCTATTGAATGGTCTATCGTCCAGGGGTACATAGTCGCGTTGCAGTGTGCGCCCACGCCACGCATAACATCACCATTGCCCATGTTTATTTCGACCGGTTTATAGGTGTAGAATTTTTTATTGCCTACGTCATCAATCAATTCGTCGCTTGTAAAAGTTTGGCCCTGCGCGTTGGTGACCACCACATTTTTTTTAAAATCAATAATATTTTCCTTGTCCTTTTGAATGGCGTAGTCTGAGGTGATAGTGCCCTTAACGGACAGGTCGTCCTCATAAAAAACCACTTTTACGCCTTTTGGCATCTCATGATAAGCATTTTTTGGATCATCAAGCTCGACCATTAAAGGCGTGGTCATCCGGGCTTTTACCTTTGCCGAATCGCTGTATATGACCTCCACGTTTGTCGATGTTGAAATCGGTCGGTCCTCTTCTTTTGAAGCTATTTTTTTGATATCATTCAATGAATTCTCGCATGAGCCAAGCGTCAGCATGCAGAGAAACATTGCCGGCAAATATTGGTAGCACAATTTTTTTGCCCGACTTTGCATAAGGCGCCTTATTCAAATTTAAACTTCAGGAACCAACGATCATTGATAACGAAGTTTAAATGCAGTGTAACATAATTTTCCCTGACCAGGCCGCTGGCAACTGTTCCGGTTTGCCCGATTTCGGCGGCAAAGTTAATTTTATAAAAACTGTTGCCCACATTAGCAGGGGCCATCGGGAAACCCATACCGAACGTTAACGCGTAACCTTTAACATTGGTATTGTTCAGATAGAGCGAAGATTCGTCATATTTAAACCCAAGCTGGTAATCAGTCCTGGCGAAGTAGCTATGCAGCGCTGTCGGGTTCGGGGTATATTCGCCGCCAATATTAAAGGTCTTGCTATCGCGCAATCCCTGGTTTACGCCGGCGATAGAAAGTGATGACCAATGGCCCATCGTATAATCTGCCCCTACCAGGAAATGCCCGTCGTTTTGAAACGATATGCCAAAGTGGTTGATTTGCGGAAGCTGTATTTTAGCCTTCGACTGCTGGCTGTTCAGCACTGTGTCGGCCGCAACGTTGGCCGTGTTGCCCGAATAGGTAAACTGGCTCACTATATAGGTGTTGGTCGTATTTAAACTTGTATTGGCTTGTGCCGAGTAACCCAGCACCAGGTGTTCGTTGCTGTATTCGCCAAAATCAAAGCTGTATTGAACGCCATAATCGTAATTCACTCCCGCTACAACATTGCTTTGTTCGATGGTCGGGTTTAGCATGCCGTATAAAGTAGGTATCTCCACTGAACTGTATTGGTGCAGGTCGCCAAAAATGTACGAAGCATTGGCCCCGATGTACAGGTGTTTGCCTATTCCGAAACCGTACCCGACATAAGCCTTTGACAGTCCTCCCTCGCCGTTATATGCATAGTTTGTAACATTTGTGTCGACTGGTGAACTGGAGCCAAAGCCCTTTTTAGTCACCTGGGTGTTATAGCCCATTTCGCTGTACGGGAATAAGCCAAAACTTACGGCTGATTTTTTTGAGAGTGGTATGGCGAATGCGACGTGACTGAATTTGAAGTCGGAGTTGTGATTCGTAGGCTGCCCGGTCTGGCTCAGGCTCATATTATTGGTATTAATGCCGGCATCAATAGTGGTGAAACCTATAAAACCGTACGAGGCGGGGTTTTCAGGGTTGATATTGTTATAAAGGCTTAACCTGTTGATAGCTGTTGCTATTCCCCCCATACCGATGGTTTGGGGTAATAATATAGGGTCGATAGTGCCTATACCGTAGCGCGAATATGGTGAGCTTGTTGTGGCAGTTGACTGCGCGTTTGCCCCGAGAGCGATAACAGCAAATAAAATTGTTATAAGGGTTCTGTAACTTTTAATCATTAGTATGGTATAAAACTGCATTTAATCCTTTAAGAACCAGGAGTGGCTCGATTTTAACACAGGGCGCAAAGATGCTATTTTTTAACAGGGTATCAAAAAAAATACTGTCGCCCCCGCTGAGCACAATATTCAGTTCGTCCCCCTCCTTTTTATAACTTTCAATAAAGCCCATCAATTCGTATTTAATCCCGTTTTGAACGCCCGAACGGATGGCCGAAGCCGTGTCGTTCCCATATTCGCCGTCAAAACTTTTATCTGCATTTATCAAAGGCAAACCATCGGTATAATAATTTAAAGCCTTATAACGCATATTTAAACCCGGCGATATACTGCCGCCGAAATAATTACCGCCGGCATCCACCCAATCATAAGTGATACACGTACCGCCGCTGATCACCAGGTTGTTTTTACCGGGGAATAGCGTTTTAGCGCCGATAACCGCCGCCAGGCGGTCTGCGCCAAGCGTATCCGGCGTACGGTAGTGGTTATTTATGCCAGCCGTCATTCTTCCGGTAAATAGGGTCACCGGAAACTTTGTTGTCAGCACATTTCGCCATTCCTGCCCTTCATTCTTCTTTACCGACGAAATAATCGCATTTCCGATGTTATATTCATCAATAAAAGCGTCCGCCAACGCACTAACCATCCCTTCGAACTGTTTATGAACAACCAGTTCATCCCCTTCAAAAACAGCAATTTTTGTGTAAGTATTGCCAATATCGATGACGAGGTTCATTTAAGTCCCGGGTCTGAAGTCTGGAGCTTGAAGTCCTTCGACAAGGATTCGCCCACGTATTTGTTATTTACTTCACCGTGCATTACATTCATTTTAGCCCGAACAAACGTTTATTAACTCAAGACTTTAGACTACTGACTTTCGACTTGACGACATCAGGCTTTCACCATCGATAATATAGATTCAAAAATAGCCAGCCCATCCTCATTGGCTACCAGCGCATCGGAAGCCCTTTCGGGGTGCGGCATAAAACCAAACACATTACGTGCGGAGTTGCAAATACCGGCAATATTCTCAAGTGAACCATTTGGATTAGCTTCGGCGGTAATGTTGCCGTATTCGTCGCAATACCTGAACAAAACCTGGTCGTTGTCATTTAGCGATTTAAGCACATCGGCATCGGCAAAATAATTTCCTTCGCCATGGGCGATCGGTATCTTTAAAGCCCTTTGCTGATCGATCTGTGCTGTTATCAGTGCGTTTGACGTTTGCGGTTTCATATAGATGTTGCGGCAGATAAACTTCCTGTTCTCGTTGTGCAGCAAAGCGCCTTCCAGTAATCCTGCTTCCGTCAGTATTTGAAAACCGTTACAAATACCCAGCACATATCCGCCGCCGGCAGCAAACCTGATTACCTCCTGCATAATAGGCGAAAACCTGGCAATGGCGCCCGAACGAAGGTAATCGCCAAACGAAAATCCGCCTGGCAAAACAATAAAATCAGCACCCCGCAGGTCATGATCTTTATGCCACAGGCGCACTACCTGCTGGTCAAGAATTTTCTCCAGTACGTAAATGATGTCCTCATCGCAATTGGAGCCCGGAAATATTACTACACCAAATTTCATTTGAATAGTTGTTTTTTTTAATCTGCCGCAAAGATAGCTTAACAAATTCTTAATCGTCCCAAAAACTCAAAACAGCTTCACGATACAAAATTAACATAAGCGCTTTATTTTGAGCCAAAGTAAAAGTTAAAAAGTGTTAAACTGCAGGTACACGATCGCGGCAGCCATTAAAACATACAGCGTTTCGTAAAACCAGCCGCGGCGGGCGTGAAGAAAATAATAAGCAAAAAAAATCGCCGCGGGCACCGCGCATAAAAGGAAATGGCTGAGCTGGAACGCCGCCTTTACATAAAAAGTAAGCGCCGCAACGGTGAACATGAGTAAAAGCAGTTGGAAGGTTTTACGCACCTGGATATAGCTTTTATAGTAATTTTGCCGCAGGCTGATGAAGCACAGGATCAATATCAACGCTACCGGCGCCAGCAAAAAATAATTGTAATAGCTAATAACCACCCTGGCTGGGAATTTTGTTTCCAGCGGCTGCCATATATGGCCAAACCGCGGCAGGGTGTCGCCCAGGTAATAATAAACGGCCAGGAAAAAAAAGATGGTTGTATAACCGATAATACAGGCCATCCACTCGCGCCAGTTAAAAGGCTTGAATATGATCAACGCCACCCAGATGGTAAGGAAAAAGAAAATGAAAGGCAGGTAAATGAGCGATCCGAGAGCCACAATCATGCCCAGATCGAAGGTGGTTGACCTGGAATCCTTTGCCTTATAAAAATTAATAAGCTTATACAGCATCCAGATCACAAAAAAGTTGCAGATGAGCGGCGGACTAAGCACCAGGAAGGGGGTGTACAACCCGGACACCGTTATGTACATCAGGGCCGGCAAAAAAGTCGGCTTGCCCAGCAGGTTAAAATGGTTAACCAGGCGATTGAGCAATAAGGCCTGTATAAACACCAATACGCCCGCTATAAATACATTTAAAGGCGGCGCTAACGAATAATGCAAATTGGTTGACAATAGCAGCCGTTCAAAAGGCGCAGAGTAGGCAGCGTCGATCTTAGCCGGCAAATTGAACAGGTAGCCAGCCCTCAGCACCAATAATACCACCGCAAGACCTAAAATATTGAGCGGACTGAGTTTTTTGAAAAAATTGATCATCTACTGCTATTCCGCAGCGAAATTAGCAGAAAAAGCGTGGATGCCGAAACTATCTGGCCCTGGCGTAGCGTTTCACCAGGCCGTCTATGATACTATCCGTTTCATTGGGAAAATCGACTTTTATTATTTTATCGCTGCTTAGCCAGTTATTTAGGTGAAACACAAACTGATCATCAATTTCGTGAACCACCGGAACGCCAAGCCTCGATGCCGCAAGGGCATTGCACTGCTGCTCATACTGCCCCTTCATAGGTATCAGCATTACCTTTTTTTTCAAAAAGAGCGCCTCCGCAGGCCCCTCAAACCCCCCGCCGGTGAGCAAGCCCTCACAACTGGCCAGGCTTTCATTAAAAGTTTCGTTATTCACCGGGAATACATGCACGTTATCCTGAACGTAGGGCGTTTTTTCGCGTTTAGAAAAAATATGCCATTGAACGTTTGTCTTATTCAGCGATCGGATAAGTAATTTATCGTCGTAGGCCGGCAGGTAAACCGAATAATGGCCCGCATTCGATACTTCAATATTTCTGATCTCACTTCGGATAACCGGCGTGTGGATAAAATCGTCGTAACGTTCAAAATGGAAACCGACATGCTGTGTGGTCGGCGAGTAATATTTAAAAAGCCATTCGGCCCAACTCCATTTGGATGGCCTGGGTGTTTTGTGCGAAAGAAAGGAACACTGGTGACTAAGCGAAACGCTCGGTTTGTTTTGCATTTTGCAGGCCCAGGCGCTCACGGGCTCGAAATCATTGATGACCAGGTTGTAGCGTTTTAAGTGAAGGCTTCGCACGTCGCGCAATAGCCTGGGCAGATCCATCAACTTAAAGGTCGCCCAATTATCTACGCCGCCGTTAGAGCCGAAAACAAAGCTAAAACCATGAAAACGATATTTAAGCGGCTGCGCAAGGCTCACTTCGGCTTCCGTCCCGCTAACCAGCAGGTCCAGCTCGCCGTATTGCTGCAGCAGCGGCACGATTTCGCGTGCCCTGCTGATATGGCCGTTACCTGTTCCCTGGATAGCGTAGAGTATTTTCATTGAAGATGTTGGAATGTTGTAAGGTTGAAATGTTGGAATGTTATTTTTTGGTTTTTTTATCGGCTTCGAATTTCTTTAAATAGTCGATAAACTTTTTGGTTTTGCTGGAGAACTCTATACTTTTTGAGTAAAGATCGTGAAATTCCGCGTCTTCGATTTTTTCTGCTTTATTTAAGATGATCAGTTTATTTCTAAATTCCCCGGACGATCCTTTGGCGTAATTCAAAAAACGAATAAAATCGGGATTGTTGTTGTACTCAAAGCCTTCGGCTATATTATCCGACATCGAGCATGCCGCCCTCCTTATTTGATCTTTCATCCCCCAATCAGACCTTAACGGCTCTTTATCGCATAGGAAATAAATATCAACTGCAATTGCGTTGGCTATTTTCCAATTTTCCAAATCTTCAAAACGCTCAATCTTACTCATTAATCAAAACAATGCGTCAAGCAACATTTCAACTTTACAACATTTCAACTTTACAACAATATATTTATCCCGGTTCCTGCTTAAACCGCTCAAGGAGAATTTTTACGTCTAACATCGCATCAAGGTCTTCCGCGTCGGTTTTATCGTCATCATCAACTTCGGCGTGAAAGTTATCATGCTCATATTTGAAGATAGTCCATTTTCCGTCGTTGTATTCGAGCGAAGACAGGCTTTCAACCCAATCGCCCGAATTTAGGTATAGTACCGACCCCGTTTTATCGGTTGATTCGATCTCCCTTATCTCGGCATGGTGAATGTGACCGCAGATAACAAACTGGTAATTTTTGTTTACCGCCAGATCAGCGGCTGTTTGTTCAAACTGGTTGATAAATTTTACAGCCTCTTTAAACCGGGCTTTAACTTTCTGCGAAAAACTCATTTTTTGCTTCCCAAAGATTGTCAGTATCCAATTGGTAAAGCTATTGATCAATATCAGGGTGTCGTAACCGATGGCACCCAACTTGGCCAGCCATTTGGAATGCTGCATGGTAACGTCAAACACGTCGCCGTGGAATATCCAGGCTTTTTTTCCATCTATAGTCAGTACAATTTTGTTGAGTAGCTGGAACGAGCCCAGGTTGAAATCGGTGAACTTACGAAGCATTTCATCGTGGTTACCGGTAAGGTAGTAAACTGGTATACCTTCCGTAACGAATTTTAGTATGCGGCGCAAAACCTTCATATGTGCTTCGGGCCAATATGATTTGCTGAATTGCCAAATGTCGATAATATCGCCGTTCAGGATCAAAATTTTAGGCTTAATGCTCTTCAGGTATTTGAGCAACTCTTTCGGATGACATCCATAGGTGCCTAAATGCACATCGGAGATCACAACGATGTCAACTTCGCGTTTTGCCATTAAATTTGAGGGGGATAATATTCAGCCCGGTAACAAATACCGGGAAAATGCGGGTAATTAAGTAAGCAACGATTATTCGTCGTCGTCGTCATTGTTTACTTTTAGTTCAAATGGGCTCAGATAGAATATTCCCACCAGGAATAACAATCCGACTACAATTAAATATGCGAACTCAAAATGCATACCACACAATTTTTGCAAATATCCGTCAATCAGGTTATTTTTATATTAAGACTCTGTTAATTATAAAAGGTTTCACGCGTTTTTAAATTTCTTTTGTAAACGGTCGAGCTGTTTTAAATGGTGCTGCAAGTGTATTCTTATAAATTTAAACCATCGTTTTGCGTCCAACGCCCCAAGGCGCGGATGTTTATGCCGGGCCGAAGGCAAAGCCCCCTTTACCAGCGGGGCGAGTTCTTCAATCCTCTTCCGGCATTTTATCAGCAGGTTTTTTGCCTCCTCCTTGTCAATTTTTGAGGCCGGCATCCTGGCTGATACAGCTTCCGGTACTTTTACCTTTATCGGAGGAAACCTGCCGGTAAACATAATAAAGTGACCAAAAAAGGTCAGTTTGTTATTGGTCGGCTTGCAGTTATTATTTGCACAACGCTCCAAAGCAATGGATGAACCTAAAGTAGTTTGCAAAATATGGCTGTAAACTTCAGCGAACGACCATTCTCCTTCTTTTGGCGTAACCGCAAACAGCTCATCCGGGACAGCATCAAGCCTGCCTCGATAATTATCCAGCGCCTCATCTATCGCCTTACGCTCCTTTAAGAGGTTCATAACCATAAAGCTACGCGTTTAATTGCCGGCCGGCGCTCCAAAACTTTCCACATCCCAACGTTTGCCAACATTTGTACATGGGTTTAGGTTCGGCAACAAAACAGGTTTCAGCGGAGTTTAACCTCAACCGGGCTTTGTTATTTTGTAAAGGACGTGCTTCTTCAACCAATGTCCTTCTTCCATCATCGGGTGATCAAAATAACCCTCTTTTTGCATCCCGATTTTTTGCATTACTTTCTCCGAGCGAGTGTTAGGAACAGCGGTAAACGAATAAATTTCGCCAAGCGCTAATTGGTCAAACCCGAAATCGAGACAGGCCAGCGCAGCTTCTGTCGCAAAGCCAAAACCCCAGTTTTCTTTGCTCAGTCGCCAGCCGATCTCAACACAGGGCGTAAATTCAGCCTCAAAACCCGGATGCGCCAAACCCGTAAAACCTATAAACGTGCCAATGTCCTTTCGCTCAACGGCAAAAAAACCGTAGCCGTATTTTTCAATATGCCCTTGCAGCCGTTGAATTTGCTCCACAGTTTCTGCTGCGGTTTTAACTGATGGGAAAAACTCCATCACTTCTTTGTCACCGTTCAACCTGATATATGGTTCAGCGTCTGACAGTACCCATTCCCTCAGTATAAGTCGCGGGGTCTCTATAAATATCCCGGGTTTCATGTGTGTAAAAGAGGGTTTAAAGGCGCTATTGTGATCGATCTGAAAAAATAAAAAATACCGTTTGAAACAAAAATTTTGCCGTTTGGCGCTCGGGGAAACAGCGCCGTTGGGTTTAACGAATATGCAAACATTTGCAATTTAATCCCCCTACCCACTTGCCGATTTACAAATTTTTAATATTAAAGCGCATATATTGCCAAAATACTAATTTATCGCTTTGAAAATATAAGTCTATTTAGATATCTTTAAAAATTTTAAGAAATTTTCAATTAAAAAACCCAATCAGTATCTTCGTAGTTGACCATTTTATAAACTGTAGCATTAATTGAATGATGGATCAAGACGAAAGCCGACAGGGCCTCTACAGGCCGGAATTTGAACACGACTCGTGCGGAACGGGGTTTATTACGAATATTAACGGGCACAAATCCAACCAGATCATCAACGATGCGCTCACCATGCTGGAAAACATGGAGCACCGCGGCGCCTGCGGATGCGACCCGGAGACTGGTGACGGAGCAGGGATTTTGATCCAGTTGCCCCATGAATTTTTGATGGAGGAGTGCTCCGACTTAGAAATTAGCTTACCCGAACCCGGTGAATATGGAGTTGGAATGATATTTTTCCCAAAAGATTCTCCATTAAAAAAAGCTTGCCGTACCATTATCGGCAATGCGATCGAAAAACTTGGTTTGCACAAGCTGGGTTACCGCAGACTACAGGTTAACTCGTCGGTTATTGGTGAAACGGCACGAAAAGCGGAGCCTGATGCAGAGCAATTGTTTATACAAAGGCCGCATCATATTACCAGTGCCGATGATTTTGAGCGCAAACTATACGTTCTACGACGTTATATTAATAAAACCATAAGCGAGACTATGCCGGCAGCGGCGGAGCATTTTTACTTTACATCGCTGTCCTGCAAAACCATTGTTTATAAAGGCCAGGTAACTACTTACCAGCTTCGTCAGTATTTTGCTGATCTTACCGATCCGCGTATTGCATCAGGCTTTGCCATGATCCACTCGCGCTTCTCTACCAATACTTTCCCATCGTGGAAACTGGCGCAGCCGTTCCGGCTCATTGCCCACAACGGCGAGATCAATACCCTTACTGGCAATCTCAACTGGTTTTACTCCGGCTTGAAATCGTACGCATCGGCTTATTTTACGCACGATGAAATGGAGATGCTGCTGCCTGTGATCGACAATAACCAGTCGGACTCGGCGTGCCTGGATAATATCATCGAGATATTGTTGCACAGCGGCCGCTCCTTACCACATGTAATGATGATGCTGATACCCGAAGCGTGGGACGGCAACGAGCAGATGGACCCGGTTAAAAAAGCGTTTTACGAGTTTCACGCCGCTTTGATGGAGCCCTGGGACGGCCCGGCAGCGATTACTTTTACAGATGGCAAGCTGATCGGCGCCCTTTTGGACCGGAATGGTCTGCGCCCGCTGCGTTTCGTCATCACCAACGACGGCCGCGTTATAGCTGCGTCGGAAGCCGGCGTACTTAACCTGGATGAAAGCCTTGTGGTTGAAAAAGGACGGCTACAGCCCGGAAAAATGCTGCTGATAGACACCGAAAAAGGTAAAATTATTACCGACGATGAGATCAAGCACCAGGTAGCGTCGCGACAGCCTTATGGCCAATGGCTCGAGGACTACAAGATAGAGTTGGGACAGCTTGCAGAGCCGCGTTTGGCATTCGCCAGCCTGACCGATGATTCCGTTTTCCGTTATCAACAGGTATTTGGTTACAGCCGTGAAGATATTGAAAGCATCATAAAACCGATGGCGCTCGACGCGAAAGAACCCGTTGGCTCGATGGGTACCGATGTGCCACTGGCTGTTTTATCGGACAAACCGCAGCATCTTTCAAGCTATTTTAAACAATTTTTCGCCCAGGTAACCAACCCGCCGATCGACCCGATACGCGAGCGTTTGGTAATGAGCCTGTCAACTTTTATAGGCAACAACGGCAATCTTCTGGATGAAGATAAAATGCACTGCCATTGCGTGGTTTTGAAACACCCGATATTAAAAAATCACCAGCTTGAAAAACTGAGGAGTATTGATACAGGCATGTTCCATGCCAAAACGCTGCAAACCTATTTTAATGCCGATGGCATGCCCGGCTCGCTCGAAAAGGGCCTGGCCAGGCTTTGCCGCTATGCCGAGGACGCCGTAAACGACGGTTTTGAAGTCCTTATCTTGTCTGACAGGGCGATTGATTCCGATCACGCCCCTATCCCATCGCTATTGGCGGTTTCGGCAGTACATCACCACCTGATCAAAAGCGGCCGCCGCGGTGAGGTCGGTTTAGTGATTGAAACAGGCGATACCTGGGAAGTGCATCACTTTGCGTGTTTGCTGGCCTTTGGTGCAACTGCGATTAACCCGTACCTGGCATTATCAACCATTAAGACGATTAAGAACAATGGTACGCTGGAGACCGATCTTGATATTAAGGATCTGCAAAAAAATTATGTAAAATCAGTTAATGACGGATTGCTAAAGATATTCTCCAAAATGGGTATCTCGACATTACAGTCGTACCACGGCTCGCAAGTTTTTGAGATTTTGGGTATTAACCAACAGGTTGTCGATAAGTATTTCACCGGCGCTGTAACCCGTATAGGTGGCTTGGGGCTCGATGAGATCGCAAAAGAATCGCTTTGCAAACATAAAATAGGATTTGGGGGGTCGAAGAATGGCCCTCACTTACTGCCTGACGGTGGTATTTACCAATGGAAACGTCGCGGTGAATCGCACCTGTTCAACCCGACCACGGTGCACCTGCTGCAACACGCAACGCGGACGAACGACTATTCGGTTTACAAAAACTACGCGAACACGATCAACGAGCAAACCGAAAAGCATTTCACCATCCGTGGCTTGCTCGACTTTGCACATCATCGCGAACCGATCAGCCTCGACCAGGTTGAACCGGCGGAGAACATCATGAAGCGCTTTGCTACCGGTGCCATGTCTTTCGGCTCGATTTCGCACGAGGCGCACAGCACGCTGGCCATTGCCATGAACCGCATCGGCGGCAAGAGCAATACCGGCGAGGGTGGTGAAGACGAGATGAGGTATGAACGCCTGCCCAACGGTGATTTTATGCGGTCGGCCATCAAGCAGGTGGCGTCGGCACGATTTGGGGTAACTTCTAACTACTTAACCAACGCCGATGAGTTGCAGATAAAAATGGCCCAGGGCGCAAAACCCGGCGAAGGCGGTCAGCTGCCCGGCCATAAGGTTGACGACTGGATCGCAAAAACACGCCACTCTACCCCTGGCGTAGGTCTTATTTCGCCGCCGCCGCACCACGATATTTACTCTATCGAAGATTTGGCGCAGCTGATATTCGATCTGAAAAACGCCAACCGCGCTGCAAGGATCAACGTAAAGTTGGTATCAAAAGCCGGAGTAGGTACCATCGCCGCCGGTGTAGCCAAAGCGCATGCCGATGTAATCCTGATAGCAGGATATGACGGTGGTACCGGTGCGTCCCCCATCAGTTCCATCAAGCATGCCGGTCTTCCGTGGGAGCTCGGCTTAACCGAAGCTCACCAGACTTTAGTCCGCAACAAATTGCGCAGCCGCGTTGTATTGCAGACTGACGGTCAGCTTAAAACCGGTCGCGATATTGCCATCGCTTGTTTAATGGGCGCAGAGGAATGGGGCGTGGCTACTGCAGCGCTGGTTGCAGGGGGCTGCATTATGATGCGCAAATGCCACCTGAATACCTGCCCTGTTGGTGTTGCCACACAGGATCCCGAACTAAGAAAATTGTTCTCGGGCAAACCGGAGCATATCGTTAACCTGTTCCGTTTCCTGGCAGAAGAAATGCGCGAAATTATGGCTGAGCTGGGTTTTCGCACCGTTAACGAAATGGTAGGCCGCGTACAGTTCCTGAAAGTGAAAGACGGACTAACCAACTGGAAAGCAAAAAAAATTGACCTGTCGGGGATTCTGCACCCGGTAAACAATCCGAAGGAAATGACCTTATATAACAGCGAAAAGCAGGATCACGGCATGGATAATATCCTCGACTGGAAACTGCTTGAAGCGGCTCAACCTGCGTTAGAAGACAAAACCCCGGTGTTTGCCACTTTCGCAGTTAAGAACGTGGACCGTACTATCGGCACGCTGCTTTCCAACGAAATATCAAAAAAATACGGCTCAACAAGCCTGCCCGATAACACCATCAACTTTAAGTTTATCGGTTCGGCAGGGCAAAGCTTCGGCGCATTTGCAGCCAAAGGCATTTCCTTTGAGTTGGAGGGTGAAGCCAACGACTATATAGGCAAGGGCTTGTCGGGCGCGCAACTGGCGATCTATCCATCCGAAAAAGCGACGTTTACGCCTGAAGACAATATCATCATCGGCAACGTAGCCTTGTACGGCGCCACTTCGGGCGAAGTGTTTATTCGTGGCATGGCCGGCGAGCGTTTCGCGGTGCGCAACTCGGGTGCGACTACGGTTGTGGAAGGGATAGGCGATCACGGTTGCGAGTATATGACCGGCGGCCGGGCACTGATCCTGGGTGAAACTGGCCGCAACTTTGCAGCAGGCATGAGCGGTGGTATTGCCTGGGTTTATAACCCCAATAGTACCTTCGCCGAAAACTGCAATACCGAAATGGTCGACCTTGAGCCGCTGGCGGTTCAGGACGAGGAGCGTATCGTGTCGCTGCTGCGCAAGCATGTGCAGTTGACCGGCAGCCGGGTAGCAAAGGACCTGCTGGCCAACTGGAGTGAAGCTGCACTTCAATTCGTAAAAGTTTATCCGAAAGAGTACAAGAAAGTTTTAGAGAAATTACAATACCAAACAATAGGCTAATAATGGGAAAAGCGACTGGATTTATAGAGTTTGACCGGGAACTGCCTGAAAAAGTGCCCGCTGCTGAACGTGTAAAGAGTTATAAGGAATTTGAAAGTTTATATAGCCCCGAAAAACTGAATCACCAGGCTGCACGCTGCATGAATTGTGGCATTCCATTTTGCCATTCAGGATGCCCGCTGGGGAACATCATTCCGGAGTTTAACGATGCCGTTTACCGTAAGAACTGGGAAGAGGCATACAATATTTTATCATCAACCAATAATTTCCCCGAGTTTACGGGAAGGATATGCCCTGCCCCTTGCGAATCGGCCTGTGTGTTGGGTATTAACAAGCCGGCAGTTGCGATTGAAGAAATAGAAAAACATATCATCGAGATCGCCTATGAAAAAGGTCTGGTAAAACCTACCGCACCGCTGGTGAAAACAGGTAAAAAGGTTGCGGTAGTTGGTTCAGGACCGGCTGGGTTGGCAGCCGCGGCACAATTGGCCAAAGCCGGCCACCTGGTAACTGTTTACGAACGCGATGACCACCCGGGCGGCCTTTTGCGCTATGGTATCCCTGACTTCAAGCTGGAAAAAACGATTGTTGAACGCCGTATAGAACTGATGAAAGAAGATGGCGTGACTTTTAAATGCAATACCGAGGTTGGACGCGATATCCCTGCCGATGAGGTAGTTCGGACGCATGACGCTGTAGTATTGGCAGGCGGCTCAACTATCCCGCGCAACCTGAATATACCGGGCCGCGAATTGAAAGGCATCCACTTTGCAATGGA
>DASRTD010000187.1:0-28431 GCA_035656115.1 Mucilaginibacter sp.
CGCCTGGGTTTATAATATTTTAATCATATTCCAGGCTGGCTTTCTAAGCCTTATGTTTTATGGCTTGCTGAACAAATACGTTAATAGCAAAGGTTTAATCTTGTCCGGATTGTTAGCCGTTTTAATATTGTACACCTATGAGACATTCCAGCACTGTGGATTGAAGAGCGCGCCAAGTTCAATCGATACAGGTTTTTACCTTTATAACGACCTGACCAACACGGTTTTGTCAGTCCTTCTTGTGATCTATTGTTTCTACTACTACTATTGCCTCATCAGGGACGAATCATACGAGCGCTTCGCAACGTCTGCATCATTTTGGTGGATCACCGGTACCTTATTTTTTTATTTTGGGACCACGGCTTGTAATATATTCTATGACAAGTTAAAAGGGATAGAAATTACCCCGAAACATTACTTGACATCCTATATCTATAATGTTTTTAACGTAATTCTATATGGTTGTTGGGCATATTCATTTATCTGTAAAAAATGGGCATCCAAACACTAACATTAATAGCAACTTTTATTTTCTTAATAGCACCTGTATTCACAATTATTTACATCGTCATTTACAACAATCGTAAAAAAAGATTTATACAGGAAAAAAGGCAGCTTGAATTAACGTTTGTAACCGAGCTCACCAAAACCCAGCTCGAAGTGCAGGAGCAAACCCTGCAAACCATCGGGGCGGAGCTGCATGATAATATCGGCCAGCTGATGAGCTTGACGTCCCAGACTTTGCAGTCCATTGAGCTGGACAATGAAACAAAAGCGCGTCAAAAGATCGACGAATCAATCGGGTTGACCGTACGCAGTATTAAAGAACTGCGGCTGCTGGGGCGCTTGTTAGAGGGCGACCGGTTGATGGCGGGCGGGCTGGTTGACGCGATTAGGCAGCTGGTGGGCTGGATGGAGCGAAGCGAACGGTATAACATCATTTACACCGCCGGCGACGAAATACCGGCCAACGGCAATGCGGACAAGGATTTGATCATTTTCCGTATCAGCCAGGAGATATTTAACAATATCGCCAAACATGCGGCAGCCACGCAAATTATTGTCGACCTGGATTATGGTGAAGGCATGCTCAAGCTGCGCATTTCCGACAATGGCGTGGGTTTCGCTGCGGATGAAGCATCGCCGGGCAGCCATGGTATGGGTTTGCACAACATCCGCAAGCGGGCAGGTATTATCGGCGGGGAAACAAATATCAATTCGGACCAGGGCAAAGGCACACAAATAATTATTTCGGTTCCTTATCCTTAACTCGCCTCACCCCAAACCCCTCTCCAAAAGGGAGGGGCTTTGAACGAGGTGCGCTGTTTGAATATTCTTTTAGAACCCTCTCCTTTGGAGAGGGCAGGGTGAGGCGAAAGGGCATGATTGAGGTGCAGTTCAAATAAAAAATGGAAAACAACAAAATACATATCGCAATAGTCGACGATCATACCCTATTCAGGAATGGTGTTGCTGCCCTAATGGCCGAATTTGATGAGCTGGAAGTGGTTTTTGAAGCGGAAAACGGCCAGCAGATGCAGCAGGTGCTGGCAAAGTATGCCCAACCGGATGTTATCCTGATGGACATCAACATGCCGGTGATGGACGGCTATGCTTCGGCCAAATGGCTTAAGCAAAACTACCCGAAGGTCAGGATACTTGCGTTAAGCATGTTTGAGGACGACAAAGCGGTTATCCAGATGATAAAATGCGGCGCGGGTGGCTATGTTTTGAAAGAATCGAGGCCGCGCGAACTTCTGGAAGCTATCAAGGCCATTCACGAAAAAGGCGTGTATATCAATGAAATGGTATCCGGCAAGCTGCTGCGCTCGGTTGCAGATAAAGAAGACCTGCCGGACATCTCCAAAAAAGAGCTGGAGTTTTTAAAACTCTGCTGCTCCGAACTCACCTATAAGGAAATTGCCGACCAGATGTTTGTAAGCCCCCGCACGGTTGACAATTACCGCGAAGCGCTTTTCCTGAAGCTGAACCTGAAGTCAAGGTCTGGGCTGGTGCTTTATGCCATACAAAACGGAATATTTAAATTTGAGTAAACATTCAATCCTTATATTGCGGGCGTTATGGAAAGACGATCCGTCATCAAAAGCCTGGCCGGACTGGCTGTCCTGCCTGCCCTGCGCATCAACCCCCTTACCGGCGATAAAAAGCCGGTTTTACGTGTTGCACATCTAACAGATGTACATTTAAAAGATAAATGGGACGCCCCCGCCCGCTTTACGCGCTGCCTGCACCATGTACAGCAGCAGCCAAACGTCGACCTGATCCTTAACGGCGGCGACATTGTGTTTGATATGAACAAGGAAAACCTCGATACCATCAACGCTCAATGGAAGTTGTGGCATGCTGCCATCAAATCGGAATGCAGCCTGCCGATGCACTATATCTTAGGCAATCATGACATCTGGTGGAACGAAAACGATAAGGGCCAGGCGCTTTACGGCAAACAATTCTCCATCGACCAGTTGCAGCTTGCCTCGCCTTATTATAGTTTTACCAAAAACGGGTGGAAATTTATTTTGCTGGATAGCGTTCACCTGGATATCGACAACACCTGGTACATAGGTCAGCTTGGCGACGTGCAATTCTCCTGGCTTGAAAATGAGTTAAATACCACCCCGGCCGATACGCCGGTTTGCCTGCTCTCGCATATCCCGCTGCTAACGGCCACGCTGATGGTGGACGATCAAACTGCCGTAAACAAATGGGAAGTGCTGGGCGGGGAAATGCATACCGATATTACAAAGATCATCGCCCTGTTTTACAAACATCCAAATGTGAAACTTTGTTTAAGCGGCCATATCCATCTGCGCGACAAGGTGGTTTACAACAATGTTACCTATTTATGTAACGGCGCGGTTAGCGGGGCATGGTGGGAAGGCAATAAGCGCGAAACCGCTCCCGGCTATGGCCTGATCGACTTTTACGCCGACGGCAGCTTTGACGAGCAATATGTGAATTATTAGCTTAGCGGTCCTTATTTCCAACAGAATAAGCCCGCAATGATCGCCGCCGATACATAACTCAGCACAGAGGCGATCATCGTCCCGATAACAAATTTTCTGCTGTAATTAATGTAGATCGCGCTACTCATTGCCAAAATAAAGCCAAAGCAGGCGTAACAGATCAGCCCAAGCTTTATGTGTGACCAATAATTCCCCAGTATAACATAGTTTACCCCTATTTTTACATAGAATAAAGTAAATAAGGCGCCAAACAGGAAGCTTAGCAGTGAACTGAACAGGTAGCTCTTCGTGCTTTCCGGGCGCCAGGTTTGCGGGGTAAGCGCCTGGGCGCTGTGAAACAGAAAACCGATGAAAAACCATTCGATGCAGATATTTGCAACGCCTATGCAAATAGCCGACAAGATAAAATGCATTGTTGTCATGATTTTTAAGTTTAGCTAAAGATAGAAACATTTACATAAACAACTCATTTACAGCATCGAAATTTTTGTGCGCTTGTTTCCGGCTGCCGGGCAAATTTGCTTGTAAAACATTCCGCTATAAAAGTCGTTTTATTTAAAAATCTTAAATCCGATGCGTTTATTAAAGTTTATAATTGTTGGCGCGGCAGTTGGCTACGGCATAAATTACATCACAAAAAAAGGCGAAAACGGCAGGTCAATTTTAGACGACATCACCGATAAGGCGCCCGATTGGTTCGACAACGCAAAGCGGTTTGCCGATGAAGCTGTCAGTGATATCAGCCGGGGGGTCAGGCGCCGGCCCCGGTAGTATTTCAGGCAAACTCAACCAAAAAACAATGCATGCCCTGGTTAAGGCGATAACTGATCTGGAACCCGTAACGGGCGCAGATGTTTTTCATGATGGCTAAGCCAAGCCCGGTTCCGTCGGAGTTGCGGCCCTTATAAAAACGCTCGAAAATGGCTTCACGGTCAAGCGGCTTTTCATCGCCGGTGTTTTGAAAACAAAGTTTATTGCCCGACAGCCGGATCTCAATTCGGCCGCCATTGTTATTGTGCCTTACGGCATTACTGAAAAGGTTGTTGATCAATACGTCTATCAAATATTTGCTGGCATTTATTTCAAGGTTTTCCAATTCATATTCCAGGCTGATGTTTTTACTGTTGATCATTTCCTGGAACTGCTGGCCCTTTTCAAGAATAACCAATTTCAGGTTGATCTTTTCCATATCGTTCAGCAGGTTATTATCAATTTTTACCAGCAGCAATAACGATTGGTTCAGCCGGCTAAGGCGGCTGGCCGCCGAGTAAATATCCGTTATTTGTGCAAACTGGTCGGGGCTAAGCTGTTCATCCTGTATCAGCATATCCAGCTTCGAGGTGATCACGGCCAGCGGCGTCATCATTTCGTGCGATGCATTTTCGGTAAAGGTTTTCAGTCCCTGGTAATCAGTCGTAACCCTTGCCGACATCGTCGCAACGGCCTCGCTCAGGTCCTTAAACTCATCCACCCCCGATACGATCGTGTTGATTTTATCGGTATCCGCTACGTTAAACTTTTTTACCTGTTGCAAAATATAATAAAACGGCTTCCACAAGCCGTTTAAAACAAACCGGTTGGTTACAACCATCACACCCAGCAAAACCGCGGTAAGCGCCAGCGTAATGATCAATATGGTCTGGATAAGATACTCCGTATTCTCCCGCGACTCAACAATCGTAACAATGTAGCCCTGGCCGCTAACTTTTATCAGGGCCGCCACAGCGCGGCCTTCCTCTGTCCGCTTCTCTTTTGCATTGTTATAAGTGGCATCAAAAAATGCTGTTTCGAAATGAGTTGCGTTTGTTTTGACGAATGTGGTAACATCCTCATCAAAATCTACCTGTTTCGGCAAATGGCCGCTCCGGTTTACGTAATCCACCACTTCTGAAATCTCTTCGCTCAGGTCACTGTCGAGTTGTTTACGGGCTATATGATTGATGATGAGGTAGTAAACCACTCCGGATATCAGTAATACCGAAACGCTGATGATAATGCTGGCCTTATTGTAATGGGCGGATAGTTTCATTTATCAGGCAAATTTGTATCCCACTCCGTAAATAGTGGCAAAGAAATCCTTCCCGCTAAGTTCCATTAATTTTTTTCTAAGGTTTTTGATATGGGTATAAATAAAGTCGAAACTGTCCAGCATATCCATCTCATCGCCCCACAAATGTTCGGCTATCGCGTTTTTCGATATCACTTTTCCTTTGTTGGCGATAAAATATAGCAACATATCATATTCCTTCCGGGTAAGCACCATTGCCTTGCCGTTAACGCTTATCGTCCTTCCCAAAAGATCCACAGCAATGCCATCATAGCTTAAGGTGCTGCTGCTGTCGAAAGCTTTCCGCCTGAAAATGGCCATCAGCCGGGCCTTTAATTCGGCCAGGTGAAAAGGTTTGGTAATATAATCGTCAGCGCCGAGGTTTAGCCCCTTGATCTTATCGTCGAGCGAGTTCCTTGCCGAGATGATCAGCACACATTCGTTCTTACCGGTTGTTTTAAGGTACTCCAGGATGGCAAAACCATCGCCATCCGGCAGGCCGATGTCCAGCAAAATGCAATCATAGTTGTAAACGGCTATTTTTTGAATGGCCGTTTTCTGATCCCCGCATGTTTCGCAAATGCTGCCTTCTTCGCTGAAATACTTTTCTATCGTTTCCCGCAGGCTTTGCTCGTCTTCTATTAAAAGGAGTTTCAATTGTTAACTTTTCGTAAATCTACATAGTGATTTTGAAGTAATACTGTAGACTTTATGGCCGGGCATCAGCCTGAGTATCAAATTTCTTACATTCTTTTCATCCTGTCTTCAGGTTTGCTTCAAATTTTTACGGTATTTTTAAAACGTAAATCAACTTGCGCTTATAAATACATCGCCACCATAAATTACATGCCCAAAATCTATCTGTCGTTATTATTATGCATTTTTTTATCCGCGAGCCTTAAGGCGCAGGATAACTATGAGATACAGGTGTACGGTTCGGAAACAGTCGACGCCGGCCATACGATGGTCGAGCTGCACAGCAACTTTACTTTTGACGGCAGCACGAGCGTAGTCGACGGCGTTTTGCCGACGCAGCATGTTTTTCACGAAACCATCGAGATCACGCACGGCTGGACGCCATGGTTTGAAACGGGTTTTTATTTTTTTAATGCCCTGGGCGATGATGGCCGGACGGCCTATGTGGGCTCGCACATCCGCCCCAGGGTTGCCGTTCCTGAAAGCTGGAAATGGCCCGTTGGTGTCAGCTTATCGCTGGAGTATGGTTTTCAAAAGGCGCAATATTCGGCAGACACGGAAACGCTGGAAATAAGGCCAATTGTGGACAAAAAATGGGGCGGCTGGTATGTAGCGCTGAACCCTACGCTCGACCAGGCATTTAAAGGTCCCGACCAAAACCGGGGGCTCATCTTTTCGCCCAACGTAAAGGTAAGTTACGATATCAGCAAAGTGGTTGCCGTTGGCCCTGAATACTATGGCAGTGTAGGCCCGTTTTTTAACTACGACCCCTACCAGCTGCAACAGCACCAGCTTTTTGTGGTTACCGATTTAAATTTTAACCCAAACTGGGAATTTAATGCGGGTTATGGCTGGGGTTTTACCAACAGTACAGACAGAGGAATATTTAAAGTAATTTTGGGAAGAAGATTTTAAACAATTTATCATAGTATCATGGCTGTACCCGAAACTGTCGCCAGCGACGTTCAAAAACAAGCAGTAAAAAAAAACTCAGCTTCAATCCGGCTGTGGCATTGGTTAAATGCCCTGGTTATTTCGGGTTCGCTGCTTACTGTTCTGCTCAATTCAACCTTGCTAAAAACCAGGAAGAACGCGCAGCTGATCCAGGACCAGCTGAAGGAAGCCGGTGCGACTGTAACAAACGACCAGGCACGCCACGCAGCGCATGAGCTGAGCGATCAAGTATGGGCCTTGCACACCTGGTTTGGGTATGGACTGGCTGCGCTTGTTGCCTTCCGGCTTTTGCTGGAGTTTTTTCAGCTGGCCGACCAAAAGTTTATAAGAACGCTTAAAAGCGCCTATCAGCGGTACCGCACCATTCAACAAAACCGCGGGCAGGCAAGGCACGATTTTTGGGTAAAAACCCTGTATGCCTTGTTTTACCTGATGATCATCGCGCAGGTTATTACCGGTTTATGCCTGGCTTTTGAGGATGACGTGCCTGCGCTAAAAGCCATACACGCCTTCCGCGAAATACATTCTTTCAACATGTACCTCATACTTGGATTTATTACCCTGCACCTGGGCGGCGTATTTTTGGCGGAACGAAGGGATAAGCAGGGAATTGTTTCGGATATGATAAACGGTGGGCGGGGATAATTACAAAGCGGCCTTAATTACCAATTTATTGTATGCCGGCTTGATGAAAACACCCGTTTCAGCCCGAAAAAAGGCGAATTAAAAGCAATTTTGTGGCAAACATATTGCTTTTTCAAGTTTTTAGTTAACTTTGGTTTTCATTACAACCCTGGTGCGTGGTTAAAAAAAAGAATAAACAGCGAATCTTTTTATCCTGGCTGCTACTTACCTTCTTTGCAGCAGGCCAGGTTATTGTTTATTCGCACCAGCACCATATTAGCGGGCTGGTTACCACCAGGGCTGCTCACCAATCATCGCACCAAACCATCAGCGACAAATGCCAGTTGTGCGATGCCATGCACGCCAACCACATCGTGCTTACTTCGCAGGTTTATGCGCTTAATGCCCCGGTAAACTATCACTTTTTTTTACCGGGTTGTTACGACTTTGTCAGCATTTCGCTAATTCTTTCTCCCGGGCGCGCACCACCGGTTTCATAGTATTCCTATCTTTTTCTATTATTCCCGCTTTCCGGCTACCGCTATGGCCCGGAGGGTGGCATTATTCATTTCTAAAAAATTTTTTACTATGAAACTGAAGCTATTGCCTTTCCTGGCATCTTTATTTATATCTATATCATTATTTGCAAACGCAGCGCACACAACAAATGATGCCATAATAGGCACGCTAACCGGAACGATAACCGATAAAGCCGATGGCAAACCCATTTCGGGCGCGATCATTTCCATTCCCGATCTTAGAATAGGCGCGGTAACTGATACCGCCGGTAAATATATCATCAACCATATCCCCAAAGGTGTTTACCTGGTACAGGTCAGCCATTTGGGTTATGCTACGTTTAATCAGCGGGTCGACTTTTCCAAAACAGCTACGCTGGACGTCCAACTCAGAGTCTCCTTCATTGAAGCGGGCGAAGTTGTGATCACCGGCGTGAGCAAGGCTACCGAAATAAAACGGGACCCGGTGCCGATGGTTGCCGTTGGCAAAAGCTTTATCGATGAGCGGGCTGCTTCGGGAAACGTTATTGACGAAATAGCCAATTTACCTGGCATAAGCGCCGTTACTACAGGTCCGAACGTTTCAAAGCCCTTTATACATGGTTTAGGCTACAACAGGGTGGTGACCGCCGAGGATGGCATACGCCAGGAGGGCCAGCAATGGGGGGATGAGCACGGGATTGAAGTTGACCAAAATTCAATCGACCGGATAGAAGTGATTAAAGGCCCGGCAAGTTTAAGTTACGGATCAGACGCTATTGCCGGTGTGGTTAACCTGCTTACGCCAACACCTGTGCCTGATGGAAAAATATTAGGATCGGTGCAGGGCATCTATGGGACAAACCAGGGGCTCATCAATAGCTCTTTCCGCCTATATGGAAATCAAAACGGTTTTGTATGGGGGACTGTCATATCCGGCAAGGAGGCTAAGGACTTCCAAAATCCGCATGATGGCCGCGTTTTTCATACCGGTTACCAGGAAGGCGATGCGAGGGTCATGGTAGGGTTAAATAAATCTTGGGGATCCTCGTACCTCAATGCGTCCATATTCGATGATTTCCAGGAAATCCCGGATGGCAGCAGGGATTCCGTTACCCGTCAATTCACACAGCAAATTACTGATGCCGATACCTACCGGCCGATTGTTCCCGGCTCGTTGTTAAACTCCTATGCCATTACGCCATTGCACCAGCATGTGCAGCTTTATCGGATTTATGATAACAGCAATATTGCATTAGGCAACGGAAACCTCATCGTTAACCTGGGCTACCAGTTTAGCCACCGCCGCGAGTACACGCATTACACCGAACCTGATATTCCGGGCCTGAACTTGCAACTGGCAACTTATACTTATGATGTTAAGTACAATTTTACCCTGGGAAATGATTACGAAACATCAGTGGGGGTTAACGGGCAACACGAAAACAACAATATAGGCGGCGCTACCGTTTTTCCGATCCCTGCTTATAGTTTGTTTGACATAGGCCCCTTTGCTGTGATTAAAAAAAGTTTCGGGAAATTGGACCTTTCCGCCGGCGCCAGGTATGACAGCCGTTCGGTCACCGAACAGGCTGCTTATGTTGATTCCACAAATGTTTACTACCCCTCGCTTTATACAGGCCCCAATCCCGGAAGCACACATAACGTGTACCAGCAATTTCCGGCGTTAAGCAAAACTTTTTCAGGGGCGACCGGAAGTTTTGGCGCAACCTATAATTTCAGCGATGAATTCCTGGTAAAAGGCAATATCGCACGCGGGTTCCGCGCCCCAAGTATCGCCGAACTCTCCGCCAACGGCGCCGACCCCGGTTCCTCGATCTATCACGTCGGCAACAGTAGTTTTAAACCGGAATTCGACGTTCAGGGAGACATCGGCGCATTTCTTACCCTGCCTAATGTTTCGGCAAGCGTTGAGCTTTTCGACAACAACATACAAAACTATATTTTCCAGGAGCAATTGGTGGATGCGCAGGGCAACCCTATACGTGTAAACCCCGACGGCTCACCTAATCCAAATGGAATATACAGCAAGTTTTCGTACGTGCAGACCCAGGCGCGCATCGACGGCGGTGAATTTTACTTAGATATTCATCCGCTTTCATGGCTGCATTTCGCCAACTCGCTCACCTTAACTTACGGCACCAATTTGGGCAATGGCGGCCATGAGCCGGATAGTTTAAAATATCTGCCATTTATCCCGCCGCTGCATACTCATTCGGAGTTGCGCGGAACTTTTGCAAAAGGATTTGGTGATTTTAAAAATGTTTATGCCTTTATCGGCTTCGACCACTATGACGCACAGGACCGTTTCTTTGCCGCTTATGGTACCGAAACCTATACAGCGGGTTATAATTTATTGAGCGCTGGAATAGGCGCCAATTTAGTAGACTCAAAAGGCCGCAAAGTTGTTGAGCTGTTTATCGAGGGAACAAACCTTGCCAATGTGGCTTACCAATCGAACATGAGCAGGCTTAAATATTTTGATAACGCCGTGGTGCCTCCTGGCATCCAGCCAGGCATTTATAATATGGGGCGCGATATCAGCTTTAAAGTTATCGTCCCGTTTGATCTGTCGCCGCATACAAAACCGGTTGCGGCTCTATAACCCAAATAAGGGCCTGCTTTTTGGGCAGGCCCTTATCTTTTCTGCGGGATATTTAAAAACAGGCTGATCGTTCTGGCAAATATCAATTGCCGGTCGAGGGCCGTCTTCATAAAATTTTATGTAAGATGAGAAAGGTGGATGAGAAAGTTGACGCGAGAACTTTATTAGAAAACTTCGGGCTGAAAATAACAACGGCCCGGCTAAAAGTATTGTCTGCAATCATCTCGATTGGTCCGGCTGTTTCAATCAGGTCAATCAAACGGCGGACAAAAGGGATAAGCCGCATAACGCTTTATAAAACCTTAAAAACACTCGAAAAAAAAGGCGCTATTTACAAGCTGTTTGATCTTAGCGGCACGGTCTACTACGCGTTGAGTCGTTTTAGCGCCTCCAAACAGTTTCCGGTGTACACACATTTTAACTGCCCCGATTGCCGGAAAATGCTGGAGTCGCCCCCGCAAGAGATATTTACAATATCCCTCCCAAAAGGCTTCAAGGCCCGGATGCTTGCGTTATTTGTTTGGGGAAAATGCGGGATATGCCGCAAAAAAATCCCGAATTAATTTAATTAAAAGGGGATGATCATTTTTAAGCAAACATTTCTACCCATATTATAGATACCCATATGACTATTAGGCGACGCCGTATAATATTCAAAATATTGCAGCCTGCTTAAATGGGATTGGTAAGCGGTGTCGAATATGTTGTTGACTGCTATCTGGAATTGCAGTACGTGGTTTTTGTTATAGTTGATTTCTGTGTTGACCGATGCATCTAACAATGTGTAAGCCGGTGTCGGCGTTTCGGTCCTATATAAACCCAGATAACGATCTTGTGCCAGATTACAATCCGCTTCCATTTTGAAAGTGACCAGCCGAATTGTTTTTCCATTTACGCAGAGATCATAATTAAAACTACTTAACCACCTGGGCGGGGGAATAAAAGGCAGATATTCCCCGTTTACGCCTGCATCATTATATTTCGGGTTCAGGTTATATCCGTAAACCACAGAAAAAGCATTGTCGAAACGGAATGCTTTCCATTCATCCGGATGAATATTCAGCGTTGCATTTATACCATATAATTGTGCATTGGTTTGCTGAAACTGAAAAGTCTTATTACCGGGCACCACTACAACAGGATTGCCATTTTTATCAACCTCCTGGGCCTCATAGATATAATTTTGGATGTAGTTATTAAAAGCACTCAGGTTGAAAGATACACCTGTGAATACACCTGCTAAACCAGCATCCTCCTGTAAACTGAATTCAGGTTTAAAATCCAGGTTTCCCTCATACACAATATGCGCTCCGGGATCCAGGCCATTGGAAGCAATTTCGGTGATATTTGGTGAACGATAGCCTCTTGCAATATTAGCCTTGAAACTTAGCTGGTCATTCAACTGGTAAGTTGCTCCTATACTGCCCGATACACCCTGAAAATGCAGATGGAATGTTTGAAACTGACGGATACCCCCGGTTGAATCACTTAAAGGAACTTGCCTGTAAAACCCGGTTGCAGGATTAGGTTTAATATACATTTCGTCCCCGTTTTCAGTCCGGTGATCATACCTTAAGCCGCCGGCAATTGTCCACTTGTTTTGTTTCCATTTAGCATAACCATAAGTTCCGGCATCAAAGAGATTATAGTCCGGTATCGGGAAATCTGTGGCATTTTTGTTAGTATTGGTTTGGTACATGCCATTAACACCAAAAGTGGGTTCAATATTCCAAATAGTAGGTGCATTGTAACGTAGTCCATAGTCAATTGTATTCAAAAGAATATATTCACCGGCTTGGTCAGGGTCTGTCGGATGGTTATATTCTCTGCGGATGTTTTGTTCGAAGCCCAGGGAAGCTTTTATATCACCTTGCCCGAGCTTATAAAAATTGTCCGAATATAAACGGTAATCCTGGATACGTTGTGACAAAGGGCTTACGGCATAGGAGTTAAGTACGTTTTCCGGCACAATGGGCCTTGCTTTGATATTGTCTGTCAGGGGCTGGATCGTGTTTTCGCCGGGCGACTCGTAAACCTGGTAAGTAAACTTGCGGCTTAGCGAGTCCCTGCTGCCATCAGGGATACCCTGGCGATTATCATAAAAAGTCGCATTAAAATGAGAATACCCTTTTTCACTGTTATAACCCAAAAACGCAGACGCATTGGCCATTTTAAATCCGGTATTATACACCCTTCCGTCTATGGGGTCGGTATAAGCCCTTGCTATTCTTTCCGAACCGCGCAGAGCCCAGGCCCAATGCGGATTACCGGATGAAAGAATAAGGCTGTTGCCAATCAGCCCGTTATTGGTTTGATATTCGGACAAAAACCTGCCATGGATGAGGCGGTCAGTATCTTTCGGAATCGCAGGAAACAGACTCAAAACACCCGCAATAGCATCAGAGCCATACATCAAACTTGCAGGGCCTTTAATGACTTCTGCCTTTTCAATAATATAATCATCCATCGGTACACCATGCTCATCACCCCACTGCTGTGTTTCGACACGAAGTCCGTCATAGAGTGTCAGCACACGGTTATAACCCAGCCCATTAATAAAGGGTTTGGAAACATTCGGCCCTGTTTTTACAGTTTGCAGACCGGGCGCGTTTTTGGCGATAGCATCAATCACGTTGCTTTCTGCCGACTGATCAATTTGTTTAGTGGAGACGGCTTCCATTGCCAACGGGTTTTCCCTGATCAGTGTCGCTTTGGAGACACCGGTAACAACAACTTCATTTAATTGATTATCCGCCACTTTTAATTCGATATTCAAGGTAGTTATCCCCGCCCTTTGAATATCCACGTTAATTCTTTCGGTTTGATAAGTGATACATGTTACGACAAGCTGATAAGAGGCCAGGGCGATATTCTTGATCTCAAAATATCCCTTATCATTAGTTTTAACACCCATTGTTGTCCCTGAAATGGTGACATTGCAGAACGCCACAGGCTCTCCGCCACTGGTCACCAAGCCTTCTAAAGTCGCATTCTGTGCGGAAGCATTTATCGATAAAAACAAAAGAAACAATAAGCAGGGTATCCTCATATAAATATTTTGGCAAACATATTTATAAAATTCGACTATTCAAATAATAAAAATTAGTTGTGGCTAATTTTTAAAACAAGGTTATTTTATTTAAGTTTGTATGGCACTCACTTTTATCGCATGCATACACTATCGGAAGAAAACTATCTGAAAGCTATTTACCGGCTGGCGCAGGAGAAAGGGCAAAAGATCACGCCCACAGCCATTTCGGAGGTATTGGAAAATAACCCGGCTTCAGTAGTGGACATGATCCGGAAACTCGCAGACAAACAATTAATTGATTACGACAAGAAAAAGGGGGTCCGTCTGACAGATCAAGGCTTGAAGGATGCTATTTTAATTGTACGAAGGCATCGCCTTTGGGAAGTTTTTTTGCTGGAAAAGCTTGGCTTCAGGTGGGATGAGATCCATGATATAGCGGAAGAGCTTGAACACATTAAGGATGCCACACTCGCTGACCGCCTGGATAAATTCCTGAACTTCCCTGAATATGATCCGCATGGTGACCCTATCCCGAAAGCCAATGGGAAAATGCCTAAATCTTATTCCGTGTCTCTGGCCAGTCTGAAGGCCGGTTCATCCTGCCACGTAGCGGCGGTACGCGACACCAGCAGTGCGTTTTTACAATATTTGCTAAAACTGGATATTGGCATCGGTACAACTATTCAGTTTATAGAAAAAATTCCGTTCGATGGCTCGCTGGTAATCTCAATTGGAGGAAAGGAAAAAACAACCGTATCTCAAAAATTCGGAGAAAATATCCTGGTGGATGGAATTGGGTAAGCCGGACTATGTGCATTCCTAAATCATCTGATTTTTCTATAGGTCTCGATAAACTTTAACGATATGCTAAAGGTTTTCCCAAACCACTTGTTTAATGGGTTATTCAACATCTTTTTTCAGTATCAATGTATGGTATTGGTCGATAAGGTGATGTACAATGTCGCCGATAAACAGAAAAATACTGTATCCGACCCAGCCCGTTACATTATAAAGGCGTGAAACCGATGCCCCGCTGATTTCTCCGAGCCAAATGCCGATTATCCATACTAAGGTGACACAAATAAAACAAATGATCATCTTCACAAAAGTATCCGATTCAATGGGCTGAAGTATTGCCCAAAGCACGACATACAGCGTTGGCTGGCGAATAAGCTCATGGCCGCCTACGGCCCCGAGCCAATAATATAAAGATTGCCCTGTAAAACTAACCCCGTCGATAAAGGAGTGGGCCATGTTCATCAGCACAAATATCAGCATGGTGATGCCAATGCTCATGTTCTTTAAGTGAACGCTGCAGGTGAGTTTTCCAAGGTAGTATCCAGCGCAAAGCAGTGCAATGACCGTTGACAAGTTGGAGTAGTGCTGTTCGCTTTTAAGCAACAGGAGCAGCAAAGCGGTTGTTATAAATAGAATCTTTATATAATAAAGTCGTACAGGGGTTAAAAAACTAAAAATCATAATTTGTAGTATTGATACCGAAATAAATATTGGATTGGCGGTACCCCAAAATGTCAAACGGTTTTTTTAAAATCTATTAATTTGCTGCCGGATCCTTTTATCAGTTGGGCCGCCCAACTGGTAATAACAATGCTGCCTATGATCCCGCTAAGTGCATCCAGCCAGAATAAATGAAAAAATAAGCCGATGGTCAGCGCGATAATGGCGGTCAGGCTGGTTAACCCATCGGCTAAAACGTGCAGGTAAGCGGCACGGATGTTATGGTCGTGAAGATCGTGGTCATGATGCAGCAGCAAGGCGCTTATGCCGTTAACCACCAGGCCGATAATGGCTACGACGATGGCTTCGCCGAATTTAATGGGCAGGGGGTGAATTAAACGCCCGATAGATTCAATAGCCATAATGATCGCGATGATCTGCAATACGATAGCGCTGGTAAATCCTGAAAGGGACAGCAAACGGTCGCTGTGAAAAGCAATTTTTTGCGATTGGCCATATTTACGGGTAAAAAAATAAGCGGCCCATGTTAATCCAATAGCAAAAACATGGGTCGACATGTGCCAGCCTTCCGCGGTTAAAGCCATGGAATTGCTGTAATAGCCGATAACAATTTCGAGTATCATGGTTAACACCGTCAGCATTACCACCCAGCGGGTTTGGCTTTCATGATCGTGGCCTTTTAGCCCGCCTTTAGCGGTTTGCGGTTTGGCTGCTATTGTATTTCTATCGTTTAGCCCACAGTGGTTTTTGTACTCGTTTATCCACTCAACTTTGGTTTGAACCGGGCTTCTTTTTGAAAGGCTTTTATAAGGGATGGCAACATAGCCTATGTAAAAGAAACCCATCAGTTTGTCTTTTTCACCCAGGTCAAAATGTGCTTTTGCCTGTTCAAAGTAGGTAATACCAGCTGTCGTCCAATACGAACCTAAACCGTATGCGGTAACCGTTAAAAACATATTTTCAACTGCACAGGATACAGCTTGTATCTCCTCGTTTTCCGGCAATATGCCTTGTTCATTTCTGTGCATCCCGATAGAGATCACATGAGAGGCTAACATCGGGTACTCCAGCAATTTTTGGTAACGTCCCTCATTATAGTCCTCTCCGGCATATTCCTGGTAAATTCCTGCCTGCAATTCGGCGAAATATCGTCGGCCCTCACCAGAAAACACCTTAAACCGCCATGGCTCGGTCTGCTTGTGATTCGGCGCTCGGTTAGCATTTTCCAATATCTGCCATATCACTTCATCCGGAACCGCTTTTCCCTTGTCGTATTGCCGCGGATAAATGCTCCTCCTGTTAAGGATAATATCATTTAACTGCTCAACATCATATTTTGAAATAACCGTATCCATCCGGGTTTTGATTAAATTTCTGATTGGTGAAGTTATCTTTTCTTCAAAAAAACAAACAGGTAAAAACCCGTTCTTTTTCGGTATTTTAGCGCATGCGGCTTTTCGCGGACATAGACATTGCTTTGCGCAATATTCAATCATCGGTATTCCCACCGCACCGTCATCACTATTTCGAATTGTTATACATACTGGAAGGCAGCGGTTTCCACACGATCAATGATAATCATTATCCTTATGAGGCCGGAAACTTATTTTTGCTGACCCCGGAAGACACACACGGCTTCAATGTGGTGGCAAATACGCGGGTTTGCATTATCGACTTTACAAAGGGCTTATTTGCCAAGCGGCATCACCAGGAGACCGATCGCGCCGAGATCAGCGAGTTTTTTGTGCACATGGAGTACGTTTTTCATAACCACCAAAGCCTGAAAGGTTACGTGGAAGGCAGTCATGACGAGATCCTGCTGATTAAAGCATTAATTATGCAGCTGGTCGCCGAGAAAGAAAGCCAAAGAGCATACGGCGGAATAATCGCACAAAATATCGTTTTTCTACTGCTTAACCTGATCGCGCGGATCATACAGGAAAACAAGGCGACCGAAAAGAAAAATGCAGGAGCCAAAAACACGGTTCACGAAATAACCAGCTACATACAGCAGAGCATTTATCACAAAGAGTTGACCAGGATTGAAAACCTGGCAAAGCATTTTCACAAAACCCCCGATCATCTGAACCGTTATTTTAAACAGCACACGGGCATCACGCTAAAAGCCTACGCAAGCCGCTATAAATTGAGCCTGGTGGAAACCCGCCTTCGTTTCAGCGACCTGAATATTTCAGAAATAGCGGATGAACTGGGATACACCGACGAAAGCCATCTGAACAAGGCATTTAAACTCGTTTTCGGAAAAACGGCAAAAGCGTATAGGAAAGCTATTAAACGTGATTAGCACAAACGGATAGACGCGCTCCGCAGGCGATCGCCGTTTTTGCGTGGAATACCATACCTATGGCCTGGCAGATGACAAACAACCCAGCCTTAAGCGAGCGCTCCGCTCAATATAAATATCATTCCCATTATTACGAGCCAAAAATAAAAGAAGAAGCTGTTCATGCTCGTTTTTACTGTCGTTTCCATAATGCCGTGAATTAATAATTAATATAATGTTTCTTCAGGATATTCTTCCAATCATTCACCCCGCAAACCCTTACTTTCCGGCATTGGGTTGCATCAGCTGCCTTTCTTTGCCTGCACGATCTCGTCTATTTGGCCGACAAACTGATCGGGCGTTTCATCAGGAAAACCATCCCATTGAAACAATACTTTGCCGGTGTCGTCCACCAGCAGGGTATAGGGGAATTTGCCTTCCGAATTGTACTTATCTGCCAGCGCTTCATTCAGTTTAACCTGCTCTTTGCTTAGTTGGTTTTTCTTCTGCCTCGGGAAATCAGCTCTTACCAGCACCAGGTGATCTGCTGCATACGCTTCAAATGCCGCTGATTCCAGTATCTCTTTCCTCAGGCGAATGCAAGGTCCGCACCAGTCGGATCCGGAAAAATTTACCATGATCAGCTTGTGCTGCTGCACGGCCTGCGTTTTTGCTGCATCAAAATCTCCTAACCAGTTAACGTTAGTCGAAAAGAACGTAATAAAAGCGATAGCAATTAATTTCATGTTTAATCAAATTAAATTTATCCGCAATTATGTATGGGCAATTTACGCATACATTTTGGGGATAAAATGAAGTTTACGATAATATAATATGTATGTTTAAAAATTAATAGTGCGCTAACAATTTCGATAATTTCCCCTTACTTAAACCCCAAACTCAACGAAACTACGTCTGAAACCAGGTCGGTCGTTTGGGAGTAATGTCCATATCTAATTTCCAGGTCATGCAGGTTTTGCCAGCCAAAAACGCCCTTCGGCGGCGCCACCCTGAAGCCTATGCCATAAAACCCGCTGTGAAAGTTGGAGTACTCGTAGTTGCTCGTATAAAACGCATCCGTAACGTTGTGGACCTCGTAAGGCGCGAAATATCTCGCCGCCGTTTGGTCGTAATACCGGTAAAATGGCGATATCGAGAAGAACGGCGTGACCTTGTACGGGATCTCCAGGCTGGCCGTGTTCGACCTGATTCCCCAGCTATCTATATAATAACGATAATATCCCCTCAAAATGATATTATCCCCCAGGAAATAATTCATCCTTGCGCCGATCGGGAATTTAAACCGCGACGAAGGCAGCTTTTCTACCGCGTCCGTATCCTTCGGGTTACTAAAATACACGCGGTGGAAAGGCAGGCCAAGATATCCGTTTTGCGCAACCGCATCACCCAAAATACTAAACTGAAACCTTGAGCTTACTTGCTGCGTGTACGATAGCGCAGCCGTAAAAGTATTTCGCCCGCTTGTCGGCAAACTATTCTTTGAGTTGTTAAGTACCTGGCCGCTGCTGCTTAATACAACGGTATTTCCGCTTGCGGTAGTGATAACGGTTGTGCCGGGTTGAGATATCGCCGGCGCGGGCACAAACTCCGACGGCAATATCATGGTTACCCTGTCTAAATATGCCTGCAGTTTAACGCCAAACTCGCCGTTCTTATCGTCGGTCTTTGTAGTCCAGTGAACGTCGAGTTCCTTCGACTTGTAGTTATACTCGCCTGAATAATAGGCGCCTATTCCAAATGTGTTGCCGGTTTTTGAATTTTCAACGGTCCAATCCACCGATGGGTATAATCGCGTTCCGTTGGGGTTGGCGCCGCCGTGGAGCGCCACGTAACCTGCCGAGGCCGAAGAATGGTGGTCATACCCTAAACCCAGCATCAACGTGTTTTTATTATTGGCATCGTTGTACCAAAGCAAATTCAGGTTTATGCCGTTTGCAAAATCAGTAACCTGCTGTGTCCCGATGCCACCGGTTACAGGCGAATGATCGCCGGTTTGGGTATAATAGCTCGACACGAAGTCTATTTCATCGATATGCAGGGCCCGCGGATTATATTCCCTGGTGGTCGTATCATGATCAACTGGTGCGTATAAACTAACTGGATGTTTTGCAAAAACGCCGGTATCGGTTCTGGCTTGGCCAAATGCATGCATGCGGCAGATCAGGGCAAATCCGATTACGGACAAATATCTTTTCTTCATAAATTATCGGTGGGGCTTTTTTGAAAAATTAGTTACATCCGCATCCGCCGCCGGTTTTTCCCGCGTTTGCCCCGGAAGCTGCTTCCTCGTATGATTGAAAGTTCAATTCGTTCTTTTCAACTTTGCGGTTGGTAAGAGCCATTTCCGAATCATTCAGCCGGCTTTTCTGGTACTCCTTTAAATGCACGCATGAGCTTGCTGCTATCAGCATGAGTGAGCCTGCGGCGATGGTGACTTGTCGCTTTGCCATTAGGTGGGTTTTAATTAATATTTATATTTTTCGAAGTGTACATTTTATCGTCGTCGTCAATAATGATCGCCTCTATATTATTCATCTGGTTGATCAGGTCCAGCCCGGTATAAATACCCATGATCATTACCGGTGTTGCCATTGCATCAGCTATTTCGGCGTTGGTGGTGATGATGGTTACGCTTTTGATCCCGGTAACCGGCAGCCCGGTACGCGGATCTATCGTGTGCGAATATCTTTTACCGTCAATCATTACATACTTCTCGTAGTTGCCCGAAGTTGCCACCGCCAAATCAGTTACCGACAAATACGAAAAAATTTCGTGCGATACATTTGGGTTCACTATTCCTATCGTCCACGGCTTGCCGTCAGGCTGATAACCCCAGGCGCACAAGTCGCCGGAAGCGTTTACCACGCCGCTTTTCACCCCCTGCTGCTTCATTACCTGTTTGGCGCGCTCCGCGGCGTAACCCTTGCCTATCCCGCCAAAACCAATCCTCATCCCCTTTTCCTTTAGGTAGATGGTGCATTTCCCGGCATCAAGCTCAACATTTCGGTAGTTGATCAGGCGGACCATTTTTTTCGCCGTTGCCCTATCAGGCAGCGAGGTCATGCTTTGATCAAAGTTCCATAGCCGCTTGTCGATCGAGCCATAGGTGATATCAAACGCTCCCTGTGTCACCGCTGATATCCGGAGCGACCGCTCAACAAGGTTGAAAGTTTCCCGGCTTACGGCGACCGGCGTTATACCGGCATTTTGGTTAACCCTGTTCGTTTCACTATCATCGCTGAAGGTAGTGAGCAAGCGCTCGATCCGCTGTATCTCGGCAATCCCGGCGTCGATCCGTTCATCGGCCCATTTTTCATCTTCAGCAACAACCGTCAGCTCAAAATGGTTACCCATCAGCTTACAGCTTCTTTTGAAAACCAGCAGGTCACTCATGTTGTTCTTTGGTTTACTGCTTCAACCGCTTCGAAATTGTTCCAAACAAATCTACCGCAACATTCTGTAGCTAACGTGAATTTAGTTTCCCTATGTGCCTTATCACCAATATTTAACATTTATTAACAATTACGTGGTTAAACACCTATTTTGACTGCGCTCCTTGAACGCTTCCAGATGCTGAATATTGTTTTCCGCGACCAGGAATCAGCTTTGCTAACCAAAATGCGTGTTTTTATTTTATGAAGAAGCTGGTTTAGGCCGACAAACAAGCATTGCCGGCAATGCGATATGCCGGAAACCAGTTTTCCGCAACGCAGCGCCGTATCTCATAAAACAAAAACCACCCGCGAATTTTAGCTCAGGGGCGGTTTTGCATGTCATTAAAGTGCGTTTATTTCAACCCATATACCACCACTTTCTGTGAAAAGGTGGCCAGGTATACATGGCCGTTGGCTATAGTTGGTGAACAAAATTTGCCATAGTTTCCCGGGAAATCGCCGCCCGACTGGCTGCTGTTCCACAATTCCCGGGTGATGTCGGCCGCATCAAAAGCCCTGAGAATACCCGGTGATACTGTGTTACCGGCATCGCCCGAAATGGCATAGGTGGCCCATAGTATGCCTGTCCCCTGGATGGTTCCGTTTGAAGATACCGAAAGATCGGCGCCGCAGCCCCCCGTTGGGCCATTGTCCGAAGATACTGTTGGATTAGTCGCAAATAAACCGCCGCTAAACGAAAATGCCCTTAACTGGTCATTTTCCGACCATACATACATATAGGTATTCAACCCGCCCGCATAAAACGCCGGCTGACAGTGCAGGCTTACGTTTAACGGAATGGTTTGCAGCACCGCATTGCCCGTTGCCGAAAAACCGCCCATGTTATCTTTATTCAAAAGGTACAGGTTGCCGTCCTTGCAACCCGTTAAAAAGTCGTTTGTTCCCGGTACTAAAAATGTGCCCATCACGCCATAATCCAGGTCGTTGTTGTCCATGTTGTAATAGCTGGTCGGCGTAAAAAAGCTGTTTACTTTTAATGTCGATCCGTTCGGGGTTAGTTTTATGGCACTTTCGCCGCGATTGGTTACGTCACTGGGATTAGGGTTGGTTGATCCTGGAGCGGTTCCGTTACCCGAGGCTGAGAACGGGTCATCACCAACAGTGCCATTACCCGAAGTAACATAAAGGTTGCCGCCTGCGTCAGCCGCTATCCCCATACCGCTTTCCCACAAGCCGCCTGCTTCGCCGTTTGGCGTGTCGCAATAAACGATCTGCTGCTGCAGGGTGCCGGCGTTGTACCCTATTATCCAGCCATGGTACGGGTTCCAGTCGCAATGCGACGACCACGAAATATAAACCACCCCGTTTACCAATGCCAAACCCTGGCGCTGGTTATTACGGCGGGGGTCAAAACTTACCATACCACCCACACTGCCATCGCCGGTGCCCGAAACGCTGGCGGCTATCTGTACAGGACTGCCCGCCTTCTCGGCGCCGTTTACGATGTTTATCGCATGAAGGTATTGTATGAATTGGGTCCCGTTAGTGCTGCGCGCAACAAAATACATGGTTTTTGATGCCGAGTCGATAACGGGCGTCCCTACTATGCCGATATCGGCGGCAAAGTCGGTATATGGTGTACACCAACCTGAGTTCATGTCCGATGCCAGCGGCGCCCGCATGCCCGACACCGTAAAGTTCTTTTTCCAATACAGCTTACCATTTGTGCCATCGTAAGCATAAACGGTATTGTTGGTTGTAGCGATGAAAACCACATTATGCGTACCCGATGCGATAGCAAGATTGCCATAAACCAATGGCTGGGCGTATACCTGGTCGTCAACAGTAAGGTTAAACAGTTTGCCAAAAGAGCTGCTGTTAACATTTGCAGTTGTCAGCACGGCTTCCTTGCTGTCGAACCCGGCCCTAGTATTGTCGTTGTGCTGGGTTAACACGGAGTAGTGTTCATTATTCAGCTTGCCAACCACAGTATCAACCGGGGGAATAGGGGGCGGGACCGGATTTTCCTTCTTTTTGCAGCCCAAAAAAATCAGGGCCAACAATACCGGGATGGTAATTTTTTTTATCATTTGCGTGGTTATTATTTTAAATCTGCCTTTTATTACTCTTGTTAAGCGATATCAAAAACTAATTTTGCGGACCTTGTTATTCTGATAATCTGCTACATAAAGGTTGCCGTGCTTATCGATGGTCAACCCAAACGGCCGGTAAAACGTCGCCGATCTTGCCGGCCCATTTTGCGCGCCGCGTTTCCCTGTCCCTGCAACGGTGGTTACTACGCCATCGGGCGTTATTTTACGAATCTTGTTATTGCCCACGTCAGCCACGTATACATTCCCGGCCCTGTCAACAGCCAGGCCGTCCGGGTGCGAAAATGACGCCGCCTTGCCTTTGCCGTCATTCGAGCCTTTTGCACTTTTCCCGGCGAGCGTACTCACTATCCCATCAGGGCTTATTTTTCGGATCATGTTGTTATAACAATCCGCCACATAAAGGTTCCCCGCCAGGTCAAAAGCTAAGCCCTCGGGCAAGTAAAATGTAGCATCCGCACCTTTGCCATCCTTCGCCCCCTTTTCTCCGGTTCCCGCAACTGCGGTAACTTTTCCGTCGGGGCTTATTTTTTTTATCATATCCCGTTCCCAGTCCGCCACAAACACATTGCCCTGCTTGTCAACAGCTATGCCGTAAGGGTTATCAAATTTTATCACTGTATCGCGGTATTTAGCAACCTCGGGCGTCAGCCTCCCGGCTATGGTCGTAACCGTTCCGTCCGGGCTTATTTTGCGGATCATACTGTTCAGCATATCGGCCACATAAACAGTACCCATAGCATCCGAAGCCAGCGCCGCCGGAAAAAAGAACGATGCGGCTGTTCCCTTGCCGTCACCCGAGCCCTGCTTACCACTACCTGCCAATGTTGTTACGTTACCATCAGCATCAATTTTTCTGACCAGGTTATTCCGCGAATCGGCTATATAGAAATTCCCGGCGGAATCCGCCGCAATGCCCATCAGGTTTGAAAATGAAGCCTCGTCAGCCTTCCCGTCAATTGCGCCTAAAGCACCATTGCCGGCAAAAGTGCTTACCGTTATCTCCCTCTTCCTGTTGCAGGCGGCCACCAGGATTACCGCCGTTAACAGGACTAACCAGTTTTTTCTCATTAAATCAGTTTTGACCCGCTCGCTCTGGCAGGGTTTAATTGGCTTTTTCGAACTTTAAACGCTGGTTTAACACTAATCTTGTGAGCCGATTACGACAAACCAATGAATATCAGCACAAGAAACAAATTTAATTGAGGATATGCAAATCAGATGTTAAAACACCTTTGATTCCAGCACCGTTGCTTCAGGATGCCGAACCGGGGGGGGGTGCTGCATTCACCCTGTCCAAACATTTCTGCAAGGCTTCAGCAAAGGGCCGGTCATTTGGCGCTTTAAAAATGGTGTTATGCTCTCCGGGGATATGATGAACGTTAACACCTTGCAACGCCAGCGGCCTCCAGCCAAGGAATTTCTTATCTGAAACGTAGTAAGTACGTGTTTCGGCTTTAAAAACATCCAGTTCAATGTCCTGCGCCTTTAACTGGTAGTTTTTTAGCGCATCGATATTATATTTATCGATTTTGTGGGCATAACCGAAAAATCCTTGCTGGTTTTGATCTTTGCTATAAAAAATGGACCAATAGCGCCTGATCAGTTTACGCTTCAGATGTTTGGTTTTTTCGCGCATTGTATTTCGGAATCCTGTGGTAAACTTCAGCGTGTGGATTATATTATTTACATAATAGGCCAACTGGCTTTGTATTTTTTTGGCAAAGGGGTATGATGAAATAGTTTGATAGGCGTTGGTGTCAAAAAGCGCCAGCAATTTTACCTCTCTGCCCTCTGCCTTCAGCTGGCGCGCCATTTCCCATGCGATAATACCGCCGAATGAAAATCCGGAAAGCGCATATGGCCCGTTCGGGTTGTGCCGCGTAACCGCGCCGACATAAAAAGCCGCCATTTCTTCAATCGTTTTTAACGGCTCTTCTATGCCGTCCAGCCCTTTGGCCTGCAGTCCGTAAACCGGCTGATCAGGCGCAAGGCCCATGGCTACGGCGTTAAACAACAATACGTTTAAACCGGCTCCATGAACAATGTATAGCGGCATTTTGGCGCCCTGCGGTTTGATGGGCACCAATGAATCCCAGGTAACCGATCTGCCGTCCAGGTCGAGCAGGCGGGCCTGCCGCTCAATGGTCGGTTTTTCAAGCAAGGAAGCAAGGGGCAGGCGTTTGCCGGTAAGGCGCTCGATTTTGGTCATCACCTTAACGGCGATCAGCGAATGTCCGCCCAACTCAAAAAAATTATCGTAAATGCCCACTTTTTTTAAGTTCAAATACTCCGACCAAATATCGGCCAGCATCATCTCAACGTTTGTACGCGGAGCTATGTAGAAACTGATGTCATCTTCGGGGCAAACATACATCAGCAAAGCTTTTTTATCCACCTTGCCGTTGCTTGTCAACGGAATTGCTTCGAGCATTATATAGTTGGCCGGCACCATATAAGCGGGCAGCATATCATACAGGTATGTCTTAAGCTCGCCTGCCTTAACGTCACCAATAATATAGGCAACCAGTTCCTTTTCATTCTCCTTTACCGTTTTAGCCAAAACCACGGCTGACCTTACGCTTTCATGCTTCTGCAAGGCGGTAGCTATCTCGCCCAATTCTATCCTGAAACCGCGAATCTTTACCTGGTCATCAATACGCCCGATAAATTCCATATCCAGGGATGGAAGCATGCGGCCCAGGTCGCCGGTTTTGTACATGCGGCCACCGAGCGTGCTGTTGAACGGATCTCTCATAAAAGACCGTTCGGTTTTTTCCTTGTCATTAGCATAACCACGGGCCACCCCAACACCGCCGATGTATAGCTCACCCTCTTCGCCAAACGGAACAGGGTTTAAATGCTCGTCGAGTACGTAAAAAAAGTTATTGGTAATCGGCTTGCCATAAGGGATGCTTGTCCAATGGGTTTCAACTTTGTCTATCGCGTAAAAATTAGACCAAACGGTCGCTTCCGTGGCGCCTCCCAGGCCGATGGTTTTTGCCCCAGGGAAATATCTCTTTATGCGATCGGCCAGGTTCACCGGGATCCAATCGCCACTCATAAACACCAGCCTTAGCTTGCTGGTAAAGTATTTGCTGCCGGCCGCTTCCAGCTCGCCTATAAAATAATCCATTGTGGAGGGTACCGAATCCCAAAAGGTAACTTCGTGCTTAACCAGCATTTCCTTCAATTTCGGCACATCCATCAGTTCCTGCTTCTCCACCATCACGATCGATCCACCCGCAGCCAGCAGGCCGAAAATATCATAAACGGAAAGGTCGAAGCACATCGATGTGATGAAAAGCAGGCGGTCATCCGGCCCCACTTCAAACGTCTTGTTCACCCAAAGCAACAGGTTGACGGCTGAATGATGTTCGATCATGACGCCCTTCGGCCTTCCTGTCGAGCCGGATGTATAAATAGTATATGCAAGTTGTGTGCTGTCGATCCTAACTTGCGGATTGGTGATTTCATAATTGCCGAGGGCGGTTTCCCTCATCCTGATCACGCGGGGCCTGTTCATCGATGCCAGCAATGCGTAATCGCCGTCGACAATAACAAGTGTAACGCCTGAATTTTGCAGGATATACTCCTGCCGGTCTACCGGATAATCCGGATCGATGGGCACATAAGCGCCGCCGGCCTTCATAATGGCCAGCATACCGATCACCATATCAAAGCTGCGCGAAACCAGCAGGCCCACGTTATCCCCCTTATTTACGCCGTTTGCAATTAAATAATGAGCCAGCTGGTTGGCGTGTGCGTTCAGTTCGCCGTACGTCATTGAATGCTGATGCCGGCAAAGGGCGATAGCATCCTCGTTGTTTATAACCTGTTCTTCGAAGAGGTCGATAATGGTTTTTTCCTTTGGATAATCTGCAATGGTGTTGTTGAAGTCGCCGATAAGGTGATACCGGCTGGTTTTATGCGATCCTTCCAGCAGGTTGATGGTTATGGGCTCGGCCGTTTCGGTTGCAGATAATGGCATATTGTAAATGGGCGTGGTACAGCTACCATTATACGCAGGCGTTTTAATTTGGTTACCGCATGTGTAGCAAAAGACATTTAAGGAGGGATAATCCGTTATTTACCTGGCGAAGAACTATTTTCGGCCGAAACCTATCGCCTGCTGGCGGGCGCTAACAAAAAATGGCCCGGGGGTGTTAGCCACAAGACCATTCACTTAAAAAAAACCAAACTTTACCAATAAGGCGAATATCAGCGGATCTTTTTATGCCGCGCCATTGAAATGGCGGTTTTTATAATGAGAAATACGGGGACCAGCGTAAGCGCAGTTGCGACGATTGTGATAGCATGCAGTTCCATGTCAATGTGTTTTTATCTAATGCGCAAAAACTATACCCGCCCGGAAAAACATCGTTATTTGGATTATTTGCGGGTTTTTTTGCTGAAGCGCCGGCGAATTGGGTAAAAAATGGGGAAATATTTGCTTAATGGGAAAAAGGGCCGGGTTGATAAAGCCCTCCAGGCAAAAAAGAAACTTATGTGAATCGCTTATAAATCGAATGGTACAGGCTCTGCAAACCATTCAAACTTAAAGTTCATTTCGCCTAAAAAAAATTTTAAAAAAAATTTGCGTAGTTAAATAACTACATATATATTTGTAGTCAAATAGCTACACGATGAATTTAAGACGCGACGTATTTCAAGCCATAGCCGACCCAACCAGGAGGGCTATATTACTGCTGGTGGCTTCGCAGGGCCTTACCGCCGGCGCCATAGCTGCAAATTTCGACACCGCCAGGCCAACGGTTTCAAAACACCTGCAAATACTTACCGAGTGCGAATTATTAGCGCAAAGACAAACCGGCAGGGAAATTTACTACTACATCAATGCAAAAAAGATGAAGCAAGTGGCGGACTTTATTGAACCTTTCCGCAAAATGTGGGATGACAGGTTTAACGTTTTAGAAGCTGTAATGAAAGCATACCAAAATAAAAATAAGGAGCAATAACATCATGGAACGGAAAACAAAGATCGACGCCGAAGACGGCAAGCAGGACATTGTGATCACCCGGGAATTTGACCTGCCATTGGAATTACTTTTCAGGGCCTTTGCAGAGCCCGAGCTTGTTGCGCAATGGATGGGGACGAAAGTGCTGAAATTAGAATGTAAAAAGCACGGCAGCTACCTGTTTGAAACAAGCGACCCCAAAGGAAACGTGGCATTCCAGGCCAATGGCGTTTTCCACGAGTTTATCCCCAACCGGAAGATCACCCGGACATTTGAAATGAACAATGTGCCGTTCGGCGTTCAGCTGGAGATAACAGAATTTGAAAAAGTGACCGATAACACCAGTAAACTCAACATGCACGTGATATACGAGTCGCCCGCGCAGCGCGACGAATTGCTGAAGCTGCCCTTTGCGCAGGGCTTAAACTATGCGCATAACCGGCTGCAGGATTTTATGAACAAACTAAAACAACAATAAAATGGAAAAGAGAAAGCTAATTTGGTATTGGATAATTACAGGGTTATTATCCTTTTGTATCTTCTTTGGGGGCCTGGCCCAGACGCTGCAACTGAAGCAGACGATTGACGGTTTTAAACCGCTGGGGTACCCCGTTTATTTTATCTCGCTGATCGGCATCTGGAAAATGCTTGGCGTAATAGCCATACTGATCCCCGGATTTAAGCTGCTGAAGGAATGGGCTTA